>JBILWM010000081.1:0-12000 GCA_044369905.1 Terrimicrobiaceae bacterium | reverse complement strand
CTTATACCAATATCCCCTAACTATTAGACTTTAGGTCGTGGCGGTAGCGTTTACTTGATCGTGCATCCACTGGTGAACGAGAGAGGCGACCTTGGATGGTTCGCTCCAGCTCCTGGCTACTGCGATGAGATGATTTTCGAGTTTTTCCAAACTTCCATAAATCCGGTTCACTGTTGGCGCCTTCACCACCCTACCGAACCATTCCGCAGGATTGAGTTCGGGACAGTATGGCGGAAGCGGCAGCACACGGATGTTGGCGGGAACCCTTCCGTCCTCCTGCTTCATGTGGAAGCCGGCTTGGTCCATGACAATCACATGCAGGGCGTCGGGATCGCTTTCGGCAATCTGTTTTAAAAACACCGCATGCACATCTTGATTGATGCTCGGGGTGAACAGCAATTCAACCCGATGGGCTCCATCCACCTCAAGGGCTTCGTGCAGATATCCCCACTGGTATGTTGTTTTATAGGGAGCATGAACCCTCACCCCTTTTCTCGCCCACACCCTGCGGATCACTGGCAAGAGTCCGTAGCGATGCTCATCCAGAACCCATATTCTCACGGGCTTGTCCGGGGAGGTTCCAACCGCCTTGGCCAAGCGGTTGCTCAAATCCGCCCGAAACTCCTCGGCCGCCTTCGTATCTTTTTTCACATGGCTTTTGCGGGGAACCTTTAGCTTGCCTCCTAATCGACGGATGGTTTTGCGCACTCCGCTTTCGGTCAGGGTCTTTCGTGTCCGCTTCTTGATCCATGTCTGCGCATCCCGCGCCTGCCGGAATTTACCCTGGCCAAGTTGTTCAATAAACTCCTCGGCCACCGCACCCCGCACAGTTGGCTTCCGCGCTCCCGCCCAGTCGCGTTTGAGCAAACCCTTCACGCCATCGCTCAGCACCTTGTCCCGGTAGGTAAAAACGGTTTGGCGGCAGACGGCGGCGATCTTCATGATCTCGGCCACTGTGTGTTCATGTTGGGCGATCAGGCGCACCACCAGCAGGCGCTTGCGCGCCCGATCCTCTTGCGGAAGCCTCCAAGCCTCTTCGATTTGCTCTACGATTTCTTGTCCAAGTTTTGGAAGTGTTCTCATGCGACACAAAGATCGTAAAAAATGAACCTCATGTAAAGTCTATTTTTTAAGGGACTTTGGTATTATACGAGAGATGTGAGAGGAAACGGATATGGCTCTGGCCACTGGCTTCGCCACTCGTTCGCAGGCTCGCCGCTGTTGCAAACCGAATCGGGTTCACTTTCGTTTGGGACCACAGGTCCGCCTCGGGCTGCTCCCCACCCCGTCTCACGACGACGCAGTTGCCTCCGGCTGCTCTCCCGTTGCTCGTCTCGGGATGACTCAGACTTTCACTGGTTGATTTCATATATGTGCATTCGCACGAACGCCGATGTCCTCCTCGGCCTGAGAGACATGCCATGCGAAGCCAACGGGGACGTTGGCGTTCCCGAGTAGCGTGCCAGCGCCCGTTCCCCGGGAGCGCGCGATCCCAGGAAAACAACTGCGCTACCGCGCGGGAGCGGACTCTGCATAGCCGCTGGTCTGCAGGAAATATTTGCAGGTTCAAATTCAGCTGGAAAACCATGTCAGGATGCATTAAAAAAACATCAATGAGCTCGCAAACCTTGCTCTCGGAAATCGAAAGCGCCCCGGAGGAAATCCGGCGCGAGGTTTGGGATTTTTTGAAGTTCTTGAAAAGCCGACAGTCTGCTGGAACTGAAAGGGAGGATTCCATGCTGCCTCTGGCTCAAACGGCGTGGGCTTCTGATTGGACCTCGGCCGAGGAAGATGAGGCATGGAAGGACTTGTAGCAGGCGATGTGGTGACTGTGCCGTTCCCATTTACGGATTTCAGTAGCCAGAAGGTTCGTCCCGCTCTTGTTCTGGCTGTGTTGGACCGCGGGGATGTGCTGCTCTGCCAAATCACCAGCCAACCCCTGACGCATAAAAACGCGATACCTATCCACGAATCGGATTTTTTCGCGGGTGGATTGCCGAAGCAAAGTTTCCTTTTGCCGCATAGGCTGGTCACGGCCAGTAGCAGCATCGTTCGCCGGGTGGCTGGCCACATCACGGAAAGAAAGCTCGCGGAAATCCGCCAAGCTGTTTGTGCCGTGGTGCGTGGAGAGCTCGGCAACGCCCGGAAAGGGTAGAAGTCGTATTTTTGAGCCATGCCAACCGAAGCACTGGGAAGTGCGAAGGAAGCACATCGCTGATGGCCCGAAGGGCGCAGCAAGCAGGCTCCCTGCTCGGAGAATGATACAGAGCTCGGAGAGGCGCGAGCAAGACAAAGGACGGCCCTCCCGTGGTTGCGCTCGGCCGCGCTTTTTCACGAACGCCGAGGTGCTCCTCGGCCCTGAGATATGCCGAGCGAAGCCAACGGGGACGTTGGCGCTCCTTAGTGGTGCGGTAGCGCTCGTTCCCCGGGACCTTGTTATGCTTTATCGGCAAATTTTCCAAGCGGAGGATAGGGCAGGACTTTTTCCAGCCCCATCGTCAAATGGTCTGGACTATTTTACGATGTTATGTATTTTGGGCCGATGCTTCCTCGTCTCTATGATCGTGTCTTGGCGACTCATTTTCAAGAGAATCGCCAAATGGCATTTCTGGCGGGGCCGCGTCAGGTTGGAAAAACCGAGGCTGCTCGCAGGCTGGCGGATGTTTATCTGAATTTCGACAATCTGGATGACCGGGCGGTGATACTCAAGGGTCCTTCGGCGCTGGCCTTGCGAGCTGAGTTGGACCGTCCGCGCGAACGGCTACCGATCCTGGCCCTTGATGAGATCCACAAATTCCAAAAGTGGAAGACACTGCTTAAGGGGTTTTTCGATGTGCACGGGGCGCGGTGTGGGATTCTGGCCACAGGCAGCGCGCGCATGGACATCTTCCGCAAGGGGGGAGACAGCCTGCTGGGGCGATATTTTCTTTATCGCCAGCATCCCTTCAGCGTGGGGGAAATCCTGCGCCCGGAGCCGCCGGCCACGCCGCTCTGCGAGTCGATGGCCATCGACGGGGACGCGTGGGAAACCCTGTGGCGCTTCGGGGGTTTTCCCGAGCCGATGGTTCGACAGAGCGCGGCATTTCTCAAAAAATGGCAGGCGCAACGCATGGACTTGCTCCTGCGCGAGGATGTGCGCGACCTCACGCGGGTGCAGGAACTGCGGGGCATCGAAACACTGGGGCATTTGCTCGCAGCCAGGTCCGGCGGCCAACTCGTGTTCAGCAATCTGGCCCGGGAAATTTCGGCCAGCGTGGACACCGTGAGGCGTTGGGTGGCGATTCTCTCAGAACTCTATGTGGGATATGAGTTGCGGCCGTGGTTTAAAAATGTCGCGAAATCGCTCCGCAAAGAGCCGAAGTGGTATCTGCGCGACTGGTCGGCAATCGCGGATCCCGGCGCGCGGGCCGAGTCATTCGCGGCCTGTCATTTGCTCAAGGCGGTCGAGACTTGGACCGACCTCGGCCTCGGGCATTTCGAACTCCGCTACCTCCGCGACAAGCTCCAGCGCGAGGTGGATTTTGCGATCATCCGCGACGGCGAGCCGTGGATTTTGATTGAGGTCAAGACATCGAGGGAGGCCCTCTCACGGGATCTTTTCCATTTCCAGAAACAAACAGGGGCCAAGCATGCTTTTCAAGCCGTCCTCGACCTCCCGCACGAATCGATCAACTGTTTCGCACACACCACCCCGGTTATAGTCCCCTTGCGAACGCTCCTCTCGCAAATGGTATAATGGTGCGGTTGCGCCTGAGGCTTGGGCACGGGCATAGCGTCGCCCTCCAAGGGAACGGAGGGAGAGTTTTAAGTTTTAAGGGCGCGCGCGCGATTCGCGGTGGGCTTATGAATCGCGAGCCGGCCAGACCACGAGCACGGGGCGTTCACATTTTTGGAGGACACCGAGGGCGACCGACCCTGTGAGACGGGCGGCTGCTCCCGGCCTCGTGTGCGCTCCCATGCAGACGAGGTCGGCGTTGAAGGACTCCGCCGCCTGGCAGATCGCTTCGACGACATGGGCATTTTCAATGACGCGAATCTCGTAGTTGACGGAGGAAACGCCGGGACCGTCGGGGATTTGCGCGCGTAATTGATCTGTGCACTCGGCGATATGCCGGGCGCTTTCAGTCGATCCCGAAGGTTTGCGGACATGCGCGACACACACGGTGCCGTCTTGATCGACGACGGAGTAGGCGTAGGACAGGGCGTGCGCACCATTTGGCTTCAGGTCGGTCGCGACCAGCACACGGCGGCACGGGCGCACGGCGGGAGCGGGTTCCAGAGCCTTTGGCACGCAGACCACACTCATCGGAGCATGCCGCAGAATGGCGCTGGAGAACGATCCGCGCGCGAAGCGCTTCAAGCCTTGGCGTTGATGTGTTCCAACCACGAGGAGGTCGGCCTGGTTTTTGATGGCGAGGTTCACAATCTGGAGGTCGGCCTTTCCCTCGCTAGCGCGCACCAAAATTTCAAAGGGTTCCAATCCAGGAATCGCCGAGGCTTTTTCCCGCAAATCCCGCTCCAGAATCGCCTGAACGGCGGGTTGGTTTTCCTTTGATTCCTGCGAGTCGCAAAGGCCGAGGCGCTTTTCTTCGCGATACGGTGAGTTCACATGACCGAGCAACACATCGCACGGGCCGATTTCCCGCAATTTGCCGACCCAATGCAAGGCGGCGTCCGAAGAAGGCGAGAAATCCGCTGCAACAAAAACTCTCAACGCCCGCTCGCCACGCGCCCATGCCTCGAAGGGTTTGGCCGAGCGCACAGTGAGCGTGGGCACGGGAGCGGTTTCCGAGATTTCCTCGGAGACACTGCCGAGCGTCCAGCGATCAAACGCCGTCTTGCTCACGGCTGAAACCACGAGCAAATCCACGGGATTTTTGGATGCGAAATCGACGAGTGCATCCTCGGCATACTGCCCGTGCAAAACCTCGCCACTGACGCGCTCCAGGTTTGAAGTCGCGGATTCGATCTCGTGTTTCAATTTCTCGCGGGCAGGCTGCAGATACCGAGTTGCCTCCGCCTTGGTATCACAGTGGATATTGAATTGATCCGCGACATGCAGAAGCTTGAGCGGCTTGTGAAATCGTCCAGCCACGGCGGTGGCAGCGGCAACACCCTCTGCGGAATTTTCAGAAAAATCCGTGCCGCAAACAATCAATCGATCAGTCGTTTTTTTCATACGACATCATAGCACTTCCAAGGCGGGCGCTTGTTTTTTATGGCTGGGGTGTTCACCCCGCGAGAGAGGGGGGCGCGACCGTCTCGGTTGCGCAGGCGCAGGGTGTGGTCGGTCATCGATGAGGTGGCCACGCGCATCGAGGAAAATGGGACATGCCGGAGGATGTCCCTCCCAGTTTACGATTGGGCCAGGCTGCATGGGGGGGGCGGGTCCATGCAGCCTGGGCTGGGGGTGAGTCGTCTTTTACCGGCGGGGCTTTGGCAGGAGTTGTTTATTGCGGAGTGTGACCGGTGTGGCGGAGTTGCGCGGGTCGGCGTAGTTCCAATCGAAGTCCCAGTAGTTGTCGCTGGTGTCTGTGGCACCGGCGTTGGCTCTGAAGATGGCGTAATAGCGTTCGGGAGCGATGGCCGGGTAGGCGCCTTCATAGGCGTTGGCGTTGCCGTAGCCAACGAAGTCACTGAGATTCGCCAGACCGAGGGGTGATGCCACGACCAGCGGCGTCGCGGTTCTCATGAGGGCGACTTTTCCTTGCTTGGCGGCGAGGTCGTAGGAGCCCGAAGCGTTGGCTTTTGGCAGATGGTAGGCGTAGTCGCCGCCTGCAAGTGCGATGAGGTAGTAGCTCTTGGCGGGAATGGCGCCTGTGAGCGGAATAGCCGTCCATCGTGCGCCTGATCCGCCGGTGAGTTGAAGCGACCATCCATCGAGCTGCGCGGGTGTGGTCCCTTGATTGTAGAGTTCCACATAGTCGTGGCTGTAATCCGACCACCAGCGGCCTCCGCCGGCGTAGATTTGGCTGATGACGACAGCGGCTGGCGGCGTGGTGACGGTAAAGGCCGTGGAACTCGTCGCGCTGGCTGTGGCGGTGGATACTCTAATGGCTCCAGTAGCGGCTCCGAGCGGAACTGTGGCGCTGATTTGCGTGGCGGAGACGATTCTCCAAACGCTGGCGGCGACTCCCTTGAACTGAACGCCACTGACTGCGGAGAGGTTGGTGCCATTGATCAATACACTCGTGCCGACAGGCCCGCTCGCCGGTGAGAACGAGGAAATGGTCGGCGCGGGAAGCGGTGCCACCACGGTGACCGTGACCGATGTCGATGTGCCAACAGCGCCTTGGCTATCAGTCGCCCGTGCCGTGAGGATGTAATTTCCGGCGGTGGCTGGTTTCCAGGCGATCGAATACGGCGCGGTGGTATCAACGCCCAGCGAGGTCGATCCGCTGAAGAAATCCACGCAGGTAACGACACCCGCAGCGCCGGTGGATGTGCGATCCGAGGCATTCGCTGTCAGGGTGAGCTGCGATCCCAGGCTGATGCTTGTCCCGCTCGTCGGCGAGGTGAGGTTCACCGTGGGAGCGGGGTTCACCGGCGCGGGAGTGGGTGTTGGTGTAGGGCTTGGACTTGGTGATGGGGTCGGCGTTGGTGTGGGTGTCGTCGAGGCTGCCGCGCCGGTGATGACGAGCGCGTAAGGTTGGGCGTTTGTGGTGAGTGCGGCATCCATCGACACGGTCACTGTGTAGGTCCCGGCGCGGTTTGGATTGGAAATGTAAACCTGCTCGGTGTTGTCCACCCTGTTTCTACCAGTGGTGGCGGCGGCGGACATGGCGGCCGATGTCCATGAGCCGACGAAGGGCATGACGAAGGGCGGATAGGCCGTGGCTCCATCTGGGCCTGTGATTTTCAAATCCAGGTCGTGCACGAGATTCGCTGTCCTGCTGTCGGCGCCTGTCTGCGCGGCGCCGGCGGGGTCTGTCCAAGACAGGGTGGCGCGAATCGGGCTGACTCCATCCCAAGTGAAGGTCGTGGTGGTCGATTTCACGGCAGCCGTGAGTGTGTTCTCAAGGATTCTTGGCACGGCCGGGCTGGCCTTTTGCGCAAGGATGAGATCGGCGGCGGCTTTCACATTGATCAATCCCCAACCAAATTTGTAGTCAGGGCCTGGGTTTCCGAGGTCATCCGCTGTGTGGATGAGGAGCGCCTTGAGAAGGCTGGCGCGAGCGCGTTGGCCAAATGTGTTTGCGTAGATTTGCTGGATGAGCGCTGCCGAGCCGGCGGCATTCGGCGTCGCCATGCTGGTGCCGCTGTAGGAGCCGTTGTAGGAGGAGTCGCTGCCTGCAGTGGTTGAGTAAACACTCACGCCGTTGGCAACGAGGTCGGGCTTGATGCGCCCGTCGTCGCAGGGGCCCCAGCTTGAGAAGGTGCTCATGGATCCGGCGGATGGAGAGCGCACTCCCGCGACAACGGCGTCGTTCACCGCACCAATGGTGACGATGTTTTTTGCGAGGGAATTGAATGTGATCGATTGGAATCCGCCCAGCGCGTTGAGGGAGTCCTGTTCGTTGCCTGCAGCCCAGAAGGGGAGGTAATAAGGCAGAGACCAAGCGAGCGCGTCGGTCGTTTGAGCCTGGGTCTCGTAGCGGCCCATGTCTGCTGTCCCAGCGCCGTATCCGTAGGAGTGGTTCGAGACCGGCACGGCTGACAATGCAGTGGCTGTCGCTGCGCCGCTGGCTGTCATCTCGGCGTAGTCGTTATCCCAATCGTATGAATCGACGGTGGACTTTGGTGCCATGCCTTTCGCGATGGCATCGACTCCTGTCGCCGCGATGGTGCCAGCGACATGGGTGGCATGGTCATCAATCGGCGCGGTGGCGTTTTTCTTCGTCACCCGCCCGGTTAGCTCGCGGTGCGTGTTGCGGATCGACCCCGCATCCCACACGCCCACCTTCACGCCGGTGCCATCGAGGCCGTAGGGTGCCGACTGGATCAAGTTGGCGGCTGTGGAAATGGCCGCGTTCTTGTTGTTTGTGACGCGATAGAGCGGTTGGTCGCCACGGAAATCATGGAGGATCGAAACCTTCCCGCCCGCATCGTCGATGCGCACGGGGACGCCGAGTTGACCGGCTTTTTCCAGCACGGCATCCATGCGGCTCTCTTCAATCTGGGTCATTTGAGCAACGACCTTTTCCCGCTCTTCGGGATTGCTCATATCGGCCGACTGCAGGAGTTGCACGACCAGGTTTGTCGGACCCGCCGATCCGCCTGCAGCCGCGCTTGAAGAAGCAGGGCCCTGCTGACGGGTGGGGTTGCTGTTTTGCGCCACGGCCGCTGCGCCGGTGGTGCTATCCGAATCCGGCGAAGGATCCGGCGCCTGGGCTGGCATGGGCGCGGGCGGAGCCCCTTTCCCCGATGAGGCCATGGCCGGCGCTGTTCCGCTTTGCGGCCGATTCGACGCGGCGCCGCTGGAATCCGGGGCGGCTGAAATCCCGACGCTGGCGTCGGCGGTTTGCGTGTTGACGGGTGGTGTGTGTTTCCGGCTGGAGGCTTGATCGGCATAAAAAACGCCGGTCAATGCAATGGAGGAAACACCCAGGCAGGTAATGATTGTTTTTTTCATTGTGCTGAGGGTTTGTGGAAATGCTCAGCATCAGGTGTGCCAATGGCAGCTGCAGCGCGCAGACGCTTCAAGAGCGCGCCTGCGGTCCCTATTTGCACTCGTCTTTTCGGCTCTTGCTGGCAGTCCCACCAAGGCTTGGGTTGCGGGGAATGGATGCCTCCCTATTGGCATCTACAACCTCTCCCGGTTCACGAGAAAAACCATGCTCCATTCCGCCTTCCTGGCGGCTCTCCATGAAGGGCGTGAAACTCTCCGCCGTATTCTGAGATAAAAAAAGCGGGGGCAGGACGAAAAGTTAGACAGGGTCTGCTCTGGAATGCGGGGGGCTAATCGTGGTGGAAGAGTTCTTCCATGTCGGCCCACCACTCGCCGGGTTGGCGGGATTCGAGCGGTTCCTGGCAGGGCTTGCAGACGGCCCACCATTCTTGCGTGCGCGGGTCGGCCGCTATCAGCGCCATGTCGGCATCGAAGTCGTTTCCGACATACTCGAAGTAGGAAAAGAGGAATCCGTCCTTGTGGTAGATCGAGTAGTTGCGAATTCCGCACTCGGTGATCTTTGCGAGGATCTCTGGCCAAGCAGCGGCGTGCAGCCTTTTGTATTCCTCATATTTTTCGGGGCGTAGCCGGATCATGGAGCCGTAGCGTTTCATGGAATTTGTGGGTGGAGGTTGATTCTCAGGCGATACCAAGACGATCAAGATTGGCACGGAGGCGTTGCAGGGCGCCAACATATTTTTGCGGGATGAGGCCGTGTTTGTCGGGGCCGACATCGAGCAGGAGGTTGGTGCCGCGGCTGATGCTTACCAGATACATGCCAAGCAACTCTTCGTCGCTGCGGGGTTGGTCTTCCTCGGTGAAGAACCATTCGCGGCCGATGGGGTCGCAGACTTCGCCGGGCATATAATACTTTTTGCCTTCAATCGTGCGCCACTTGACATGGCCAGTGTGGCTGTTGGGCAGGAAGCGTTCGATGGCGATGATGTCGGCGGGCCAGGCTTTGTCGATCGGGTAGTTCGATCCGTCGCTGATGCCATTGTTCATCATGATCACCGCCTCAGGCTGGAGACTGGAAATCTGGTTGTAGAGTTCCTGGCGATAGAAGCGCGGCAGAACGACGGGAATATCGATCCACACTTCCGCGACCTTGCCATAGCTGGTGAGCAATTCCTCGATCTGAGCGGTTTGAAAATCCTGATACTCGCGGGTAGTGAAGGCCAAGGACACTCGCTCGGGATACAAGGCGCGCTCATCGGCGGCGGTGTCGGAATAGGTTCGTGAACCGAATTTGTTGTGGTTGTCCCACGAGCAGTAATAGAAACCCGGCAGCACGCCGCGTTTTTCGCAGGCATTCACGAAGGCTTCGACGACATCGGTTTTGTTGCCGCTGGTTCCGACATGGTAGTCGTTGTGCTTCGTCGGCCAGAGGCAATGGCCGGCGACATGCTTGGTGGTGAGCACGGCATACTTCATTCCCGCGTCGCGGGCCACCGAGACCCATTGATCCACATCGAGCTTGTCGGGCGCGTAGAGCGTGGAGGGATGGCTTCCATCGGGCAGTTCCGAGGCGGTGTAGGTGCTCATGCCGTAATGGATGAACATGCCGTATTTCAAGGCTTCCCATTTCTGGAGTTGTTCGAGGCTCAGGCGCTGGGCGCCGCGTTCGTTGGTGGGTTCTGAGTTCATGGTGTGGAGCCTAATCAAAAGACTTCAACAAGCTATGTCAGCCAGTGCCCATGATGTATCGAATCGTGCCAATTGTTTTTTCAAGGAGCCGGGCTCGCGCGCCGGAATGCGGCGGGCCCCATGCCGGTCACGGCGTTGAAGGCGCGGGTGAAGTGGTAGCGATTGGCATATCCAGTCGCCACCGCGATCTCATCCACCGATTGGTTTCCGAAGCGCAGCAGGCGGCAGGCCTCGCGGATCCGGATGCGCCTCAGGTAGGCCACGGGAGTTTCGCCGGTTTCGCTTTGGAACCAACGCAAAAAGGAACGGCGCGACATGGCGGCATGGGACGCCATTTCGTCCAGCGTGGGCGGTGTGCGAATTCCGTTTTCCATCCACGCATGAATCCGCCTCAACTTTTCCGAGCGGGCAGGAGGGAGGGACGCCTCCATTTTCCCGAACTCTTGCAACAGCGCTCCGGCACAGGCGTGGCGAAGCCTGTGGGGATGGGAATTTTTATTTGTGAGTTCATACAAAGAGTGCCAGAGCGCCTGCTCGGATGCATTCAGTTTTCCAGACCACACGGGTGGCGGGTCGCCCGCAAGGGGATAGGAAAAGTGAACCCAGAAATGACGAGTGGGTTCCTGGCATTTGCAATCGAAGAGGGTGTCATCGGGAACGATCACCACATGCGATGGACCGAGCGGCATCCATTTTCCCGCGACGCACACCGCAGCGCCCTTATCGGGATTGTAGTAAGCCCTCCAGAACGGACTGCGCACGCCATGGTGAATCCAGTGCCTGTCCACCACCTTGGCACCGCATTCATGAATCCGAATAGCAGGAACCTCGACACCGCCCAGCAAAACTCCGGAACCGGTATGGGGATCAAAATAAGGGCCATCCTTTCCAGATGCCTTCAATGCTCGGCGGGGCATGATCGAAGAATAGGGGATAACGAAAGCCCGCGTCAAACAGCCTCATGAGCCTTAGAACCCACAGCCCTCTCGAGATTCCCCTGCCGATCCGTCGTTCTGTGGAGAGCCTCTACATCGCGTTTGGTTCTCCCGAGATCTTATGGAATATGCCGAGCGCTTGGTGCTGGGCGGCGCTGCTGCACTCCGAAAGAGGCCGCATGGCAGTCCCGGCCTTGCAGACGCTGATTATCTTTGGTCAGGCATTTTTTTGGACCGCATCAACTATGTCATTCACAGGGAAGACGCCTGTGCACCTTTCTTGCCGCGAACCTCAAATGTTACTGCCGAGGAAGGTGTGGATGCCGCATTCGCTTTTGTCGAAGCCGGACCAGCGGCCAGCGCGTTCGTTTTCGCCGTTGGTGGTGGGGCGGGTGCAAGGTTGGCAGCCGACGGAACGGTAGCCGCGTGCGGTGAGGGCGTTCACAGGGAAGTTGCGGAGGAAATCCTTCAATTGCTGCGACGATTTGTTCAAATACACTTCGCTTGTGGCATCGGATTGTTTGGACAGTGTGGTTAAACAATTCGCTTCTTTCCGAGCATCTGGCTGGGCTGGGTATTCGTAAAGATTTGCGCAAAAGCTACGGTTGACCACAAACGCACATATTCCCTATTCGGCGTCTCAGTGAGAAAAAGAATGAGCCTTTTGAACTACCAATTTTTTACACAGGCATCCCATAGAGGAAAAAAATGCACCTCAAGGAGAGATGGACGGGATGTTTGAAACCTGCCACTTGGCAGGCTATGAAAAAACCAAAACACCCCCGTCCATCGGCTTCAAAGTTCAGCGGT
>JBILWM010000080.1:0-12013 GCA_044369905.1 Terrimicrobiaceae bacterium | reverse complement strand
GAAGATGCGGACTTGGCCTCTCTGCTCGCCATTTATTTCAAACCTGCAGCGCCTTCGGAGTATCCATCCGTCTTCGTTCCAGAATCCCCTGCCCTCACGAGCCAATTCGGCATCTGGCCGTCGTATGGAAATTTCGTCGAGTCAGACACCGTCACGGATGAATTTTTCACCGAGCAGAAAGGCTACAATCCCTTCATCGGCCGCCATGCTCTCTACATGGGAACGGAGCTGCCCCAGACGGTGAAAGGCGCTTTCTCCGAGGTGAAGCCGTTGCGCGGCATCAAGCTTCCGGATGGCAGGCGCATGGTCATCTATCTGTGTCTGGATTATCAGACGCTGCCGCTGTGAGCGGGGATAATCAGGGCTGCGTGACCCCCGACTTCTGCAAGGCCTCGCTGAGGCTGGATTCGTGGGTGAGCAGGCTCGCGAGATAGGCGTCTTTTTTCGGCATGGTGGCAGCGCGCTGCATGTTCGACGGATTTTCCAGGCGGGAGAAAATAACTGCCGCCACCTTCGACTTCGGCACGCTTTTTTCGCCATAGCCGCCGGGCTTGTTGCTCGACCAGAAGCGCACATGCTCCACGCCGTCCTTCGTTTCCGTGCCAAGAAACACAACCAAGTGGCCTCGCTCTTTTTTGCCAACATCCGAGGACCAGAAAATCTTCATAAAGTCGCCCGGTCTTGCCTGCTCCCATGCGGTGAAGTTTTTTCCCAGGCCAAGTTCATGGAAGAGCCTCGCGGTGCCGGGGCCATTGGCATTCCAGCGTCCCCAGATACCGACTCCATCGGCCATGGCTTTGGGCAGGAGAAATTCGGAGGAAGTGAGGCCCTGAGGACAGAGGCCTTGTTTTTCGGCTGCGACGAGGGTTTTCAGAAAGAGGAGATAAGTGGCGCCCGAGCAGTAACTCGGCTGCGCCTTGGAGCTTTCGACACGCAGGCCGAGTGGGGATACGGCGACAGCGCTATTCAAGGCTTGGTGAGCCTCGCGCGTTGTGGCATAGCCGCCGCCCTCAGGCATTTTGCGGATTTGCTCAAGCACAATGGCATTGAAATCCGACGCGTGCAGGGTGAGTTTCGAGAGCAGCATGAGGGCTGATAGAAGAACAAGTTTCATGTGTCCTCAACAACGCGAATTTCCAGATGTCCGCAAGACGCATTTTTTTGATCATTGCCATTCTGGCCTGTGTGGCCGGGGCGCTTTGGATTCGGGATTGGATGGCGAAACGCCCGCTGCCGATGTCTGGAGGGCTTTACTTTCCAGTGGCAGTGGAAATTCCAGGCCCGCACTTTCTGCAGGGCGACACGCGCTGGGGCGGAAACTCTCTTGCCGAGACAGCCGATTCCCTTGCGGATGTCGGCTGTGCAGTGGCCTCGGCTGCCATGGCACTGGCATCGCGGGGAGTCGATACCGACCCAGGACGGCTGAATGACTTTTTGCAGAAAACGGAGGGAGGCTACACTCCCGAGGGATGGATTTATTGGGAGAAGGCGGCGGAGATAGATTCCAAGCAGGTCGGCACACTGCTGCCGCACTACGAGGATGCGCCATCACACTTCCTCATCGACTGGAATCTCCTGCGCGGCAACCCCGTGATTGCCCGTGTGCGCTACCCGAGCGGCATCACCCATTTCGTTGTCATCTGCGGGAAGCACGGCTTCGAATACATCGTGCGAGACCCCGGCGAAGCAGGAAAAGCGGGGCCGACGCTTTTGAGTGACTTCCCGCCACCCGTCGAGGCGCTGCGTTTTTACCGGCTAGATTGATCTGACTGCGAGGGCAGGCTACCGAGGAGCTTCGCACGGAGTGGGCGTCCCGCGAGTTCCGCATTTTGCGCGGAGAGTTTCTCGGAGACAACCGCAGTGATCGTTCGAGCAGTCCTTCGCGCATCGGCAGCAAGCCCCGAGGTGGTGACATTGGTAATCAGGCGGGGCACGGCGCCGAATGGACTGGCAAAAAGCGCACCTGGCTCGGCATTCGAGCCTCCAGTGGTTTCCAGCTGGGCAATTCGTATGAGTCGACCTTTGGCTCCGACTTGAAACACATCCACGCGGGCCTCGGTTTTTGTAGCTCCGAGACCAAATCCAACCAGAGAACGCAGGGCACGACTGCCTTGGTGAACCCGCGTAAAATGCCCCTCGATTAACCAGGCCTTGGTATCCTTCACTTTTTCATTCTTGAGAATCACCATCGCAGGTCTGACATGCTTTGTGAGCCTTTCTGCAAGACGATCTGCGAACTCCGTTGAGAATTTCTGTTCAAACGCATCCAGTTCCACCCCGTCCCGATCCACGCGGAATTTTTCGCGATCCACGGTAAAAGGACGGACAAAAATCCTGTCAGGCACGCAAACCTTGTTGCCCCACTCCTGACGGGAAACACTCACCGAGGCACAGCCTCCGAGCATCAGACAGAGAAGCAGCATGAAGGGAGTCGTTTTTGAAAAAATCATTCCAACAAACTCTCCAGCTTGTGCAAAACAGCAAGCTTACAGCGTCTCTACGAGCGGGCGTGACGTAGAAGAGCCACCATCACTCCCTGCATGACGGCTGCATGAACAGGGATGAGAAACCAACGAGTTTATCCAAACCGCCGAGGATATTCTTGCTTCGAGTCTCTGATATAGTTGCTGGTCGCAATTATAGAGGTCACTTTGCAGCATCCGATGTAAGTTAGCATCTTCGAAATAGGAATTTTCGCTTAACTCATAGGCGCGCTTGTGAATGAAGCGGATTTCAGGCAGTGAATTTACAAGACCATCAATATAAAGACCCCAAAAATCAGCCTTGTAGGTATAATCCACCAACTCTCTCGGAAGAAAATCGCGAAAGAAATTCCTTGCCCAAAGTTTTCTCGGATCAGCCTTCTGTCCCAGTCTTAAATTCCACAAGCATTCTAAAATTTCATGGTTGCTAAAAAAAGAAACTACCTGAACGCCTTTTGGAGTATAGACTATGTCCTGCAACCATGAATCATTAAAAATAGCCGGAATCCATGAGCATTTGTTGTAAATCACTTCATTGCCAAACGCCACATCACCGCCACATCCTGTAAGTAAAATGTCTACACCGAGATCAACGCAATTTGAAGCCATTGCCTTAAATTTTTAGAGATAGGTTCAGATTCACTCTCGGGATTCCTATTAATATCTAAATCATATGGATTATTGCAAAATAGCAACGCCTTAGAAACTTTCTCGCAAGGTAAATACTGGCTATTATTTATTTTGCTATGCTGAATTAGTAAATCCCCAGTCCATTCAGACATCGAATATTGATAATCATTGAAATTAGAAGGCAGGGATATGAATTTCATTCAGGTAAAAAGGCCAATGGGGTGATTTTATGTCACCCCATTGGCTTTTAGTTTGTTTTTTTAGTAGGTGTCTTTGGTGAAATCGGACTTACTATAGTCCCGCCGACCATGGCTATAATTGCCTTTAATCGCGGAACCTTTTGCATGGACGGTGATGTTACCTTTGATTCGATTGATTAGACGGCTAATCTCTGATGCTATTTTTTTCATATTTATTGTTAGTTCTCTCCTACTTCAGGAACCTCCTTCTACGGGCTTGAGACCGTCATTTACTCATGTGCATGGGTAAGTGGCGTAGTTACACTATATTTTTTCTTCTACTCTCTCAGTCTTGGTGCAGATGCTGGTTATGGTTGATTGCTTAAAAAGCGAAGCATACTTCGCTGCTTTTAGCCGCATTTTCTAAATCATGCGAGAGTGCGCAAGCCTAAAAATCGAACTTTTGGCCAGAATGTTTACCGCTTGCGTAATGCCGCTAACTTGACGCAAGAACAGCTTGCCGAAAGGGCCAACATCAGTCGCCGCTATGTGCAGATGATTGAAGCTGGCCAATACACGCCAACGATTGAAGTGGCTTCTCGATTGAGAGCTGCTTTTAGCGTTTCTTGGGATGTAGTGATGAAAGGCGTTTGAGTTGCTTCACCTAACCCTTCTGCTTGAGCAAAGAGTCCAACAAACACCGTCGGAGCAATTTTTGGGGGTCTACCGGCGTGTTGACTCGGCAGATTCAGCAAAGAGTCAAGACAGACACGCGGCCTCATCCTGTCCTATGGCTTCGCCTGCCTGAGCAATGCCACCATCACGCCCTGGATCACGAGCTCCTGGGCAGGGATGAGATCGGGGTAATTGGGATTTTCAGCGCGGAGATACGGCTTGCCGGATCGAACGAGAAAAGTTTTGAGCGTGCTCTCACCATCGATGAGAGCGGCGACCACACGGCCGTGCGATGGGGGCTTGAGTTCCAAAATCACGATATCCCCATCCAGAATGTGCGCCCCGGTCATGGAATCGCCTCGCACTTTGAGAGCAAAGGTGCGGGCGTTTTTTGGGATTCCCAGCGTGTCGAGGTCCACACGCACGCAGCCCTCGCGCTGCTCGCTCTCCGCAAGCGGCTGCCCTGCAGGAATGGCGCCCAGAATGGGAATCTCGCTGATCAGACGCTCGGCGGATGCCGATAAAACCAGCCCTCTTGCGCGGCCTGCTGAGCGTTGCAGCACGCCCTTGCGCCGCAGGGCAGCAAGGTGCTTGGCGGCAGCATTTGGGCTTGCGAAGCCAAAGTGGGCCTGGATTTCCCGCAACGAGGGCGACACTCCCTCGCTTTGGCGGTAGGCCTCAATAAAATCCCTTACGGCCTGTTGTTTTAATGTGAGAGCTTCCCCCATGGTGATCAAATGACCACCTTTTTAGAAGCACCGCAAGTCCGGCGATTGCATTTCACGTCGGAAATGTGGTTTTTCTCGGAGATGAAATCCCACCGCAAAGAACTCTGGTTCGAAATTCCAAAACGCCGCGCGTTTCTGAACATCACTCCCCAAGTCGAGCAGTGCCTCTCGGAAAGCGGCATCTGCGAGGGGCTGTGTCTGGTCAACGCCATGCATATCTCGGCCAGTGTGTTCATCAATGACGACGAATCCGGCCTGCACCGCGACTTCGAAAAATGGCTGGAAAAACTCGCCCCCGAGCATCCGCATGCCCAATACGCGCACAACGGAGCCGAAGACAATGCCGACGCCCACCTGAAACGCACCATCATGGGGCGCGAAGTCGTGGTCGCCGTCACCAACGGCGCGCTGGATTTCGGCCCCTGGGAGCAAATTTTCTACGGCGAGTTCGATGGACTACGCCGCAAGCGTGTGCTGGTGAAGATTATTGGCGAGTAGGGCGGGAAGGCCTCATTTTAAAGCCAAATCCGGCGATTGAACTGAGATTGCCGGATTCAGGTTCATTGGCGATTCCTCACTTTTACCAGAAAACGATTCAGCTTTAAGCGAGGCGTTTTTCAAGAGTGGCTTGTATTTTGGGTAGGTTCACAGCGCGGGAGAGAGGATTTTTTCAAGCAGACGGTAAACGCGCGTTCCAATAGGGAGAGGGAGCAGGGCGGTTGAGCTGTCGGGAGACTTTTCGAGGGCCCGTGCCCGACGAATAGCTGTCTCAACAAGATCGAGCGGGAACTGCCCGGGCAGGATGTTTGTTTTGTTGTAGGAGCCGAGACGGGCGCGAAGCGAGCTTTCTACCGAAGCGCAGTTGTCCAAGTCCGCATCCGGAGAAACCTCCTCGTGATGGAGCAGCAGCCAGAGCTCAAAGCAAGGATTGCTGATCGCAACCTCAAATCCTGCCGTCCTGCCGACTCGAAGCGCTTCGAGGGTTTGCGGGGTGTGGGCCCCTTTGAAGTGATGGTCTCGGTCGAGGAAAATCCAAAACTCATCACCCTTCTGAATCTGTTTTTTTGCCGCGTAGATATCGTAAGCCTCCTTGAGCCTTTCCACGACATGGGTCGGCGCAGACTCACCTCGCTCTGCCGGTGTCGAAAGCACCACGACCCTCACTCGCCGGAGCTCAAGGTGTTTGAAGTATTGCTTGGGAGCAAATGTGTCATCCGTCGCCACCACAAAGCCACGATCATCCCGGAACTCCCGCTGTTCCCTGCCGATCGAGATTGGGCGGCGGTTGAGAAGACTCATTTGGCCAATGCCAGCGAAGGTTCCGCTTGGTTGGGGTGCAACTCCGCCATGATTTTTCCGACCCATTCCGGAAGTTCGTTTTCAATTGGTGGAACGGCGTCGAAGCGCCCTTGCAGGTAGGCTTTGTCCACCTTCAGATCCGTTCTCACACGGTATTCCGCCAAGGAATAAATCTCCGAAGCACCTCGTGCCCCCTGTTTTTTGACGAACCAGATTTCGTCCCGCCGGAGCAGTTCCAAGTCGAGGAATGCCGTCTCGTGGGTGGTGAAGACCAGTTGGCTGCCGATGCAGTTTTCGAGAAATGAGCGCACGAATCCTTTGGCTAGGAGCGGATGCAGGCTTCGATCGATCTCGTCGATCACATAGATGCCAGCTCCTTGCTTGCCACCGTGTAGGACGGGCAGGAGATGCGTGAGCCGCTTGGTGCCATCCGATTCTTCGTTAAAAGGCAGGCCCACACGGCGGCCATCGGGGGTTACGTGCTCGGCGGTCAGTGTGCGCAAGCGCACCTTCATGCCGGAGAGATTCTCCACAAGCATTTCCGAACCGTCCCGCGCCGGAAGGCCGATCTGCTCGCCCGGGGGCAAATCTTCGATCATCCGTTGCAAGTTCGGCTCAAGCCCCGAGAGGACATTTTTGTCGAGGTCGCTCGTTTCGACCTTTAACTCTTCCACGCCTGTTTCCACGCGTCGCAGAAATTCTCCAGCGAAATCCGTGAAGTCCTTGTTCTGTGCCACCAGACGGGACAGCAACTGGAAGGTCGCATCCGCAGGAATGATCGTGACCGAGTCCATCCATTCCAAGGCCGCCCGGAAGAGAGGCCCTTGGTCCGCCTCCTGCAACATCGCTCCCACAGCATGGAGGAAGAGTTGGTTGGGGAGCACTCCCACTTTGGCCAACTCGCGGGGCTTTGTGTGGTCTCCCAACTCCGAGTCTGCTGCCATCGCCGGACCCGTCTGAATCATCACTTTGCCGGAGGCGTCAGTTGCCCGCTCGAAGACGGTCGTCTCCTTGGATCCGCGCAGGACGCTCAGCCACTCGGCACAGACCTTTTTTTCATCCACTTGGCAGCCGTAGGCAAACACGCGGCCATCCTGCACAAATTGCACAGAGAATTCGCTCGGCTCGCGCGGCGTTTCCTCATCCAACGCGAAGGCCTGGCGCGGGATTGCTTTTTTCGGCTCCGTGCCTTCCAGCACAAGCATTCGCAGAAAACCCAGAGCCCTCACCAGATTGGATTTTCCCGCGCCGTTGGCACCATACACCGCTGCCACCGGCAAGACTTTGTTTTCATCCTGTGGAATCGAGGTGAGATGGTTTTCATGGTCCGGATGGCGATTGCTTGCCACCATGGACAGCGTTTGCGTCTCCTTGAAGGATCGGAAATTCTCAACAGTGAAGGATAAAAGCATATGTTGTGAAAAAATCACAGTTGTTAGCGAAGTAAAATATAATTTTCGATTTTTTCCATTTTATTTAGAGAAAAAATCACAAAATTAATCCTCCTCCTTCTTGTCCAAGGCGACGATGGTTTCAAGCAGGCCTTTTAATTTGAGGCAGTTAGTATTCAATCCGTCATCGAGATCGATTTCGAGGCTTTTTTGGGCGAGGGGAAGGACGATGTCGCGCTCTCAGGCGCGGATTTCCTTGAGCACCTTCTCGATCTTGCCGAGTTCCTTGGCGGCACGGTAGAGGTCGGCTGAGCGCACGGACTTGTCAAGCGTGATGGCGGTGAGTTGGCGACAGCGCTATTCCAGCTTGTGAAGGTTACCCCATTCATGCAAGGCGAAGTTTGACTCCAACGGATGTGAAGGCGCTTGAGGTTGTAGGCTATGTTGAACCTCCGGAGGATAGTCGGCGAGTAGGACTGGGGGCTACTTCAAAGCCGCCACCAACTCCGAGTGCTCCATCTCGGCAGGAGTCAACTTGCGAAAGCCGGATTTCAGCAACCATCGCCGAATCGGAGCTACTTTAACCCCAGAACTTGAATTGCGCTTCAAGGGCTTCCGCGTGGGTTTCGAAGTAGTTTTTGGCATAGTTAATAGCTTGTCTGAGATGAACCTTCGCAAAAGGAACCCTTGCGCGCAAGTTTCCGAGTTTACCCAAATAACGCTCAATCGGGTTGTGTTCAATCGAAAAAGGTGTTCATTTGAACACCATGATACTCCACCTCGATGCCGATGCGTTTTTTGCTTCGGTCGAACAAGCTGCCGATGCGCGCCTGCGGGGCAAGCCTGTGGCAGTGGGAGGTTCGGCTCGGGGGGTGGTGGCATCGGCTTCGTATGAGGCTCGGCGGCATGGCATCACTTCGGCGATGCCGATGGCGCAGGCGAGGAGGTTGTGTCCGAGGCTCGTCGTCGTGCCCGGGGATTTCGAGAAATACGAGCACTTCTCGCGCATGATGTTCAGCTACGCCTACGATTTCACGCCGGTGGTCGAGGTGGGATCGATCGACGAAGGCTACGCCGACCTGCGGGGAAACACTAAAAAAACGCCGCAGGACATTGCGGAATCGATCCGCAAGGCCGTGCGCGAGACGCTCCGCATCACGCTCTCCGAGGGAGTCGCATCGAACAAACTGGTCTCACAGGTCGCCAGCAAATGGAAAAAGCCGGACGCCCTCACGCAAATCGCATCCGGTCGCGAAGGAGAGTTTCTGGCGCCCCTTGAAAACAAATGGCTTCCCGGCATTGGGCCGCAACTCGCCGCCACGCTGAGCCGGGCGGGTCTGCCTCTCATCGGCCACATAGCAAACACCCCGCCGGAGCAGCTTTCGCTTTTTGCAGGCAAAAACGCGCGCACACTTTGGGAGTTTGCCAATGGTATCGATGAACGCCCGGTGGTGGCGGAGGCGCCTGCCGCGAAATCCTACTCCGAGCAACAAACCTTCGAGGCTGACACGGCCGACGAGACATTTGTTCTGGCCGTGCTGCGCTCCATGGCCGACCGGCTTTTTGCCAAGGCCCGTGCGGAGGGACAGGCCGCAAGGACTATTTCGGTGCGGGTGCGATACAATGATTTCGAAGAGTGCCTGCGGAGTTTCAGCCTCGATGAACCAACCGACTTGGAGACGAAGACTTATGGCATCATCGCCACGCTGTTAAAAAAAGCCTGGGAGCGCCGCGTGAGCCTGCGCCTTGTTTCACTGAAACTCTCGAATCTCTACAAAGGCTCCTTTTTTACAGAGCTGCCACTCATTCCCTCGGCACAAAATTCCGCTACGCTCCACCGGGCTGCCAAGGCCGTGGATGAAATCCGATTCAGCCACGGCAGCGGAGCCATCCTGCGCGGACATGACCTCTGGCTGCGCGAAAGTCGAAGCGCGCCGAGCGATGCAAAAAAGCCATCGCAGCCTCTGATAAGACGCGCCACGAAAGCTCCATCAACCATCCTGCATTTCCGCTCCTGCTACAGTTTCATGGAATCCCTGCTCACGCCCGAGCGGATCGTCCAAATCGCCGCAGAGGCAGGCTGCAAGGCCGTGGGAATCTGCGATCCGAACCTCCATGCCGCCGTGCCGTTTTTCCAAGCTGCGCAGGCTGCGGGTCTCAAACCAATCATCGGCGCGGAACTCAGCGTGAACCACCGTCTGCGTCGACTCTATGCAAAAGACCGGACCGGATACCAAAACCTCTGCCGCTTGCTCTCGGAACCGAAAATAACCCGCGACTTCTGGATGCAGCACCGGGACGGCCTGCTGGCATCCTCAAGCACCGCGCAGCCGATCCGTTGCGAGAGCGAAGCCGATCTCCTGCACCTGCGCATCGTAGAAAGCATCCGCACTCTCACTCTGCTAGATGAAGCGCACCCCGGCAAATCAAGCGGGGGCGTCTTCACTGCGGCTGCTGAAGCTGATGATGAAAGGATCGCCGGGGAATGCGACTTCGCGTTTGAATTCGGAGAGCTCTCCTTTCCCCGCTTTGATCCTCCCGAGTCTTGCACGCCGCGCGAGTTTCTTGCACGCCTAGCCGTGCGGGGGCTTGCGGAGCGCTACGGATCGCAGGCCGCACGCCACCGCTCGCAACTCGACACGGAGCTGCAGATGATCGCCGAGGTCGGCTACGAGGAATATTTTCTGACAGTCTGGGATCTTCTCCAGCACTGCCGCCGCGACGGCATCGAGTGGATCACACGCGGCAGCGCCGCCGACTCGCTGGTCTGCTTTTGTCTGGGAATAAGCAATGTCTGCCCGGTTCGCTTCGAGTTGTATTTTCAGCGCTTCTTGAACCGCGACCGCATGGCTTTGAAAAAACTCCCCGACATCGATCTGGATTTTCCACACGACAGAAAGGATGAGGTTGTCGAAAAGGTCTTCCGCCTGCACAAGCTGGGTCATGTCGCGGTGGTGGGCGGGTTCAACACCTTCCATGCGCGATCTGCTGTTGCCGAAATCGGCAAGGTCCTTGGCATGCCGGATCGACTCGTGCGGCGGTTGACAGAGCATTTTCCCTGGTTGGCCAAAGCGGGTGATGCGGAAAATGCAGCCGCCACTGCGAAGGCGCAGGGACTTTTCGACGAAGAACCAGCCCTCACCGCGCTCAAGCTCGCCGCGCGGCTGGAGGGTCTGCCTCGCCATGCCAAGATGCATCCCTGCGGGCTTGTCCTCTCGAGGCGTCCGATCCACGACTTCACTCCCACCTTCCAGAGCAACAAAGGCTGGCCGACCACGCATTTTGATATGAACGCCGTGGAGGATGTCGGCTTGGTGAAGCTCGACATCCTCGCGCAGGGCGGGCTCTCCGTTCTCCGCGACGCTCGCGCCGAACTCGCATCGCGCGGCATAGAGATTGCATCCAGCTTCGCAGGCCCGTGGGATGACACCTCGGTGTGGGAAATGATCGCCACCGGCAACGCCCGGGGTGTGCACCACATCGAGAGCCCCGCCATGACGAATCTGGCGAAAATGTGCAACTGCCGCGACATCGACTCGCTCGTCGCCATTGTTTCGGTGATCCGCCCCGGAGCCGCCAACACGCTCCGCAAATCCACATTTGCCCGCCGGGCCTTGGGGCTCGAAAAGCCAGAATACCCCCACCCTTCCCTAGAGCCTGTCTTGAGGAGCACACACGGCGTCATCGCCTACGAAGAGCACATCCTTCAAATCGCAGAAGCCTTCGCAGCCATGCCGCCGGGAAGGGCGGATATCCTCCGCCGAGCACTGGTGAAAATGCGCGACGCCGAAATCGAAAAAATGCGCGTCGAGTTTGAAGAGTGCGCACGCCGAAATGGACGAAGCGAGGCGGAGACGGCCGCCGTCTGGAATCTCGTGCACATGTTCCGCGGCTACGCCTTCTGCCGCGCCCACTCGACCGCCTACGCGCTGGAGGCCTGGCAGGCCGCATGCCTGAAGAAGCACCATCCAGCCGAGTTCCTCGCCTCTGTTCTTACCCACGGCAAGGGATTCTATTCCCGGCTCCTCTACTCTCTCGAATGCCGCAGACTCGGCATTGGATTCCTCCCGCCGGATGTCAACGCATCGCGCGGACGATTTTTTGTGGAGGGAAAAAACCTCATTCGCGTGCCCCTTGAAATGATCAGCGGTCTTCCAGAGGCTCTTTTGAAACGGATCTCCATCGAGCGCCAACGAGAGCCCTTTCAATCACTCGAGGATTTTTTTGCGCGGACCTCGGCGGGCGAAGCTTCTCTCCACCTGCTTCTGCGGGCCGGCGCGCTCGATTCGCTCATCACAAACCGCACAGAGGCTGTGTGGACGATCCGCCAACTCGCCCAGAACGGAAACTCCATGTTCGGCACCATTCAAAGGCATGAACACACGGCATCCACACCCCTGCTTGAACGCCTCCGCGACGAACTCGACCTTCTCGGCTTCACGGTATCCGCCCATCCGCTCGATCTGTGGGCGGAAGTCGCCTGGGAGACTTATTGCCCCGTTGTCGGCGGTCACTTAAAATGCACCACTCGCGGTCACTTCAAAATGCACCACTTTTCGACGGTATGAAGAGCCCTTTTGGAAGTGCTGGAAAGCGCGCTCAATCGGGCGATGTCAAACGTCCTAAAA
>JBILWM010000163.1:0-3457 GCA_044369905.1 Terrimicrobiaceae bacterium | reverse complement strand
TCGCCGAATTATTCGTTCCAGATTCAGTTCAAAGGGCGGCGGCTGACTTTCACTTCTCGCACGGCGAACAGGGATGCGGCGGCGAGGTTTGCGGCGGGGGTTTATTTGGATCTCCTGGGGGTGGGGTTGGATGCGACTTTGCAGAAGCATCGGCCAGAGGAGCGGGGGGAGAATCCGGCAGAGAGGCCTATGGCAACCGTGGGAGAGTGGATCGGGGCGGCGGAGAAGGTTTCGCAAACGAAGGGGGCGACTTTTCATTCCTATGCAACGGCGCTCCGAAAGATCACGGGGGATTTGTTGGCGGTGAAGAGGTCGAAGAAGCGCTTTGGGCCTCACTCTGGGGGTGCGAGGAAATATCGGGAGGTGGTGGATGCGGTGGGGTTAGATTTGCTTTCTCCAACGGCCTTGCAGTCTTGGCGTTTGGCTTATGTGGCAAAGGCGAAGAATCCGAAGGCAGAGGCTTCGAGGATGACTTCTTGCAATTCGACGATCCGGATGGCGCGGTCGCTTTTTGCTCCGAAGGTGGTGAAGTTTATTACGGATTTGCGACTACCGGAGCCGTTGCCTTTCGCGGGTGTGGAGTTTTACCCAAGGCAGTCGGCGAAGTATTTTTCTCGGATCGATCCGAAGGAGCTTTTGCAGTCGGCGAGGGAGGAGCTTTCGGAGAAGGACCCGGCGGCGTTTCTGGCTATGATTCTGGCTCTGGCTGCGGGTCTGCGGCGGGGGGAGATTGATTCGTTGTGCTGGGGGCAGGTGGATTTCAACCGGCAGTTGATTCGTGTGGAGGAGACTGAGCGGGGCGGGCTGAAGTCGCAGGATTCGCGGGCGGAGGTGCCGATTGATGAGAATGTGGTGGCGATTTTGCGGGGCTTCCATGCGAAACTGAAATCTCGGAACACTGCGGGGGTTTTTGTTGTGCCGGGGGCGGGGGAACAGGGCGGGCATAAAAAGTGGGGGCGGCAGTATCGGGCTGATGCAGTGTTCACTCGCTTGACGGATTGGCTGCGGACCAAGGGCGTGGATGCGCGGAAGCCACTGCATGAGTTGCGCAAGGAGCTTGGGGCGCTGGTGACGGCGGAGCATGGTATCTATGCGGCTTCGCGGGTTCTGCGGCATGCGGATGTATCGACGACGGCGCGGCATTATTCGGACCTGAAAACGCGGCCGGTGGTGAATGTGGGGGCTTGGCTTTTGCCTGGGAATGTGTCTCGGATGGAGCCAGCCAATGCTGCGAATTTGAAAGGAAAAAAACGCCGTGAAAAAGCAAACCGCCAAAAAACAATCTGAGCCTGCCGCCAAAGAACGCCGTTCAACCAAGCGCGTTCGTTTTACGGAGCCGACTTCTGCATTTAAGACATTTTTCCCAACCGCCGAGTTCCCTGACCAACTGGCTGCCATTCCGCCTGCCACGATTGCTGGGATTGCCGCGACCTTGCTAAACCAAGGGCGTTCGCCTGTTGAAGCTGTGAACTTGGCTTTCGAGCTTTTGGAGTTGGCGGTGGGCGGTGTGGACTCGTTGAGGAAAAAGGTGGAAACCTCTTATTGCAGTGAAAAGGGTTATGATTTCGGAGTTTGGTATACCGCTGTATTAAGGGCGATCCACAGAAATTCTTGTTTGGATATCGAGCAAGAACCGAATCCCATTTTTCATTTCGATAATTCAGGCAACTATCTCCCCTTGGATTTCGATGTTGCCCTTCAGAATTTATTGCCTCGCCTTACGCCGGTGGATCGTATGCCGAGGTTCCGGCAATGGTTGGCTCACACTCTTGATATTTCCAGCATAGAGGCTGGCGACAAGGTGGCATCTTATTACAAAGACGGCTTGCCTCCAGATATTTATAGTTCAGCCAAGGTTTATCTGCGGGTTTGGTGGAATGATGAGTTGAAAAAAATCCGGGCAGTTGCCGGTAGTCAGAAGGGCGCCAAAAAACGGGGGCAAGTCAGGAAGCCCCTCAATGATGGAAGGCTAGGTGCCAGACCCCCCAAGGATGATATCTTTGAAAAAATAAAAAAAACCATTTGACAGAGTTTAGCTGGGCTTTTGCTTTTTAGACCTAGCTTTTGCTTCTTCATTTGCTTTTTGGACCCTCAAAATAGGGGTAGCTTTGCTTTAAGCACCTTTTTAAGCCGTTATTTGCCAGTATGTTTTGTTTTCAGCGCGCCTACGGGTGCGTTATGAAAACATATAATACTACATCATCACAAATGCTCAGCAGGCGGCACCTTGCTGCTCGTTGGGCATTATCTATAGAAACGCTCAAACGACGCGAGAAGGCGGGCAGCCTGCCATTTCTCAAGCTCGGGAAAGCTGTCAGATATCGGCTCGCCGATATAGAACAGATCGAGGCACAAGCGGAAGTGCGCTTATGATCGCCGCCGCTTCACCTCATGCCGGAAAACCCCTCCCGCAGTTCGTGCGTGATATGCTCTCCGCGCCTCCACGGCGCGGCGAGGGTTTGCACAACTGGCTCTTCCGGACGGCTCGGGTCTTGCACCCGTTCCGTTCGCGGGAGGAGATCATTGACTTGCTCCGCGCCGCCACAAGTGGCGAGCAGGTGAAGTCGGGGGAGATTGATAGCGCCGTGGATAGCTCGGCGGGCTGTGCTTGGATTCCAGGTGCCAAGTCGATGCCGTTTAAGAAGACCTCGGCTTGGCCCACTCTGGATCAAACCAAGCGGGCGGGGATCATCGCAGATGGAGCGGGTCTTGATGACCTTTGGGAAATGAGTCCCCGCACACTCCACGACGAGTCGCACACAGAGGCGATCATCGATGCGCTTTTCCCGGGTGATCCTCTTCTGTGCTGCGGGCAGACGAGTTCCAAATTCGCCACTCGCCCGCGTTCAGAATGGCGCGGGAAGATGTCGACACTCCAGTTGATCGTTCCAAGTCCGATGACATCGGTTTATGGAACGACCAAGGAGGGGAAGAAAAGCCAACACACCCTCTCGAATACTGGGCCGCGAAAGTTTCTGGTGATCGAGCAGGATGTGGGGACTCAAAATGAGCAGGCGGCGGTATTGGCGCACCTTGCGAGCCGTGCGCCGCTTGTTTTGGCGGTCTTCAGTGGGAGCAAGAGCATCCATGGTTGGTTCTACTGCGCGGGGCAGACCGAGGAGCGTTTACGCTCGTTCATGAACTACGCGGTGAGTCTCGGCGCGGACAGCGCCACTTGGACGCGCTCGCAGTTTGTGAGGATGCCGGATGGCATGCGCGAAGGCGGGGCGCGGCAGATGGTTTATTTCTTCAACCCGGAGGTCCTGAAAAATGAGCGCTAACCTTGCTGCCGAATGGATCGAGGAGGCATTGCCTCCGACCGACGAAGAAGTGAATTCCTCGGAACAATCCGTCATCCGTCATGGAATGCCGGAGGTTTATTATGATGCCGGTCGAAAGGAGTTTTTGATGCAGGATGAACGCGGCGTTTGGTTCGGGGTGAGTATCTCCCAGTTCA
>JBILWM010000079.1:0-12063 GCA_044369905.1 Terrimicrobiaceae bacterium | reverse complement strand
TTCACATTTCATAGCGCACTTTGGATTCCAAGTATTTCGTCCAGAGCGAAACTGGCAGTGTGAGCACAAGATAGCAGATGCCGAGCGGAACAAAACTCTCAAAGGTGCTGTAGGTCGCCGAATTGATCTGGTTTGCCGCAAAGGTGAGTTCGGGAATTCCGATGATATAGAGCAAAGAGGAGTCCTTGATGAGCGAGGAAAACTGACCCGCCACGGGAGGCAAAATCTGACGCAGCACCTGAGGAAAAATGACAAAGCGGTAAGTCTGCGCGGTCGTGAGTCCAATCGCGCGGGCGCTGTCCCATTGGGAGCGACCCACACTCTCGATGCCAGCGCGTATGATTTCCGCAATGTAGGCGCCACTGAATAGCGAGAGAATGACGATTCCCACCGAAACTCGGTCATTCCAGCCCACGGCGTTGGCGATGCCGTAGAAGCCAAAAAGCACGAGCACGACAAGCGGGAGTCCCCTCACCGTCTCGACATACGCGGCGGCGGTGTAGCGCAAAGGCAGAAAGGCCGAGCGTCGCGCCAACGCGGTGAGAGCACCGATAGCTGTGCTGAGCAAGAGGGCGGCGGCCGAGATACCGATTGTGGCAGCCCAGCCATTCAAAAAAGTCATCCGGTAACCCCAGACTTGCTCCCAGTTTTTCAAGGAATGGGAAAATGCCAGCCAGCACAGACCGGAATAGGCCAGGAGCAGAAGCAGGATGGTGACAACCTTCGCGGACGCCCGCGCCGGAGTCGTTGGACTATCGATAAAAAAACCAGCCTGCATATCGATTCAGGATGCCGAGGCTTGCACCGAGACCAATTCGCCTCCCGAGAAGCGAAGGCTCAACTGGATGGGATGGCAACACACCGAGCAGTCCTCGATCATTTCGACAGACGGGTGCGATGTGTCGGCCAGAATTCCGAAAAGTTCCCCGCAGTAGGGGCACTCGATCTCGACATCCTCGACGCCATCCATCGCAGGTCAGTCCTCCAACGGGATTCTCTTGGCGTCGCTCCAGAGGCCCTCGAGATCATAGAAGGCGCGTTTCGAATCCAGGAAAAGATGGCAAATGAGACCGCCAAAATCAGTAACGATCCATTGGCTCACGGGGAAGCCATCGGCCGAAAGCGGACGCGCCTCGCACTTCTCGCGGGCATTTTCACGGATCGATGAGGCTATTGCCTTAAGCTGCGGTTCCGAATTGGCAGAGCAAATGAGGAAGAAATCGGTGAAGTCGGAGACGCCACGCATGTCGAGGAGGACGATGTCTTCGGCCTTTTTATCAGCGGCTGCCGACGCGCAGACGCGGGCGAGTTTTTCAGTATCAGTCATTCAGGTAAAGTTGATGCCGAGTGAGAATCGCGCAAACGGCGTCCGGCAGCAAGTAGCGAACAGGAAGTCCCTGGGCAATGCGATTCCGGATGTCTGTGGAAGAAATGTCGATATTGCGGCTGATGACTGGAAATCCCTCGACGGGCTGCAAGTTGCCTCGGGCCAGCACGACGAAGGATGCCAATTTCTTGAGCTCGTCAATTTCCCGCCATGTGTGAAGCGAGGAGACATTGTCCTCTCCGATGAAATAAAAAAGCTCCGCCTGGGGAAAACGCGGCCGCATGAGCCTCACCGTATCAACGGCGAAGGACGGTCCCTCGCGCTCTGCCTCGCAGGCATCCATCGAAAACCGAGACTCTCCAGCAATGGCGGCAGCCACCATTTCACAGCGAAAACGGGCCGCCACAGGCGGGTGGGCAAGCTTGTGGGGAGAGACATTCACAGGAATGAAAATGACACGATCCAAGCCGAGGGACTCCATGGCATCACGCGCCAGAATGAGATGTCCGTGGTGGATGGGATCAAAGCTCCCGCCGAACAGACCGATTTTTTCTGAAGAAATCATTTCGACAGCCCGCATCAAATCTGTTTTTCCCCTCCCCATGCCATCCCAAAATCCCGGTCAGCTTCTTCTCGTTGGTGTTCCCGGAGCGGAACTCGATTCTGAATCCGCTCGCCTCTTCCGCCAAATCCAGCCAGGAGGGTTCATCCTTTTCGGCCGAAACATCAAGACCCCCCAGCAACTCCGCAAGCTCATCGACGACCTCCGCGATCTGAGCAGCGTGGAACCGATCATCACGATCGACCAGGAAGGTGGACGCGTGTCCCGGCTCAAACTCATCGGCAACGAACCTCCAAACGCCCAGCAACTCCGCGACTGCGGGGATCTGGATTTGATCCGCCGCCATGGAGACATCACCGGCCGCATCCTGCGCATTTTCGGCTTCAACCTCGACCTCTGCCCCGTGCTGGACATTTCCTTCGACGACGAGGCCGACAATTCGCTTCGCGGGCGCTGCTACGGCCGCGATGTCGCCGAGGTCATTGAAAAATCCAGCGCCTTCAACGAGGCACTGCGGGCCACTGGAGTGATGAGCTGCGGCAAGCATTTCCCCGGCTATGCCTCGGCCGGCCTCGACCCACACCACGAACTCCCCCGCATCGAGCGCTCGAAGGAACTCATGGAAGAGCATGAACTCGCCGTCTTCCGGCACTTCGCAAAATCGGTGGACAGCATGATGATCGGACACATAGCCGTTTCAGGACTGGATGCAGTGAACCGCCCCGCCTCGCTCTCGCCCGTCATCATCCGCGACCTGCTGCGGAAGGATATGGGATTTGAGGGCCTCGTGATGACAGACGACCTCGATATGGGAGCCATTCTAAACCACTACGGATTTGATGAAACGATGCGCCTCGGCATCGAAGCGGGCAACGACATGCTCATGATCTGCCACCGCATCGAAATGGCCGCCGCCGCGAAGAAGGCCATCGACACCATGGGCAAAAAACTCGACGAGGCCCTTGAGGCCATGGCCCGCTGCAAGTCCCGCCTCGCGCCGCCCACGCCATTTTCTCTGGAGGCTTTTCATGCGGTGGATGCCGAAATTTACGAGCTCCGCGTTGCTGTTTTGGGACCCGAATTGGCCGCGCAGCGCAGCCCGGAGGATGGCAAACGGTCGCCGGTGGAGCTTTATTGAAAGGGAATTATTCACCACGGAGGACACGGAGATGATTTTTTCTAATGACCAGTTGCTGAAACACGCCGTTTGAATCAGTCCGTTCTTTCTATAAAAAAACATTTTTCGGATTTAAGCTGAACCCACTTTGAGCACGCCAAACCGAGTCAATATCCGCACGCCTGATGTCATGGCCCATGTGCAGGCACAGGTGGAAAAACATTATCGCAGCGAACTGGTGGAAAAGATCCGGGCGCAAGGCGGGGTGCTTCAGGTCGGCAACACGACCATCCGCTTGGCGAAGGAATTCGGTTTTTGCTACGGCGTTGAGCGGGCAATCGATCTGGCCTATGCGGCAGGGAAGGTTTTCACCGACAAGCGGATTTTTCTTCTGGGCGAAATCATTCACAACCCGGATGTGAATGCCCAGATGGATGCGCTCGGCATTCAACATCTCGCCGCGCACCCTTCCGATGCGGACCTGAAGAACTTGAAAGCTGATGATGTCGTGATCGTGCCGGCATTCGGAGCCGAGGTGTCCGTGATCGACGCAGTGAAGGCCCATGGATGCCAGATCGTGGATACAACCTGCGGAGATGTGATGAGCGTCTGGAAACGCGTCCGGCAAAATGCCACCGAGCGGGTCACTTCCATAATCCATGGCAAGGCCGCACATGAGGAGACGCGCGCCACGGCCTCGCGGGCTCTCGGTGGCGATGGAACAGGCCATTTTGTAATCGTGCTGGATCTGAAGGAGGCCGGCAAAGTGGCCGACTTCATGGTCAATGGCGGCGACCCGGCCGAGTTTCTGACCACCTTCCGTGGAGCATTAAGCCCAGGCTTCGATCCGCTGCAACACCTCCAGTGCATCGGCGTGGCGAACCAAACCACCATGCTGCGCAGCGAAACCGAGGCTATTCAGAACCTGCTTCGGGAGGCCGTGGCAAAGCGCGATGGGGGCAGCACGGCAAACTTCCGCTACTTCGACACAATCTGCGGAGCCACGCAGGATCGACAAGACGCCCTCTTCCAACTCCTCAACGAATCTTTGGACATGCTCATCGTGGTCGGCGGCTACAATAGTTCGAATACAACCCACTTGGCTGAAATCGGCTCTGAAAAGCTCCCGACATGGTTCATTCGCAATGCGGACTGCCTGACCTCGCCGCATGAAATCCGGCACTTCGATCTCCACCTGAAAAAAGAAATTGTTTCCAAGGATTGGCTGCCCGACCTGACGAAACTCGGCATCGGAATCACGGCGGGCGCAAGTTGCCCGAACAGCCTCATCGAAGAAACCCTCCGCCGATTGCTGGAGCTGCGCGGAGAGTCAGTGAGCTGAGTTTTTATCCCTACGGGATTTAACTGACTTTTTTTACCTGACTCCTAAGATTGCTCCACTCATGCAAAAGGAAGTCATCCCTCATGTTGGCTGGGAGCGCAATCTGCGGCTCGCAAATGATCACATCGAACTCGTTGTCACACTCGATGTGGGGCCGCGCATCATCAGCCTCCGCACAAAAAACGGCTCAAATGTTTTCAAGACCTTCGATGAACAGCTCGGCGGCAAGGGCGAGACGGAGTGGATGATTCGCGGGGACCACCGCTTCTGGATCGCTCCCGAGGATGTGGAGCGAACCTACCATATCGACAACCATCCGCCCCAGCATTGGGTGGATTCAACCACGGGAGAGTTTATTTTTGAAGCCGAGCAAGTGGCTGGAGGACGCATTTTGAAGAGGCTGGGGATCAGGATTTCGCCGGATTCCCCAACGGTGAGAGTCCGGCACACGGCTAAAAACGTGGACTCCAAACCGCTCGAATTTTCTGCCTGGGCGCTGAGTGTGATGAAGGCGGGTGGAACCTCTGTGATACCTCAACCGCCCCTCGGGGAACATCCGAGGGATTTGCTGCCGAACCGCACGATGGTTCTCTGGCCCTACACCGACCTGAGTGATGCGCGTTGGCGGATTGGGCGGGACTATTTCATCCTGCGCCAGGCAGCAGATCGCCCGCCCACGAAGATCGGTCTCGCGCACAAGGAAAAACATGTCGCCTACATCGTGGACGATTCGATTTTCATTAAATCCTTCGACTTTCTCGAGGGCGAGACCTACCCCGACGGCGGCTGCAATTTCGAGGCCTTCACGAATGGCGACATGCTCGAAGTCGAGAGCCTGAGCCCGCTGAAAACGATCCCGCCCGGTGGAGAGATCACCCATATCGAGGAGTGGACGCTGCTACCCTTGAGCGGCAGCATTTCCACGGAGTCGGATGAGGCCCTCAAGCAAACCCTCGCGCCCTACTTCGCCCAGGCCATTTGATTTTCATGAAATCCCTGATCCAACGAGCCTGTCTTGTGACGCTGGTGGCGACCGCCCTTTTTCAAAACGCCTGCCAGACCGTCGATAGTGAAGCCCCCGCCCGTGCGAGCATGAATGCCGCTATCCGCGCTGAAGCGCCTGGCGACTACTTCATCGGACGGCGCATGTATAAGAGTGATTACAAAATGTGGGGCTGGGTGCGAGAACCTGGAAAGCCTTGGACGACTGCTCAACTCGTCATGTTGAACGAGCAAACCAAAATCGCGCCAGACCGCGAGGCGGGAAAACTCGGCACAGACAACAACTATGAATACCGCCTTCGAGGCCGTTTCAGCGGTGATACCGTTTATGAGCCTGCCAGCGATAAGTTCTATCCCGAATTCATTCTCACTGGCTACGAGTTGATCAATACCAAGTCAATCGGCATTTACATAACCAACCGCCAGGAGGATCCCGATATCCGGATCATTATGGCACCGGTTCATTGAGCGATACCCGTCCAGTCGAACCCGAACTCCTCGCGCCGGCAGGCGACTGGGAGTGCTTGCGTGCCGCTCTAGCAAATGGAGCAGATGCCGTTTTCTTTGGCTTGAGCCGCTTCAACGCCCGCATGCGGGCCGACAACTTCCGCGAAGACGAGCTTCCAGCCATCACCTCCTTCCTGCACGCACACGGCGTGAAAGCCTATGTTACACTGAATGTGCTCATCTTCACCGATGAACTCGATGACGCCATCGCCGAACTCCAGGCCCTGCATGATGCGGCGGTGGATGCCGTGATTATCCAAGATGTCGGCCTGGCGGAGATTTCCCGCCGCATGTTTCCCGACCTGCGAGTCCACGCCTCGACGCAAATGACTATTACATCCCCCGAGGGCGTGCGCTTCGCCGAGGGACTCGGCGTGAAGCAGGTCGTTCTTGCGAGGGAGCTTTCGCTGCGGGAATTGGAAAAGTTCCCGCCCTCGGTGCCGCTGGAGACATTTGTTCATGGAGCGCTGTGCGTGGCCTACTCGGGCCAATGCCTTACCAGCGAGGCCCTCGGTCGCCGCAGCGCAAATCGCGGTGAGTGTGCACAAGCCTGCCGCATGCCCTACGAACTCGTGGTGGACGGCGCGCTGCGCGACCTCGGCGACAAGCGTTATCTGCTCTCTCCCCAGGATCTCGCCGCAGTGAATGAAATCCCCGCCCTCATCGAGCGGGGCGTGGCCTCATTTAAAATCGAGGGACGCCTGAAATCCCCCGAATATGTCGCAGCGGTCACCTCGGTTTACCGCAAAGCCATCGACGCGGCGCTCGAGGGGCTTTTTGAGGGGGCATCGCCCGAAGACTGGTATCGACTGGAAATGACATTCTCTCGGGGCCTCTTCAGCGGGTGGATGCATGGGGTCAATCACCAGGAACTCGTCGGCGCACGCTTTGGCAAAAAGCGCGGAGCCTTTCTCGGTCGTGTTGCAGGCAGCTCGAGGGACCATGTCGAATTGGAATCCACCGCAATCCCCATCAAACCCGGCGATGGCGTAGTTTTTGACACCGGCGGAAACACCGAACGCGAGCAAGGCGGGCGGGTTTTTCAGGTTCAGGGGAACAAGCTTTTCTTCGAGACGGGCAAAATACGCTTCCATGAAATTCCAGTTGGCAGCCGCGTCTGGAAAACCTCGGACCCTGCGCTTGACCGCGAATTACGCGGCAGCTTCAGCGGTCGACTGGAGACGGATGCCGATCGACTGACGCCACTCGATCTCGTCGTCAGCGGAAAGGCCAACGAACCCCTCCTGCTCAAGTGCGGCGATGTTTTGATTTCATCCCGGATTCCTCTGCAGAGCGCACGCACAAGACCACTGACGACTGATGCTCTGAGGGCACAACTTGAAAAGCTCGGTGGCACCGGATTCAGCCTCTGCTCGCTCAAGTCGGAGATCGAAGGCGATGTCATTCTGCCCTTTTCGGAAATCAACCGCATGCGTCGCGAGTTGGTCGAGAAGGCAAGCCACACAGCGCGCGACACGGCCCCGAAGGTGGCTTTGAAGGAAATTCTCCCGAGTTTTGAAGCGCCAAAATCCTCTGACTCGCATCTCTCTGTCTTGGTCCGCTCCGAGGAGCAACTTGAGGCTGCACTCGGTGCTGGCACTCGGGAAATCCTTGTCGATTATGAGGACATCCGCCGCTACAAGGATGCCGTCGCGACGGTGCGGGCGCACGGCGGCGCACAGGTCTTTCTTGCCACGCCTCGCATTCAGAAAGCCGGCGAGGAGGGATTTTTCAAACTCATCGCGAATGCAAAGCCTGATGGCGTTCTCATTCGCAACATCGGAGCCATCTCGCATTTTGAAGGAAGTCCGCTGCGATTGATCGGGGATTTCTCGTTGAATGTGGCCAATCCAGTGACCGCGCTTGTTTTTAAAAATCATGGTCTGGAGCGCCTCACCATTTCGCACGACCTGAACTCGGCCCAGATTCTCTCGATGCTGCGTCACGCGCCGCCGGATTGGTTTGAACTCACGCTGCACCATCACATGCCGATGTTTCACATGGAGCACTGCGTCTTCGCGGCATTTCTCTCGAAGGGCAAGGACTACACGGACTGCGGAAGGCCCTGCGAAAAGCACCGGGTCCACCTGCGCGACCGCGTGGGCATGGAACATCCGCTCCGCGCCGATGTGGGTTGCCGGAACACGCTATTCCACGCCACGGCACAAACGGGCGCGGCTTTCTTTGAATCCTTCCATGCCGCCGGCCTGCGCCACTTCCGTATCGAACTGCTGGAGGAATCGGCCGAGGAAACCACGCGCATTGTGACCGCCTACCAAGAACTCTTGGCCGCTCGCCGAAGCGGCTCCGCGTTGCACCGCGAACTGCATGCCACCAGCCAGATCGGTGTCACCACCGGCACCTACAGCGGTTAAGGGGTCGCGCTCAGCGCGGAACCGGGGAACCGCTCAGAGAGTTCCTTCATTGCTTTGTCGGCTTCGGCATCCTTGAACGCCCGCCGATAGGCTTCGGCAGCCCTTCTGAGCGCCTTGGGAGCCACTTTGGGATCATCCACAAGAATGCTGACGGCCATGAATGCGCGTGCGGCGCTTTCGTAGTCCTGCTCGAGGAAGAAGACCTCGCCGGATGCGAGCCGGGCCTCAGCGTTGAGCTTGCCTTCGGGTTGAAGAAATAAAGCCTGATCGACTGCCTGCCGGGCGGGGGCGGGACGCTTGAGGGCGATTTCGGCGAATGCCTTGGCAAGATGGGCCCGCGCTTGGGCTTGGGGATTCTGCGTCGAGGCAATCGCTTTGTCAGCGGCTTGGGATGCCTCGTCAGGCTTGGCCAAAGCGAGATTGGTCTCCGAAATCAAAATCCAAACATCCGGGGGAACCGATGCCGGATTTTGCACCAGAGGCAAAAGCAACTTCTCCGCCTTGGCGAATTTTTTGTCCTCCAGATGACCCTGCGCGAGCCAGATCACAACCTCGGCGGGAATGGCACCACCTTTGTAATCATCAGCCTCACGGGCGGCAGCGGCGCGATCCTGAAGCTGGTATTGGGCCAGCAGGATGCGAAGCGTGGCACGGTCAGCGTAGTTTTTGGAATCCAGAAGCCGGGCCTTGTCGAGGAGTGTGATGGCTTGCGGGTAGTCCTTGTTTTCAAAGGCCGCCCAACCAAGCCAGAAGTGGGCCTGCGCGGCGGCGGCCGAGTTCGGGTAACGCCTGAGTAGCTCTTGAAAAGCAGCTGCCATCTCGGGGTATTTCTTGAGCTGGCCCAGAGTGAGGGCTTTTTGAAGGAGGGCTATCTCAACCTCCTTGCTGAATTGGAAACGGGTGATGACCTCCTCGAAGTCGGCGAGCGCCTCGGTGTGGGCTTGGGCTTTTTGCCGGGCAAGGCCTCGTTGCAAAACGGCGGTGGCAGCGAGTTTGTCACCGGGGTATTTCTCGGCGAATGCCGTGTAAGACCGAATGGCGCCTGCGCTGTCACCGGAGGCATCGAGCGCCCAGGCGAGCTTGTAAAGCGCGGAGGAGCGCTGCTCGGGCTTGAGCGAGGGATTTTCCACAAGAGGTGCGTAGGCTGTGGATGCGGCGGCGTAGTCGGGTTTCTGGAAAAGCGCCTCGGCTTTGAGAAGGGCTGCGGAGGCGCTTTGCTTCGGATCGGTTGATCCCGCCAGAAAGCGGTCCACTTCGGCGACGAGAGCGGGGTCTTTTGTTGCGTAAAGGCTGAGCAGGCGCTGGTAGCGGACCTCGGCGGATGCCGCGCTGGGATTTTCCGAAATGATGCGGTCATAAACGCGCTTGGCTTGCTCTTCATTGCCGGTGCGTCTCCAAGCGGCGGCAAGAATTTCCAAGGCATCCGGGCGGGCAGTGGCGGGCAGATCCTTCTCAATCCCCTCCCCCATTTGGGTGATTCCTTGAAAGTCTCCGAAGTCATAGCGCAGGCGGAGGGCGGCGAGGATTGCCTCAGACTTCATCGCAGAGTCTTGTGTGCCGGATGCGGTTTTGTCGAAAAGCTGGAGGGCTTTTGCCGTCGAACCAAGTTCCGCAACGAGACGGGCGGCCTGCAAGGCGGAGCGGGAGGCGACATCGGGCGATGTCGAGGAGTTTGCCAAAAACTCACAGGTCTCGAGAGCGGCTTGTTTTTTGCCTTGTTTCAACTGAACAGCGGCGAGGGCCAGTGCGGCATTTTCGCGATAGGGATTCGTTCCCTCCGTTGCCAGAACGGCCTTGTAGCGGTCTTCGGCGGATTGATTTTGCTGAAGTGCGTCGAAGCTTCGCGCGGCGAAGTAGGCGGCGGCGAGGCGGATACCGGGCTCCTTGGCTTCCCTTGCTGCGAGATCGAATTGAATGGCGGCCGGCTGGTGAAGTTTTTCGGCAGCGAGGATTTCTCCGAGGCGGTAGGCCCCTGCTGCGGCGAACTCGCCGGTCTGGAATTGCATGACAAGCTTCTCGTAAGCAGCGCGGGAGGCAGCCGCGTTGCCAGCCATGCGGTGACACTCGGCCAAGCGAAAAAGGGCCTCATCACGCATAGGCGCCGACGAGTCGGCAATCAGAAAGGCCTCATACTCCGGAATGGCCAGGTCATAGAGTTTGCGCGAGTAGAGGGTGTTCGCACGGCTCAGCAGCGCTTCAGCAGGTGAACCGCTCCCGCCACCGGGCGCGATGCGGATGTTTTGAGGGTCATCCAAAATAGTAGGCGAAGGAGTCGGCTGCGCGGCTGGAGGAACGGGTGTGGGCTCGACAACTGGCGGTGGAACAGCAGGCGTGGAGGGCTTTACCGATTCGGCCCGGCGCACTTCGACCGGCTGTCCATCGGGGAGACGGTCCATCCAAGACGGATTTTCATAATTTTCCACCGATGGCGCATTTGCAGGCAGGGCGCGGCGCACCTCTTGAGCTTGGGCGATGGTGGCTAGGCCGAACAACGAGAGAATGAAAATCCGCTTCATTGCTGACGGCTCGTCGCGAAGGCAACATTCCAGATATTGGCGCGGCGGCAGGCGTCCAGCACATCCACGACATGCCGGTAGTCCGTGCTCTCATCCGCGCGAAGGATCACCGCCTGATCTGGATATAGGGAGACAATCTTGGTGAGGGTTTCTAAGAGCGCTGTGGAGTCCATCGAGCGGCGGTTCATCACAACTGTGCCGTCGGATTTGATATTTAAAATGACCTCACCAACAGCGCGGCGGGTTTCCTTGCCTTCGCGGGCCTTTGGCACCTTCACCTCCAACTCAGTTTCGTTCCTGGAAAAATTCCAGGTCACCAAAAAGAAGATGAGCAGGAGGAAAACGATGTCCACCATGGGAGCGATCTGAAAACTCGGTGTGGCGGGCTGGATGGAACCGCGAAAATTCATTTCAGTCGTTCGATCTGGACACGCTGATGTGGGCAAGCAGCACGGTGGAGGCCGCCTCGAGATCGGAGATCATTCCTTGGACGCGACCGCGAAAGAAGGCGTAGGAGGCCATGAGAGGAATGCCGATGAGCAGACCAGCCGCTGTGGTGATGAGCGCCTCGGCCACACCGCCTGCAAGGAGCATGGGGCGGGAGGAAACAACATCGTTGGCCACAACCGTGAAGGAGGTGATCATTCCAAGGACAGTGCCAAGGAGACCAAGCATCGGCGCAATGGAACCAATGTCTGCAAGGTAGCTGATGCGTTGATTCCAGAGGCTCGCCAAACGAATGCCCTCGGCCTGGGCGATCTCCCGCACCTCCGCCATCGATGCCGTGGGATTTTTTGTGAGAAAATTCAGCGCCCGCTCCATGACGCTTGCGATAGCTTCATTATGGCGGTTTGAAACGGCCAAGAGGCCGAGATAGTCGCCTTTGCGAATGAGCGCATCGGCCGCTTGCATGTAGCGGTTGCTCACCACGGCACCGCGATGCATGGTCATGAGGTAGGCGAGGATCAACATGAGTCCCAAGATAGATATGGCACCAAGCGGATACATGACTGGTCCGCCGGATTGAACAATCTGCCAAAGGTCCGTCGAGCGGGCGGTCTGTTCTTGGGAAAAGGCCGGAGACGCGACCGCCAGCGAGAATGAGGCGGAGAGAATCAGTTTCATAGGCGCAGAGATTACCAGCGCGCCCCTTGCTTGCAAGCCCAGCTCCGCAAGCGGGGAGCTTGCGCAGGGCGTTTGGCTGGAGGCTCTGGAAGCAGCAAGAAAACTGGCTGAAAGAAAAAGATAGACAAAAAGGCACAGAAAAGCTGTGATAGTCTGGTGAAGAAGAAAACATCAGCTACAGAGGCCAACT
>JBILWM010000162.1:0-3477 GCA_044369905.1 Terrimicrobiaceae bacterium | reverse complement strand
TGATGACCCGCACCCAGCTCCGCAGGCGGTCCCGCACATCGAATCGGCGCGCCTTGAATTTCATCACGATCGAGACCGGCGCAAAGGCGCGGCGCACGAAGTAATAAAGTGCCTTGGGCGCGCCATAGCCGTCCACGAGTCCGGAGCCGAGGGAAACGCACTGGTCCTGCCAGCACCACGGGAAGGAGCCGGAGTTGTAAAAGAGACGGCTGCGCCAGGTGCCTATCATTGCAAAGAGGGCGAATCCGGCATAGACGCGGGTGAAATACATCAACTCCTCCCAGGAACGGAAGGGGGCAGCAGTGAGCGGGTCTGGATTTTCGACTCCCGTGAAGCCCTTGTTGAAGCGTTGGTTCCAAGGGGCGTTGTTGATCCGGTGAAAGTGGATGTGCGCGGGAGGAGGCCAGAGCGAAGAAGCCTCAGGCAGGAAGCGCTCAATCTGCCTCATCGACTGACCAACGAGGAAGGAGTGGTTGCCGCCCCAGAACTCGACACCGAGCTTAGGGTCGCCATCGAGGGAGTTTTGAAGCGAGGAAGCACCTTCGGTATGATAGCCGAAATGATCGTATTCGTCGGTAAGCCCGTCGCTTAGCGAGTAGGAGCTGTAAAAGTAGCGCTTGCGCGGATCGAGGTCGGCCAGGATGCCGCGCCCGATCTCGCAGAGATCCCATAGCGGATGCCCTCGCACCTCGGCATTGAGCAACTCGTTACCTCCCATCCATGCCACCATGCAGGTGTGCGAGCGCAGGTCGCGCACCAGTCGGTTCATTTGCAGCCGGTAAATATCGCGGTCGACTTTCGTGGCGTCGGTCACATTGCAGACCCGCAGATCGTGTAGAAGAACGATCCCGTGCGCGTCACAGAGATCGTAAAATTCCCGGCTCTCCCGGGCGTATCCGCTGAACTGCCGAAGCGCGTTGAAATTGCCCTCCTTGAGGAGTCGGACTTGCCATTGATAACTCTCGCTCCGCAGGCGGAGCATCTTGTCGTGGCCGGGGTGGTTGGCTCCGCGTAAATAAACAGGAACACCATTTACCACCAGCGTGAGCTCATGGGCCGTGCCGGAGTTTCGCCGCCAGGCGATGGTGCGGATGCCGATTCTGCGTTCCATGGCCGAGCCAGATCGGGGGCAGGCAAGGCGGAATTGGTAGAGCGGCTGTTTCCCATGCCCGTTGGGATACCATAAATCCGGATTCGCCAGCCTGACCTGCATGGCATTCTCTCCATCATCGGTGATTTCCGGCTCCAAAACGCCACCGTCCGGCCCCGTTACGGTGAGTTCCGGTCGGGGCCCATGGGTTCCGCCCCACCGCTCCCAGCTCACCCGGATGGTTGCGGAGGAAGCATCGGCCTCAAGCGTCTCCACCCAGCAATCGCTCAACGCCTCCGGCGCGCGGACTTCCAGGCGCACCGGGAGCCAGATCCCGGCGGTGACAAGACGGACAAAGTAGTTGCCAGCCATCAATTGGGCCGGCTTGAGATAGCGGGAACAGTTTTTGAAATCCTCGTCGTAGCAATGCCCCTTCTGGAAGGCCGTCAGCGCCGCTTCCGGATCGGTCTCCGCGGGGAGGATGTGGACAACGATCTCGTTATCTCCCGCCAATAATCGGCTCGTCACCTCGTATTCCGGCCCGGCAAACATCCCCTCGAAATCCCCGAGTTTCTCGCCATTGAGGAATACTTCCGAGCGGACATCGATCCCCTCGAACACAAGAAATACCGGGTGTTCCGTGTCGGGCGTCCAGGTGAACTTCCTGAAATACCACCAATGGTTCTTCTCCATCGGAATAAGTCCGATGAAGTTCTTCTCAACCATGGGATCGGGAATGACTCCGAGTTCATGAAGCTGGACATGAACTTCGCCGGGAACGGAAACCACCCACGAGGTTTCCCTCGTAAAGACCGGCATGGTGGTGCCGGTATGGTGTGACAACTGCCACGGGCCGGTGAGATCGATTGTAGTCATGGATGGTTTGGATCGAATCGACGCCGGCGTCAGATCGCCTCTTCGTAGGTGAAGTGTTTCGGGATCCCGAAGTGCGGGGCGAGTTCGCGGAACATCGCGAGATGTCCCTGCGCATTGAGGTGCAGGGTGTCGGCGTAGCGGCAGAAAATCCCCTGATAGCTGTGGGTCGGCTGCACTGCGGGAAACTCCTGTTTCATCCATGCGCCATAGTGGTCGCAGACAACGCTGCCGGATTCGCGCCCGAGGCCGACGATGGCATCGCTGAAGGCGCCGATCACGCCGCCTTCGCCCGCCCACGGTTCGCCCTGCTTCGCGCCCTGCGGCAAGGCATCGCCGTAACCGTAGCCGAAGACCTTGGGTGCCGGGGTGCGCAGCAGCAGTTCAGCACCCATTTTCTGGACCTGTTCAATGAACGAGCGGTAGTTCTCACGGAACTCATCAATGCGATCGAGCCCCATGCCCTGGTCATTGATGCCGAACGAGGCGATCACCAGATCGGGTTTGAAGCGCTGGATGTCCTGCTCCATGCGCGTGAGCTCCTTGGTCACCGTGTTGCCACAGACGGCGGAGTTGATCATGTAGATGAAGCCGTCGCCGAAGGTCTCACAGAGGCCGAGGTGCAGGTGATGAAACCAGTTGAAGCGGCCCTTGGTGTGGCCGCAGATCACATTGTTCGAATCGCCGACGGCGACGATGGTGACTGGGGACTTAGCCCGGAGTTTTTCGAGTGTCTTATTCATGGGTGATTTACAAAGTGGATGAAGATCATGGCTCTTTGACAAAGAGGAAGCGGTCGACAAACAGGTCGCCGGTCGTGGTGCCGACCCACACATAGATGGAACTGTGCGGCAAGTCATAAACCCCGAGGTCATAGACATGATACTCGCCGTCAGTGACCGGAGTGCCGCTCTTCATATCACCCAAGACCGCTGGGTTTTCGTCGACCTGCTTTGGATCTGCAGCGGAAGCCGCTTTGCCGATTGGGAAGCTAACGGTTCCCAGGCCTTTCTTGCCTCTCATGTCATAGAGGCCGGCGACGAATGCATCGCCGGAGTCGGCTTGGATTTCACATCGAGCCACGACATAGACGCGATAACGCCCAAAGCCACCCAAGGCGCTCAGCAGCTTGGTATACGCCTGCACTCCCCAGCTCGGCTTGGGCGCTTTGGGCACGCGCATGGCAAGGCCATTCGAGGCCTTAGGATCCTCCACGACCTTCGCGCCGGTGGACTTGACGATGGAACAGCGCGTTTCATCCATGTCGATCACGCGGGAAGCTGGCAGGGCGCGGAACGACTCTGGCACTAGTGCCGGTGGCTTGGCACGCGACTTGAAGTCCTCGAAATAGGCGTTCCATCCGGCTTCCCCGAGACCGTAACCATATTCCCTGTCCATCAATATTTGGATGAGCTGCAGCCAAGTTTGGCCGAGCGTTTTGGCTTCGGGGCGCAACATCGAAGCGAAATCGGCCGCAGCTTTTTCCGGATCTTGCGGACCGAGGAAGGGAATCT
>JBILWM010000161.1:0-3488 GCA_044369905.1 Terrimicrobiaceae bacterium | reverse complement strand
AACGTCGCGGCCAGTTTTGGTCTCCTCGTGGTCTGGCTCACATGCTCGCCATCGACGTCGCGCTCAAAAACGACACCCTGGAGTTCCTGTGGAACTGATTTTTTGCAACTATCGGAGATGCGCCCCATCGATTCCTTTCTCCCGTCCAACCAACACAGTGGCTTCCCTGCCATCCGGCTGAATGATTGTTTCGTTGCGGTAACGGAGCGTGCGCGAAAAAACATGAATGCCCTGCCTGCCCATCTGGGCGAATTTGGCGGTCCAAAAATGGTTCCAGAATGGATTGTCCTCGGAGTCAGGGTAACCTGTGTAGAATCAAACATGTCTGAGATTCCATCCTTCCCTGGTGCACACTTGCTTGCGCCAGCGACATGGGATCATAGTTAGGATAAGTATGCCCGAAGGCCTCTTTTGCGGAACGGAAGAGGTTTTGGCCGTCGATGAAAGCCACGGCCCGGAGAGAGGCGGATTCGGTGTTCATCTGTCAAAAAAATAACCCCGCCCGAGGCCGTTGCCGGCGTGTCGAGCGGGGAGCAAGTAGAAATACACTAACAAAAATCTTTTGAGCGTCAAGAATGAGTCTGAAAGGAGTCGCGGACTCGTCTGGAAATCAAAGCGGGTGGCTCGATCCGGGCGTGTATCGCGTGAAGGAGGCTCATCTCCACTGGCTCTCTCTCGAAGGCCATGCTCTGGGCCACATCGCGAGGAATCGCCTTCCAACGGCGAAGAAGTTTCTCTTCGGCTGGAAGCTGTCTCCATCTCTCGATGTTCTCGATCCAAGTCACGATTCATAGATTAAGACGCATGTGGAATTTGTTCAAGCAAGGCCAAGCCAGCGACCGATGGCGATAGTGGCGGGTATGCTGGCGAGTAGGACAAGGCAACCAGCGCCAGATTTGCGATAGCCAACTCCCGTCCCGGGGATGCTGAAGCTCGTGTATTTGCGGCCTCGCGCCGTTGTGCCAACGCGGAATCCTCGACCACCGACAGAATAGCCCAGGCCGGACTTGCTCAGGTTCACCCGGAACAGGCCGAGGTTCAAAGATTTGCGGTAGTAGAAGCCCATGGGAAAGGAGTTTTAAGTTTTTAGCATTAAGTTTTAAGGATTGCCGGTCTGAAATTTCTAAAAGTCTGACAATGAAGAGGTTAGGCGCAGAGGTCGAGCGTGCGTTTGTGGATTCCTGAAATTAACGCCCATCAATCATAAATAATGTGCGGATTCATGCGACCGGGATGTCTTCATTGATTTTCATGTAAATTTTTCGCTGCCCTGTCGGGCTGGATCGAGCTTGATCAAGGTATCCACGAGTTCGTGAAGGAGTGTGGAAGGGTTGCGCCTCGCTTGGTGGAGCCGCTCGTTTTCAAAAGCCAAGCGCCGCGCATTTCTGAGCGCCATCTCCACTCGGGGTTCGAGGACTTTCTGAAATCCCGCATCGGCCTTGTCATACTTCTTCCCGTTTTCCACCGAGATCAACCGGCTCAGTTCCTGGCGTGGTATCGGAGTGTCTCGATAGTGGAAGTGGAGCAGATACCAGATTTCGAAGCACTCGTTCGACCAGCAGGCAGAGACCTCGTTCCATGAGCGAGCCAGATCAAAAGCCCGGTTGAAGTTTTGCATCGGCCAATCGTCTTTATCAAAGACCCCCCACACGCGCTCATAGGGTCGCCCTTGGCTCCGGGCGCTTCGCGCGCGCTCGATGGCGCTTTCCATGAGGCTGTCTGTATTTCTACCTGTGCCGATGCATTCGATCTCGACCAGTTCCCTGTCGTGGGGAAATGCGGCGAGGTAGTTCCGCGAGCTTTTGGTGTCCTCGCACAGGATCAGAATGCGGCGCAGAGGCCGGGTTTGCGGGGCCTTGCGACCTCGGGTATGGGCCTTACTCGGTGGCATGCACTGCGGCCTCCTGGAAGTGGGCGAGTTGGGGCACGGCGCCGAAGAGCCCGAGCATGTATTGACGCGAAAATTTCGATGTGGGTCGGACGAGGTTGGAATCGATATCCGCGAGGCTGAAGAGATCCGTGGCTCCGCTTTCATCCCTCTCGCAGAACCACACCTGATCACGCCGGAACCGCTCGGGATCGAGAAGATTCACATCATGCGTGGCGCACACAAGCTGCGCATTTTTCCGATTCGCCGGGCTGTGGAAGAGGTCGAGGATCGCCTGGGTCAGCCTCGGATGCAGCCGGGCATCGAGCTCATCCACCACGAGGATGGATCCTTCCTCCAAGGTGTGAAGAATAGGGCCGCTGAGCGCGATGAATTTTTGGGTGCCGCTGCTCTCATTCTTCATCAAGTCGAACTCCACTTCACCCACCACATTGTTGCCCGCATCGCGCTTCTGGTGCGTGGTTTTGATATCCACACTGCGATACAGCTTGCCCAGTCCACGGCTTTTCATGTCCGCAAGCATCTCGGGACTTGCATTCTTTTCACCCAGTTCCTCCAACTCGCTTCGAATCGACTGGATGTTGAAATCCGCTTTCTGCGCCAATTCCAAAATTCTCTGCCTGTTCTCCGTCTCCTGAAGTTGCTTCGCGGTAAACTGGAAAAACTGCCTCTCGTTCAACCCGGAGATCGTGCGAAGCCGCTGCACCCAGGCGAGCACACGCCCGGCCTGCTGGCCATTGAACTGCGCACACACCGAGAGAAACAACGCATTCGGTCGCGTTCTCTCCTGAAGCCCACTCCCCTCCTTGAAGTTCGTGTTGGAAATTCGAAAATTCTGGCCCTCGCGTGTGAAGAGGCGCGCCTCTTTGGCCGTGGGGGATTTCCTGTAGAGCCACTCCGAGAGCACCGCTTGGGCCGTGACCTCAAATCCATACCGGTAGTCGAAGCCATCCCAGCGGAACTCGACTTCGAAATGACTCGCCGCCTCTTCCGTCTCCGAAGAAAGCAGAAAAGGCTGCACCGGGATGTCTTCGCCCGCCTGCCCTTCCTTGGAGGATGTCAGCACAAATTTTCGAAACCAGACGAGCGCTTCGATCACATTGGATTTCCCGGAAGCGTTGGCTCCATAAAGCACCGCCGACTTCACCACCCGCGACTTGCCATCGGTGACCACATGGCTCCACGCCAAATGCTCATCCGAACGCGCCTCCAGACTCAATGTTTGAAGATCCCGGATCGATTTGAAATTCTGGACTGAAAAAGCGAGAAGCATGATTTAAAATAGAGTTTCTATATGCTATTCGCAGAAAATTTGCGAAATGAAATAGGAAATGCATTTTTAAGGCCTGCGTCATCATTTTCGAGGCGGATTTTTTCTTTCGGTTGTGTATCGAGGAGCAGAACAGAAAAAGGGCCCCAGTGGAGACCCCTGCCGCCATCTTCGCATGGGAAAAGGATTGTTTGTGGGCACATTCAATTTCTAATACCAAAGTCCCTTAAAAAATAGACTTTACATGAGGTTCATTTTTTACGATCTTTGTGTCGCATGAGAACACTTCCAAAACTTGGACAAGAAATCGTAGAGCAAATCGAAGAGGCT
>JBILWM010000078.1:0-12379 GCA_044369905.1 Terrimicrobiaceae bacterium | reverse complement strand
TCCGACAAAGCAGAAGGTGAGCGATGAAGAGATGTCTGCTATCAAGATCAATCGCGAGGAATTTCATGGCGAATGGAACTATTCGATTTGCCCATAAATGCGACAGTTATTTCTGAGTGACTCCTAATTCCACGCTGAAAGCCGCAGTGGCGACATCCCTCGCCTGCGCATCTTTGATTGAGCCAACCCACTGCGCTGCTTCGGCGGGGTTGGTTTGACTCCACGATGTCGAGATAGCCGAGAGCGCTTTGTTGCGGAGCGCGCTGTCTGTGATGGATGAAGCCCAACCAGCAGCCGAGCCGGGGTCGAAGGCAGCCCAGCGTGATGACACGCTCCCCACCAATGAGGACGCGTGGGGCTTTGCGGCATCACTCGACAGCCAATTTGCGGCTGCCACGGGATCCATGCTGGAAAATCTTTGCATGGCGGACTGCACAAAATTATTGCGCAGGTTGGCATCGGCGATCGTCTGTGCATAGTCAATGGCCGCGCCGGGATCGCGCGACACCCAGTTTCCCGCAAGCTGACGAAGCGCTTCGCTGCGAAGTTGCTGCGAGCCTTGCTGCATGATCCAAGCGCCGGTGGCCTCGGGATCCGAGGTGGACCATAGATTGACGATCTCGCGGGTGGCGGCGAGTTGCACAGGCCCTGACAGCCCTTCGGCCCATTGCAGGGCGGCATTTAAGTTTCCCTTGGCAAAATTTCGCGCAACGGCGGAAGTCGCAACCGTCTGAGCCGATCCCATCGGAAGTGTGACGATCGCACTGGCAGCTTGAGCGGGATTGGTCGAGGACCATGTGCCAAAAATCTGCCCAAGCGCCGTATCCCTCGCCAGGGGAGAGTCGAGGTTCGCAGCCCATTGCGACGCACCAACGGGGTCGGTTTTTGCCCAGGCCGTGGCGGCTGTTTGCAAAAGACGCGGATTGCCACTCTGAGCGACCGCATCAGCGGCAAACTGACTTGCGCCAATCGGATCGAGTTTCGACCAGCGTGCCACCAGATTTTGCTCCAACTCATCTGTTGCGGCGGTCGCCAGCATGCCATTCATCTCCTGCAGACGGGCTTGAACTTCCGGAAGCGTCAGTTTTTCGATTCCTGCGGCCGGATTGGAAGGAGGCGCGCTTTTTTGTCCCGTTGTTTTCGCGCTCTTTGGTGCCGTTTGCGGCTCGTCTCGTTGAGAGTCCAAGGAAACGAATCCTCCGATCTGTTCTTCGATGCGCTCCGCATCACCGCGAAGCGGAGTTTCTGACGCCTTCAACGCTGATTTAAAAAACGGAACGCCCACCACATAGCCTGCGCAAAAACCAGCTGCGCAAAATAAAACAAAGACGAGTGTTTTTTTCATGGCGGATAAAAATGCGGAGTCCAAATCAAAATCCGGGAAGCATATGTTTTCAAGGGTAATATACTTGGGCTGCCAAGCGCAGTTCCCGCTTGCTAAAAATGTTCCTATTTGCGCCTGCGAGCATTGTCAGATAGGTTTGTCGTTTACCAAATATGTCTTCCCTGACACTTGAAATCACATTTATTTTTCTGTTGCTCTTCGCGAACGGCCTCTTTGCCATGGCTGAAATTGCCGTGGTCACATCGCGCAAAGCGCGCCTGAAAGGCATGGCGGAAGATGGCGTCAACGGAGCGAAACTCGCCCTCTCCCTGGCCAATTCACCGGGAAAGTTTCTCTCCACCGTGCAGGTGGGCATTACCTTCGTGGGGGTGCTGGCCAGCGCGCTCGGCGGTGCTAATATTACAGACAGGCTTGCTGCTGCGCTGAAAAAAATCCCCGCCTTTGAGAACTACGCCGATGCCGTCGCGCTGACGATCGTGGTCGGAGCCATTACCTACCTTTCGGTCATCATTGGCGAACTTGTGCCAAAGCGCATCGCGCTGAACAATCCCGAACGCATCGCGTCCACACTCGCCCGTCCGATGAACAGCCTGGCGAAGCTTCTTTCCCCGCTGGTGAATTTGCTCAATGTCTCCAGCGATTTCCTCATGGCGGCCTTGGGCATCCGCAAGCCGAAAGAGTCCGTCGTATCGGAAGAGGAAGTCCGCGTGCTCATCGATGAGGGGTTGAGCGCGGGTATTTTCGAGAAGGCCGAAAAGGACATGGTCGAAGGCGTCTTCGAACTCGGCGAGCAAACGGCCGGCGATCTTATGACGCCCCGCGCCCGCTTGATCTGGCTCTCGCTTGACGATCCAGATGAGGAAAATTGGCGTCGCATTGCAGGAAGCGGGCATTCGCATTTCCCCGTTTATCAAGGCACCCGCGACAATGTTATCGGCATGGTGAGTGTAAAATCCCTCTGGGCGAATCTCTCCCTCGCTGGCCGCGTGGAACTTCGAGCACTCGTTACTCCGCCAAACTATGTGCCCACAGCCATGCCTGCCGGCAAGCTCATCGAGGCGTTCAAAAAGACTGGCAAACACATCGCCCTCGTTGTGGATGAATTCGGCGGTCTGCAGGGAATCGTGACCCTCAACGATGTGATGATGGCCATCGTCGGCAACCTGCCCGAGCGTGAGCAGCGGCATGACCCGAAGGCTGTTCTCCGTCAGGATGGCACTTGGCTCGTAGATGCGATGCTCGACATCGATGAAACCAAAACCAGCCTGGGCATCGATGACGACCTGCCCGGCGAGGATGACAACCGCTACTCGACACTCGGCGGCTTCCTGCTCCACCAGATCGGCCACCTCCCGCGCGAAGGTGAAAAATTTACTTGGGACCGCTTCGAGTTCGAAGTCATCGACATGGATCGCCAGCGCATCGACAAGGTGCTCGTCACCGCCAAGGCTCCTAAAAAAGAGAAGTCGAGCGAAGAAGAGGACGACGACGCCGAAGCATCCAGCGAGGATTGATCGCGGCGTTCAGGCCGTCAATCGCTCGGCAGCGGTCACGCAGTTTGCCATGAGCATGGCAATCGTCATCGGCCCCACGCCACCCGGAACGGGTGTGATCGCCGCGCACTTCGACGCCACGGCATCGTAGTCCACATCTCCGACAAGGCGGTAGCCTTTGGGATGCGTGGGATCGTCCACGCGATTGATACCCACATCGATGACCACAGCGCCTTCGCGGATGTGTTCGGCACCGAGGAAATGCGGGCGTCCGATGGCGGCGATGACGATATCTGCGGCGCGCGTCACCTCGGCGAGGTTGCGGGTGCGCGAGTGGGCGACTGTCACGGTGGCGTCTCCGCCCGGTCCGCGTTTCATCAGCAGGAGGGCCATGGGTTTTCCCACAATCATGCTGCGCCCAACCACGACCGCGCTCTTACCGGCTGTTTCGATGCCAGCCTCTTGCAGAAGGCGGATGCACCCAAGCGGCGTGCAGGGAACAAACCCCGTCGGATCCTCCATCGCGAGCTTGGCGACATTGACCGGGTGGAAGCCATCGACATCCTTTCGAGGATCGATCGCCAGAACCACTTCAGCCTCATTGATCTGAGGCGGGGGAGGGGACTGCACAAGAATGCCATGCACGGCGGGATCGGCATTGAGCTCCGCAACGAGTGCCAAGAGCGTAGCCTGACTTGTGTCGGCGGGGAGTTCATGTTTGACCGAATGCAATCCAAGCTCGGCGGCCTTGCGATCCTTCGAGCGCACATAGGCGCGGGATGCGGGATCATCGCCTACAAGCACCACAGCGAGTCCTGGCCGGACACCGCGCTTCGCCAAGGCCGCAATGCGAGCCTTTGTTTCTTCCATCACTTTTGCGGCGACCGCCGCTCCATCAATCCGCTGCATGTTTTAAAAGATCCTCCAGATATTTGCGTTTCTCTTCGAACTCCTCCCCGGTCAGTTCGCCGGGAATGGCCAGAGCCTCGTCGATGGTGACCGACACCTTTGAAAATGGCAACGGGATGATGAATCCATCCCATGTTTTCATTCGCACACACCTCGAGAAGGAGGCGTGTGCTGGCAAGATGCGGGCGCCGGTGGTTTGCGCCAGAAGGATGATACCAGGGCCGAGTGAGTATCGCGGGCCGCGCGGGCCGTCGGGAGTGATGGCGATATCGCGACCGCCGCGAATGAGCTTCACCAGCTCGAGAAGTGCCCGCGAGCCACGCCGGGAACTCGATCCGCGCACGGCCTCCATGCCGAACGCTCCCACAAGCTGGGCGAGGATTTCCCCGTCCTTGCTGGGACTGGTCAGAACGGTCACGCCAGAGCGTTTTTTGGGGTAGATGCGGTCGAACGCGAAGGTGATTCCAAGAATCCTGTTGTGCCAGAAGCAGACAATCACCGGAGAACCTCCGTCCTCCTTCAAAACGCCGCTCCGATCTTCGATGCGGAGCCGGAGCGTGAAGAAAAGCGTCTTGAGAATCGTCGCCCCCGTGAGTGCCAGCAACCGTTCGCGCGTCATGTCAGAAACTGCTCCAAAATCCGTGTGAGCACCGGCCGCGCCAGCGAGGCCAGGCGCTCATTTGCATAGGCGATCCATGCCACGCCACTTTCGGTGTCCAGCGGCGCGTCGGGAAAGCCGCCGAGGGGATGTTCAAAAACCACGCCAGCCTTACGGAGCACGAGCCATGCGCAGGCGTCGTAAGGGTGGCAGACGAGCTGTGATTCCATATCGAGCACGCGCAGGATGAGCGGTCGCAGGTCGCCGATCATGCGGTCGTGGCCGGTGATGAGTTCATGGAACTGCCCGCCGGTGGAGAGATACTGGTCGTCGAAAATCTGCGGCGAGAGGCTGCGGTTCAATCCGATCAACTCATCCCAGAGCCGCTCCTCGATTTGCGAAGTGAGGGTGCGACCCTCGGGAAAAAATTTCACCAGCGAGGAAAACCCGTGCGAGAAGTCGGAGGCCTGCGAGGGAACGGGCTGAATGACCTCAACTCCCCCGCCATGCAGGTCGCGGGCTGTGGCCTTCAAGTCGCCGCCGAGCGTGGCGCTGAATTGATCAGCACGCCATTGTTTGGTGGCAGGAATTTCCGTCATGGCCGCCGCGACGATGTGCGAGAGCATTGTCCCCTCGCCAATCTGCGGCGCGATACCGGCCAGTGCCCACGCGCTACGCTTGTCATACATGATGCCGCGCGTGCCATCGATCGGGTCGATGATGCATTTCCAATCCGTTGCAGATACTGCGGTGCCCTCGGGAAAGCAAAGCTCGTCCTCAATGCCTTCCATCACGATTTGGACAGGAAGGTTCTGCGGCCAGTTGACGCGAAACCACGCAAGGATCGCCTCTTCGCTGATCTTGTCGACGGCATAGATCGTATCGCCGCCTGCGTGACCCGCCACCGCCGAGAGGCGCACAGCATCCAAGTCCGCTCTCCCTGAGATGACCGCGTCTCGAATGGCATCGCCGAGGCCGCAAAGAAGGCCGCGCAGCGTCTCATGGATTATTTCCGACATGGGCAAAAATTATCCCGCTGGATGAGCGCTTGGCGAGACATTGAGGAGCTTGCATTTTCGAAGGAGACGGGTGGACATCGCCACGGCCGCAACTCCCAAACCCACGACAAACCCGACCCAGATGCCCGGTGCCCCGAAGCCAAAATGGAAGGCCGTCACCCACGATACCGGCAGCGCGACCAGCCAGTAGGAAATGATGCCCACCACGAAAGGAACCTTCGTATCCGCAAATCCACGCAGCGCTCCCGAGGAGACCACTTGGATGCCATCGAAAATCTGAAAAACACCAGCAAGCACCAGCAACTGCACGGTGAGCGCCCGAACAGCCGCATCCGGCGTGAATCCCGCAGCGATGGCATTTCCGAAAAGCAAATACCCCGCCGCAAAAACAGCCATGACGCCCGCAGTGAGCACGAGAGGTCCATGCACGATCGGTGGAATCTTTTTCGCCCGGCTCGCTCCCCGCGCGTGGCCGACCCGCACGCTCACGGCCTGCGCAAGACCCAGAGGAACCATGAATGTCGTTCCTGCCACCGAAAGCGCGATCTGGTGCGCTGCCAATGGCACGACGCCGAGCCAGCCCATCATCAGAGAGCCGAAGGAAAAGCCCGTGACCTCGCACAGGTTCAAGCCTCCCGTATGAATACCCATTTTTAGGAGATTCCATGCTTCCTCAAATAGGCCAGGAGAAAGCCAGTCGCTCGGCCACGCAGCGCTGAGCGATAGCTCAAACGCGGGATACACCAGCATCCCGCACATGACTGCGACTCGACTCAACAAGGTGGCAACCCCGGCTCCATTGATGCCCATCGCAGGCGCGCCGAGGTTTCCATAAATCAAAATCCAGTTCAGAAACACATTCAGCAGCACCCCAGCCATCATGATCCAAAAGGGAACCCAGGGCCGCCCCAGCGCCTCGCAAAAGTTCTTCGCCGCCCCGCTCACAAACAGCGGCAGTAATGACCAGGCGCACAGGAGAAAAAAGACGCCGACAGTCTCGTTCACCTCGTGCGGTTGACCAAGCAGCGGGAGAAAAGGCAGCCCCGCGTGCGCCCCCGCTCCGACAAGAAGTCCCATTCCCAGAGCCAGGAGCACGCCACCGCGCAGGCTGTTGCCTGCAAGGTGCGAGCGGCCCGCCCCATGCGCATGGGAGGCGTTCATACTCACCGCTGAGAGCAGTCCGAAACCAAAGACCATGGGCACGACCAGAATCGTATTGGCAAAAGCGCACGCGGCCAGTGGCGTCACGCCCACCCGGCCGACCATGATCGTATCGGCGATGCCGATGAGCATCTGTCCGACGAGCCCTGCCACGATCGGCAGCGCCAGAAAAAATGTGCGCCGGTTTTCGCGGAGCAGGATTCTAAAGTAGGAGACGCTTGGCATGGTGGAAAGGCGGCAGGTGCCGCACATCCTCAGCGGTGGTCGATCAATCTCTGAAACCGTTCGATCGATGCCGCCTTGCCTGTCTCGGGATCGATTTGAATCAATGCCCCGCAGACCTGCACGATGCCCCGCGCGATCGGAAACTTCGTCGGCATGCAGTCCAAGAATTTTTGGATCACAGGCCCAGCCTCCCGGCCCAGGATGGAATCCACCGCGCCGCACATGCCCGCATCGCAGAGAAACGCCGTTCCCCCCGGCAGGATGCGCTCATCCGCCGTTTGCACATGGGTGTGGGTCCCGACTACGGCGGAAACCTTGCCATCCAGATGCCGGGCCACAGCGGTTTTCTCGCTCGTTGTTTCCCCGTGCACATCTACAAAGATCACTGGCGTCTCGGCTCTCAGTCGTTCGACCTCCTCCAGCGCGGCGTGGAAGGGATTGTCGAGTGGCTGCGACATGAAGGTGCGGCACTGCACATTTATAACCGCGATTTTTCCCTTCGCCGTGTCGAGGACGATGCTGCCATTTCCTGGAACACCCGCCGGATAGTTGATCGGCCGTAGTAGGCGCGGCTCGGTCGGAAAGTAGGGGACGATCTCCCGCTGGTCCCACGCATGGTCGCCGGTCGTGATCACCGCCACGCCGGTGCGCAGGAGATCGATCGCGATTTTAGGGGAAATGCCTTTGCCTTGCGCGGCGTTCTCGCCGTTCACCACCACGAAATCGACCTCTCCCGCCTTGAGCATTTCCGAAACCACTACCTTCGCCGCAGCCCGACCGGGCTCGCCGACGATGTCACCAAGAAAGAGAAGACGAATCATCCGTTCTTTTTATAGCAACGCGCCGCGAACGCATTTAAAAAATCCTCCATGCGCAAATCTCTCGCCATCTCTTTGCTTTTTCTCACCTGCCTGCACCTCGGCATGGCAGCCAAATTGAGCCCGCTTGCAGACACCCCGAATTGGTCGCAGCTCGACAAGTTTCAAAAAACAATCACCCGCGAGGAGTTCACCCGCCTCCTGAACAATGTCTACGCCCCGAACGGCGCGGCGGCGGATGTTATCACCATCACCCCCTCCGCCGCGCGCATCCGCACAAGCGCGGGGAAGCCTCCCTACATCTTGAAATTCGCCGGTGCCTCCGCCAACCCGACTCCGCGTTTCTGGCGCCCACGCAGCGAGATCGCTCCCCAATCCGGGAAGCCCCTCGCAGGCCTGCGCATCGCCATCGACCCCGGCCATATCGGTGGCAAGTGGGCGAAAATCGAAGAGCGTTGGTTCCAAATCGGAAAAAACAAACCCGTTGTCGAAGGCGACATGACGCTCCGTGTCGCCAAGCTCCTCGTGCAGCGCCTGAAGTCGCTCGGCGCTGAAGTGTGGCTGACCCGCTCCGGCTTCGAGCCGATCACAAAACTCCGCCCCGCCCAACTCCGCAAGCAGGCCGCCGCCTCGCTTCGCGACAAGGGCGAGAGCGCCACTCCACGCGCCGTCGCCAAGGAGAGCGAGCGCCTTTTCTACCGCACCAGCGAAATCCGCCGCCGCGCCACACTCGTGAACACCTCGATCCGCCCGGATGTCGTCCTCTGCCTCCATTTCAACGCCGAGGACTGGGGCAACCCGGCCAAGCCCTCCCTCGTCTCAAAAAACCACCTCCACTTCCTCATCACAGGAGCCTGGAGCGCCAAGGAACTCGCCTACGACGACCAGCGCTTCGAGATGCTCGTCAAGCTCCTCAACCGCACCTATCCCGAAGAAGTCGCCGTCACAAAATCCCTCGTCAAATCCATGGCCGCCGCCACGAAGCTACCGCCATTCATCTATCATGGAAAAACCGCCGTCCGCATCGGAGACAGCGACTACATCTGGGGCAGAAACCTCCTTGCGAACCGCCTTTTCCAATGCCCGGTCATCTATGTGGAGCCCTATGTAATGAATTCGCGCGATGTCCACGCACGCATTCAAGCGGGTGACTACGAGGGGAAAAAGAAGGCCGCCGGAGTCGTGCGGCCGAGCATTTACCGCGAATACGCCGACAGCGTCGCCGCCGGACTCGTCGATTATTATGGCAAACGCTGAGCCCAAGCGCCGAAGCTGTTGACAATTCACCATCGCTCTGTGCAACAAAGCACCCACGGAATGAAAGTCATCGCCATCACGAACCAGAAAGGCGGGGTCGGAAAGACCACCACCAGCGTCAACCTGGCCGCCGCCCTTGCGGAAAAAAAAGCCCGCATCCTGCTCGTTGATATCGACCCCCAAGGCAGCGCCACAAGCGTTCTCGACAGCAAGGAAAACGAAAATCCCAGCATCTACTCCGCGCTCATCGGCGAGAAAACCGCTCCCGAACTCGTCATTCCCACCCGCCTCAAAAACCTTTCCCTCATCCCCTCCAACCTCGACCTCGCCGGAGCCGAAATCGAAGTGGCCCGCATGGACGACCACATGATGCGCCTGCGCACCTGCTTTGAAGACCTTCGCAAGCAGAGCCTCTTCGATTACATCCTCCTCGATTGCCCCCCCTCGCTCGGCATTCTCATGTCAAACGCCCTCGCAGCGGCGGATGAGATTCTCGTCCCCATCCAGTGCGAGTATTACGCCCTCGAAGGCCTTGGACTCCTCATGGAGGTGACCGACCGCATCCGCGCCAGCGGCGCGAATCCCACCCTTTCCATCTCTGGCCTCTTGCTCACGATGTTCGACAGCCGCACGAACCTAAATCCCGCCGTCGAAAAAGAAGTGCGCAGCCACTTTCAGGATGTCGTTTACAAATCCGTCATCCCCCGCACCGTGCGCTTCGCCGAGGCGCCAAGCCACGGAAAAACCATTTTCGAACACGACCCCCACGGCAGCGGAACCCTCGCCTACCGCAAGCTGGCCAAGGAATTTCTCGACCGTCAGAAGCAAGGCATGGCCTTCGTCAACAAGGCGGGCCAGTAAAAACCGATGCACCCGACCCCTTTTCAAACCAAATCCCTCTGGGCGGCCATCACATCGCTGTCGTTTCTGGCCATCGGAGCCACGATCCTCCTCATCGGTTCACTCGTCGTCGGCGCAATCTCCTTCCTCCAGCCCGTCCTCACACCCATTGCTGTCGCGGCCATCCTTGCCTTCCTGCTCGAGCCAGTGGTCAAATTCTCGATGCGCCTCGGTCTGAGTCGACTCATCAGCATCATTCTCGTTTACCTTGCCTTTGCGGCCTTTTTTGTTGGCCTCCTCGTTTACATCATCCCCCCCGCCTATCGCCAGGGAACCATGCTTGTGCAGAACTTCCCGAGCTACATGCAAAAGACGCAGTCTCTCGCGACCCGCAGCTTTGACAACCTGCACCGGCTCTCCACGCTCGACTTTCTTCAAAGCGACAGCACCGAGCAACAGACGAACGAGCAACTCACCGCCCTCGTCAGCCAATCCATCAAGGACGCCGGAACCTGGGTGCAGCAAAAAATCCCCGACCTCGCCGTGGAATCCGGCCGCTTCATCCAGCGCAGCCTTGGCGGCTTTCTCGGCGTCTTCGGCCTCCTCCTCAGCATGATCCTCGTGCCGATCTTCCTCTTCTTCTTCCTCAAAGACAGCGCCTCCATCGCCGAAAACTGGAGCCGCTATCTCCCCCTCCGCGCCTCCCCCCTCAAAAATGAAATCGTCTCCCTCGTCAGCGAGATTAACTCCTACCTCATTAGCTTCTTCCGAGGGCAACTCATTGTCAGCCTGATTGATGGACTCATGATCGCCGTCGCCCTCCTCGTCATGGGACTCGATTTCGCGATCCTTATCGGACTCATGGTCGGCGTCCTCGGCCTCATCCCCTACCTGGGAATGATGATCTGCTACATCCCCGCCGTCATCATCGCCGCCGCCCAGTTCGGCGACTGGACTCACCCTCTGATCGTAACAGCCATCTTCATCCTCGCAAACAACATAGACGGAATGTTCATCGCTCCAAAAATCGTCGGCGAATCCGTCGGCCTCCACCCCCTCACTGTCATCATCTCCGTCCTCGCCTGGAGCCTCATCCTCGGCGGCCTCCTCGGCGCCCTCCTCGCCGTCCCCCTCACTGCCACCATCAAAGTCCTCCTCAAACGCTACTTCTGGGACCGCCCCTCCTCTTCGCCGCTGCAAACCCAGCTTCCCCCGTAATCACCAATTTTTCGCCCAATCCCTTCCCCTAAAAACCACGCCGCTCGCGAAAAAATGCAGACCGCCCATTAACCCACACGGGACAGGGACAGCTTCAACTCACCTCTGGCGACCATGTGCAGCACGCTTGCGGCCAGCGTCTGGTAGGGCAGCCCGGCTTCCTCCGCCCGCGCCCGTAAACCTGCAATGGTCTCGTGCGTAGTGCGGATGTTGATGCGTGCCGGCCGCGCCGGCTTCCGCACGACTTTCATCTTCGCGGCTCCGGGCTCAGGAATTCCCAGAGCCATCTGCTGATCGCGATCGAGGACAGGCCCCGCCGCGAATTTCCACCCCTCATCAGCGGGCTCTGCTGTGTAGTTAAGTTTTTTGGTTTTCATAGGCGCTCTTTTGCTTCCCCCAATATCCAGCACCGATCACGCGGAGGGCATCGCCACGAATTGTGAACCTCACGGTCAAAATTCCCCGTCCATCATGGCCGATAGCGTAGAACCTCGGCTCGGCCAGGCTGTGGTTTTGGTTTGGAATGATTATACGGTTGGGATCTTCGAAAACCCGCAGGACCGCGGAAAAATCCACGCCATGCTTGGCCAAATTGGCCGCTTCTTTGGCCTGGTCGAATTCCAACCGCATGCGCCGAATGTGTGCCGCATAGATTCACATGTCAAGACCTCCTTGGGTGGATTACCACTCGGGAACGCCAATGTCCCCGGTGGCTTCGCTCGGCATGTCTCAGGGTCGAGGAGGACCTCGGCTTTCCTGAAAGAGTGGTTCAACGCGAGGTTTTTTTTAAACGACGAATGGGGAGCGGCTTCGCGGGAGAATTTTGGTTTTCGGTCTTACACAAAAGTCTCTTTGAAATGGGCCTTTTCACGGCAAAAAAGGGAGCACGGCCGTTTCGGCCGTGTTGAGACTGGCTCAATGGCACGAACCCCACCCATCCGAATTGGCAGGGTTGGACGCCCTTCTGTGGAGTAAAGGTAAAGAGAACTAAAGGTCTTTTCAAAACCCTTCCAGTCGATGGCCTGTGCTAAGCGGTAAAGCAGACTGCGTGGATCGAGCTGTTTTTCCAAGTCGGGAAGCAAAAAGGATGTTTGAGCAGTGTCGGAAGAGGTTGGTTTCATTGACGCGGATTGCAGGGATTTTGAGTGTGCGGGCAGGTTTTTCCTGCAATCCAACACAGCAAGAATCATGTCTATTATATTCCACGAAAATTATTTAAAATTTTTTTATGGCCTACTAATTATTCTCTGAAAATTTCATCCACTTCTTATGAGGTGAATACCCCGTTTGATTCAAACAAAGAAAATATTACTAACCGCTTCCTATCCACTGCGCGGAGCGATGCGCCCCGCCTCTGCTGAAAACTAAACGCTCCTAACTAACAAGTCACATGTTGTTGATTGGGAACAAGGTCGAAGCCGAGGTTTTTTGCCTGCGCGAAGAGATGTTTGAGGCGTCGGGCTTCTTTCTGGGGAGTGGTTTTGAAGGCCAGAGAT
>JBILWM010000077.1:0-12501 GCA_044369905.1 Terrimicrobiaceae bacterium | reverse complement strand
ACCGACATCATCGTGAGCGAATACACCTATGTCGCCGCCCGCACAAAGTTCCAATTCCGGTCGCTCGGCCAGATAGCGATTCGAGGCCGCGAGAACCCCGTTACCGCCTACGCCGTCGAGGGCTGAGGCTCAATCGAGGAAACTGCAAATATACTCGCAGATGCCAGCGGTCACCGAGATGTCGAACCCCGACTTGGCTGGAACATCAAAAAACTCCCCTGCCGAGTAAGCAACCCTGTCCTCGGTGCCGTCGATTTTCACCACGCAGGCACCCGACACAATTTCCATCAGCTCAGCCTTCTCGGTGCCAAAGTGGTAATCACCGGGATAAATCAAACCAAGGGTCTTCTTGCTCCCATCAGCCAAAACAAGACTATGGCTCACGACCTTGCCCTCAAAATACACATTGGCCTTGGTGAGAGCGGTGACATTGGAAAACTCGGATGGGATAGCGGACATAGGAGATCAACATTGAAGAGTTCGGCAAAGCCCCTCAAGTCTTGATTGCCGATTCCCAGGGCAAAAGACAAAGGGCTCCTTGTTGCGGGACCAAATTCGTGGTTCAAACATTCACCCTGCTTTCGGTTGAAGTTTGTTTTCAGCAAGAATATTTAAGACCTACTGTTTATTTACAAGAAATCGCAAAATTCCTCGAATGACCTTTTAAAAACCGTCGGCGGCATCGCGGCGATCTTGATTATTTTTGTAGTAATCCTACGGGCGGCTTTGGATCCACTTTATCAGGAAGTCGGCCAACTCGAGGCGAGGCAGAATCAGACCTCACAGATGAACGCAGGCGGTTCCACCCAGCAAAGTGATAATAGTGGTGGGGGCGGAAACGGGGTCGGCGGCGAAAATGTGAATGTGAACATTGGCGGACTGGGAGGGCTTTTCAATTGGGCACTCGGCTGGGCCTGGGGCGGACCGGGTTGGTATTCGGGGCCGGATTACGGTTGGTGGGGTGCGAATGTTTGGAATGGATGGTCAAATCGTTGGAACGGCGGCGGGTGGAATGGCAATCGCTGGAATGGGAACAACAACAGAGTCTGGGATGGAACCGTGAATGAAAACAACACCCGCAACTTCAATGATACCCACTCGAATCAAGATATCCGCAATGATGGCGGTCGTGATTCACGGCGCGAAGAGCAAAACGGCGGCAGGGAATTCCGCAACGACGGCGGGAGAAATCAGGAATCTCATGGAGGCGGTCACGAAGGCGGTGGCGGCAGCCATCAGGGAGGCGGAGACCACGGGCGCAGGTAGGATTTCAGCGAGCAGCTGGTGTGTGCAGAGAGTCCGGCAGGCCTGCACGAATGGGATGAGCCTTGCGGCACTTTTCGCGCGCGGGCGATGAGTTTGGAGTCGTTTAGTTTGAAAATCAGCCTCCCTCTCGGTGATGAAGTTACCACCCGCTACCGGACTGTCCCTGCGACCAAAGCGAAGGGCTCCGCATTCGCATGACAACTTGTTTATCATCCTTACAAGCCCCTGTGGATTCCTCTTTGGATTTTGATGCTGGCCAGTCAGGCATCGACACGAACCGCACGGCAAATGGAACTTGTGAGCCTCTGCACCCAACGCAGCAACCGTTACTGCGACAGATTGCACATCCGCCGATCAATTTTGTTGAAAGGCGCATGTGATGCCTTTCGAAAATCGCCTAAGAAATATTTCTGAACCCCCAGCGGATGTCCGACCGGTCTTGTTAGGCTCCGGGCGAAATGATCACTAAAATTCTATTCGCCATCCAAGCAGCCACGCGCTGCCTCCGCCCGCAGCGCTTTTTCCAGAGCCAATCTGCGAAGCAAGAGGAGTTTTATTTCGTGCCGAAAAATCAGCCACCCAATCAGCGATGAAATTTATACCCCCTGCTCTTTCCATTCAAGGCAAGCGGAGGAATCCGTCACCGCACGAAGACTTGTTTGTCAAAATCGCCACCGGTGCGTTTATCACGCTCACAAGCCCGCTGTGGATTCCCCTTTGGATTCTGTTGCTGCCAGGCAAGCGTCGACGCGAGCGCAGAAAGCGGGAAGAGCGCCTCGCTCAAGAAGCCCTCAGAGCATCCATACCCAAAGAACCTCCTCCTCCCACCGATCCCGAGCTCCTGCGCCGTCGCGAGCTTGCGAGGCAGACCAATAAACACACCCACCCTAAAATCCGCTTTCTCTACGACCCGATCAGAGATGATCCAGACATCGGCCCGATCATCAAAGCGGCCACAGAACGCGCCCATCAGGAAGTGTCGGGAGGCAAATACGAGCACCTCGGCACCTGCCATCTCATCTGGCGGCGACAAAAAGAAATCCTCAAGGAGGAACACGGCATCACTTGGTATTCGCCCCGCGAAATGAACCCCGGCGTTATTTACGACTGAGCGCCATCCCACCTAGACCTCTCCGCATCCTTTATGAAAAAACAACACACCTTGCCGACAAGTAACCGGAATCTTTGGAAGGCTGGCGTCCTTTTGCTGGCCATTCTCGCATCCGGTTGCGCCACTCCCGAGCCTCCTGCCTTGCCGCCGGAGGTTTTCTACACGCCGCCGCCCGCACCGAAATACGATCCAGCCAACGATCCACAACCCCACTACACGATTCTTGTCGAATCAACGCCACCCGGAGTGCGCATCGAGTTCAACGATGCCTTTGTTGGGATCACTCCCTGCCGGATTCGCGTGCCGGGGGAAGCGGGCAGGAAGTTTGCCTATGGTCAGATGCTCAACCATGTCTTCAAGGCCCTTCCGCCACCCTCCGGTGGCTCCACCCAGATCAAGGATTTTCCCAAAGGCGGCGAAATCCCCGAGCGCCTGTTTTTCGACATGAGGCTTGTTTACCGATGAGAAAGCTCTGGCGGATTGTATTTGCAGGAGTCGTTCTGGGCCTTCTCGCTTCCCAGGCGGCCTTGGCCGGGGAAACGGGGGAAATCCATGAAGTCGAAGTCGTGGGCGAAGGCACCGATGAGGAGAGCGCCCTGCAGGCCGCATTCGTCAAGGCGCTGCAGACCACAATCGGCGTGGTCGTCCACACACAAACCACAGTCCGGAATTACGAACTCACCGATGATCTTTTGCGCGTTCTTACCAACGGCTGCATCGAGAGCTATGAGGAACTTCTCAGCCAATCGCAAAATGGAGTGACCCGCGTGGCCATCCGCGCCCGTGTGAGACGCGGAATCGTTGCCGATTTTCTGGGAGTCCAGAGACCCAAGCACAGGGTGGAACTCAAAGACGAATGGGCGCGACTCAGCACCACGGCAAGGGGACGCGAGCAGGCCGTGCAGATGCTGCGCAGCCTTGTTCTGGGCATCAGCCCCAAGCTTTACAAGGTCACTCTCATCGACCTCCAGAGCGGCGCTGAGATCGGAGGAGGTGGCACACCGCTTCCCCAGCTCGAGCAGGGCAAAGACTCGATCGTTCACGCCACTTGGGCCGCCCTCATCACGCCGGATCTGGATTTCTGGGACAACGAAGCCTCGCCACTCATCGCCCAGTGCCTTGAGACGCTCAGCGAGCGTTGCGGCGAGCTTTACATCCGAATGGAGAGTGAAAGACCCGAGCCAGCCTTCTACGAGCATGCTCCAGACGGATTCGATGGGAATTTCACCACAGCACCGCTTCGGCGTTGGCAACGAATCCCCGCGCACGGCCCGCTTCCATGGGAAAATGCCGTGCCGATTCCGGATATTCACTCCGCGCCGCAACGCATCGCCCTGCACAGATCCAGCAAGGATGCCGGCGGAACAAGACTTTCCATTTACCATCTCCGCCCCGATTCACTCAGCCCCTTGCTTGCTGAAAATGCCCGACTCGACAATGTGCCGCTCTTCCTTCGGGCCAAGCTCCACTTGGAGAGTGGAGCCGAGGCCACCTTCCTGGTTGGACAAGCCTCGCCCCTTCTCGCTCCGATCGGCCTTCCGTGGTCAGGCGCTCCCGATGCACGGTATTTTGGACCGCTCTTTCCTATCGGGTGGATGACCGGCGGATGGTCGCCCCATTCTGCATGGCCAAAATGGGAAGGCCCCATCCTTCCCCTCTCGAAAGTTCCTGGCTTTGATTCCTTCTTGGTCGCGAACGGAAGAGTCCAAAGGGCCGACGGCGCCTACTTCGATGCACTGGAGAAGCTCATCCGCGTCCAACGCGGAGCCAGATACAAAGACGCACCGACCAAGTTCGAATTCGATACCGGCATCGTCGTTCCCATCACCTTCCGCATGCAAATCGACGACCTCAAAAAAATAAAAGGTCTGGCCGTGGAGATCATCGCCGACCAGCAGGAGTTCAAGGTGCAATTAGACCACTTTGCAAAAAAAGATCCGAAAGTCTGCGCAATCAAAAAATGACCCGTGGTGAGTTTGAAAAAATACAGGTTGCCACTACGCGCCAGGAACAACCCATCATTGCAAATGTGCTCCTCACCGAAGCGCGATTTATGCGTGTATTTCCATTTACTGAAGTATTGGAATTGATCGAAATTTCCGCTTCTCTTGAAGAAAGGATGCAACTTACGCCATTCACATTGATAACTCCGAACAAGTCTGTGTGATGTGTGTGTCGCCTAAGAAACAACCATGAGCGCTAAGAACGACGCATCAGATCTCTTCATTGTCGATAACTCCAACGGCGATTGGAAAGTGCGCTCCTACCTTCGGGAATGGTGCGAACTGTCCAGCGCTATTGATATTGCAACGGGTTATTTCGAAATCGGTTCCTTGCTTGCATTGGAAGACCGTTGGCAGCAAGTGGACAAAATCAGAATCCTGATGGGCGACGAAGTTTCGCTTCGCACAAAGCGTGCATTCGAATCCTGTCTCCAAATCCTTTTGGAACGACTCGAGGAAAGCATCGAATCCGAAAAAAAGAAGAATGACTTTCTTGAAGGCGTTCCAGCCATTGTGGAGGCCTTAGTCACCGAAAAAATTCTCTGTCGCGTCTATCGCAAGGACAAATTCCATGCGAAATGCTACCTCACTCACGGTCGCTCAAAGGTTGTTGGGTCCTTTGGCTTGGTTGGATCATCCAATTTCACCTATCCGGGTCTATGCGACAATGTGGAGTTGAATGTCCGAATATCCGGCCCCGAAGTCGGTCTGCTGCAAGAGTGGTATGAGCGACATTGGGAGGAGGCCGAACCAGTCACGCCAGATGTGCTGCGGGTTTTAGAGCGCCACACCAAACCACGCTCTCCCTTTGAAATTTGGTTTAAGGCCCTCCACGAGTATTTGCGAGGTCATGAACTTAGTCCCGATGAATGGGATCGCCGCCACTCGATTGTTTTTTCGCGCCTCGCGAAATACCAGCAAGATGCCTACAAAAACCTCGTTGCCATGGCTCGCCGATATGGATGCGGTTTTCTCTGCGATGGCGTGGGGCTTGGTAAAACCTATGTCGGACTCATGCTTATCGAGCGAATGGTTGTTCACGAGGGCAAGCGGTTGGTTCTATTCGCTCCGAAGTCTGCCAAGGAGGATGTCTGGGAGCCAATCGTGGAAAATCTTCTACCTCATCTGAATAGTGATTTTCAAAATTTCGTCTGCTATGCGCACACCGACCTTCAACGCAAAGGAAAGTGGCGTGATAAAATCCAGCGCACACTTAAGGACGCTGACATTATTTTGATCGATGAAGCTCACCATTTCAGGACACCCGGCATAGCTGGCACCGGAGAGCGTGAGCCTTCGAGATACCGTCGACTACAGAGCTATATCCACCAAGCAGGCGGTCGGCCCAAACAATTATTCTTCCTCACCGCCACGCCGGTGAATAACTCAATCCACGATTTTCGCCATATTCTGGAGCTTGTTACAAACAAAGACGAATCCTACTTTGCAAAGGCAGGGCAGAATCTCGGCATTCACAGTTTGAGCCGGTATTTTGTTGAAATCGAAAAACGCATGCTCAAAGGCATTCAAACAGACTCTGACGAGCAACTCGCACTTATGGAAGATGCTCTGAAGGCCGACATTCTTTTTGACAAGCTTGTCGTTCAACGCAGCCGCTCCTTCGTTCGAGAGAGCCTCCAGATTCAGGAGCGCGACAAAGTTATTTTTCCGCATCGTGAAGCGCCACGCATCGTCCCCTACAAGCTGAAGATTACCTATGGACGTCTTCTCGATTCGGTGGAAAAAGCATTTAACCGTGAAAAGCCACTGTTCGCCCTCGGAATCTACAACCCCATGGGCTATGCGCTTGTGGCTCCTACCGACGAGGAGGGCTCCTTCGAAGCCAACCGACAGAAGCAAGTTGTTGCTCTTATCCGAACGCAGTTTCTAAAGCGGTTCGAAAGTTCCGCCTACGCCTTCGAGCAATCGTGTTGGCGTCTTCTTAAAAAACTTCTTGCTTGGGTTGAAGTTCATGCCGAGAGCAGCCACGACCGTAACCGCCTTGAACGATGGAAAACCCGCCACGCAGAACTCATCAACTATACCCGCGAGAAGCAGTCCGAGTTTTGGTCTGAAAATGAAGAGGATGAGGACAGCGACAGCGACTTCCTCACCGCCGAGGATCTCGCCGCTGTCGAAAAACTGAATGCTGAATACTTCAAAGTCGATGAAATCCTCGACGACACATTCGATGATCTCAACCAGATTGCGGAATTTCTAACACTTTCCCAAGATGTCCGCCCGGAGCGTGATTCCAAACTTTCCGCACTAGTGAAACTCCTCACGGAGGACAAGGATGCGTCTGACAGAAAAATACTCCTCTTCACCGAATTTGCCGACACAGCTCGCTATGTAGAGCGAGAGTTGGCCAACAAAGGACTGAAAGGCATCGTTCGGATTGATGGCTCAAGCACCCAGAGACAACGCACTTCCGTCATCCAGCGCTTTGCCCCTTTCTACAACCACCAAGCGCCACCTCCACCAGAGGACTCCATTCGCATTCTCATCGCGACCGATGTTCTCGCTGAAGGCCTCAACCTCCAGGATGCCGACCGCCTCATCAATTACGACCTTCACTGGAATCCCGTGCGCCTCATGCAACGCATAGGCCGAGTAGATCGCCGCCTATCGCCAGAGATCGAAGAACTCATTCTCAAAAGTTCCGGAAAAAAGAGCGCCACTCGCGGGACTGTCGTCTATTGGAACTTCCTTCCGCCCGATGAGCTTGAGGAACTCCTCGCACTTTATGGTAGGGTGAACCGCAAGACTCTCGTTATCTCAAAAGCCTTCGGCATCGAGGGGCGCAAGCTTCTGCGTCCAGACGATGAGTTCGATCCCGTGAAGGAAATCAATGAGCAGTTCGAAGGGCAACAGACGGAAACCGAGAAACTCATGCTCGAATACGAACGCCTCGTCCTTGAGCACCCCGACCTCGCTGCAGCTCTTCCCAAGCTTCCGCTTAAAGTTTTTTCCGGCAAAAAAAACGATGGTGCCGGTCCGGCCGGCGTCTTCTTCTGTTTCCGCATTCCTCGACCCGATCCAGATCTTAAAGCCGCAGACGCCTCCATGACTTGGACAGATCAGGCCGGCGAGACCCTCTGGTCATTCATCTCTTTGGACTCCGGCGAAGCCACCAGCGATCCCGCTCGCATCGCCGAACTCATCCGCAGTGCCCCCGACACAGCGCGCTATTGTTCCATGGACCGTGCCAAGCTCTCCCAACTCCGCGCCGCCGCCGAAAAGGAAGCCGTCAACAAATACCTCCGCCCGCTCCAAGCCCCCATCGGCATCTCACCGATTCTCAAGTGCTGGATGGAGGTCGATTGAGACCCGTGAAAATTTTGTTTCTCGACGAATCCGGCGACCACAGCCTTTCGAAAATCGACCCCCAATACCCCGTATTTGTTCTGGGCGGGATAATCGTCGATCGGGAACACGCGGAAGGTGAAATGACCCGACGCGTTGCCGACTTGAAGATGGAATTCTTTGGTCGCACCGACATTGTCCTCCACACCGCCGATCTGGCGAGAAACAAGAATGGTTTTGAATGTATGAAGGATACCGCCTGCCGTGAGGCATTCTACCAAGCCTTGAATGGCCTGATGCACGACTTGGATTACAAGGTAGTTGCCTGTGCGATCCGAAAAGACGAGCACATCAAAAAATACACCGTCTCAGCCTTGGACCCGTATTTTCTTTCCTTGGAAATCCTCGTCGAGCGCTTTGCCTTTGAGCTCGGCAAGGGCCAAGGGTTGATCGTCGCCGAGTCCAGAGGACCCACCCTCGACAACCAACTTGAGATCGCTTGGTTGAACCTGAAAATTCAAGGAACCCGCTTCCTGCGTGCCGCAAAATTGGTCAAGCGCATCAGTGGCCTTACGCTGCGCGACAAGACCTCGGGAATTGCCGGCTTGGAGTTGGCTGATCTGGTTGTTTCACCGATTGGAAGATTCATTCTCGGGAAAAGTCCGAAGGACGACTACCGGATCATCGAGGGTAAATTCTGCCGCGACTTGAATGGTAACCACATTGGACCGGGACTTGTTATTCTCCCTAAAAAAGAACGGGACCAGGACCCGCTACGCAGTTCCCAGCCCACATGAATACATTCTCCCAAATCAGCGCTGTGTCAATTCCCTCTTTTCAAGCAGGCTCTCATTTTATGCCGTTTTTGGTTGAGAAAACTAAGTTGGCACAATCTCTCGTCACATTCCTCCCGTTTGTTTCGACGGCGGGACGCAGGGCGGTCCCACATCGAGCCGCCTTTGCATTTTTTGGGAGTCGCGCGATTCAAGTTAGCCGCGCGCACGCCCAGTTCCCAAACCCGTTCACCCATTCCCAAGGCCATTTCCACAAACCTCCATCTTGGTAGAAATATCCACACCCATGCCAGCCACCGACCTCCGCGCCATCACCGACTTCGACAGCCTCCGCGATTTCCTCGAGGACGAACTCGATTGGAACCTCTCGGGCTATTCCTTCGAGGACCTCACATTCAGCTACCAAGCCGAGGAACTCGGCCTCAAGCCCGAGGAAGCCGCCGGCGTGAGAGCCATCCACCAACTCCGCCCGCTTTCCGGCCGCCAGCCTTGGGGCATTTTCTTCGTTGAGTTCGAGTCGAAGCGCCTGCCTGTCGTCGTCATGCGGCGCATCCTCTCCGCGCTCGTCCTACGCAAGCGCGCCTCAGCGAACCAATCCGAACGCGCCGCCTTCGCCTCCGACGACCTTCTTTTCATCACCCGCTTTGGCACCGCCGCCGAACCCGAGATTGCCTTCGCCCACTTTCACCAAGAAAACGCCCGCACGCTCCCTGTGCTCCGCGTCCTCGGCTGGGACGGGCAAGACACCCCGCTCAAGCTCGAGCGCGTCGCCCACATCCTCCGCGAACGCCTCGCCTGGCCCGAAGACGATTCCGACCACGCCGCCTGGCGCGACCAATGGGCCGGAGCCTTCCGCCACCGCATCGGCCATGTCATCAAAACCTCCGACCTCCTCGCCACCGAGTTGGCCGCGCTCGCCCGCCGCGTGCGCGACGCCGCCACCGCCATCATGGCACGCGAGACCAATAAAGGCCCGCTCACCCGCCTCTTTCTCGCCTTCAAGGAAGCCCTCCTGCACGACCTCACTCCCGAGACCTTCGCCGACACCTACGCGCAGACCATTTCCTACGGCCTCTTCACCGCCGCTATCTCGCGCACCGTCCCCGGCGAGGGCAAACAAGGCACCTACCTCTCCGCCATCCATGTCGCGGACCTCGTTCCCGTCACCTCCCCGTTCCTCAAAGAAATGCTGGCCACCTTCCTTGAGGTCGGAGGCAAAAAAGGCGGCCTCGACTTCGATGAACTCGGCATCCAGTCGATCGTCGATCTCTTCACCGGCGAGGAGACCGACATGGACGCCATCCTGAGTGACTTCGGCAACAAAACCCGCGGCGAGGACCCCGTCATCCACTTCTACGAGCACTTCCTCACCGCCTACAACAAAGCCCTCAAAATCCAGCGCGGCGTCTTCTACACACCCCAGCCCGTCGTCTCCTACATCGTCCGATCCGTCCATGAACTCCTCCAAACCGAGTTCGGCCTCGAGCACGGCCTCGCCGACACCACCACCTGGGGCGAAATGCTGAAAAAATTCCCCGAACTGAAACTCCCGCCACTCACCGACGAACCCGGGTGCAAGGAAACCATCTCCCCCGACGAATTCTTCGTCCAAATCCTCGACCCCGCCACCGGCACCGCCACCTTCCCCGTCGAAATCATCGACCTCATCTACAACTACCTCAAAGCCCTCTGGGAAAAACGCGGCCCCGCCGCGATGCCTTCCATTCCGAATTCAAAATCCAACATTCAAAATTGGAACGACTACTGGAACGAATATGTTCCAAAAGCTCTCCTCCCGCGCCTCCACGCCTTCGAACTCATGATGGCCCCCTACGCCATCGCGCACATGAAAATCGGCCTCAAGCTCGCGGAGACAGGCTACCGCTTTGGCTCCGAAGAACGCGCCCGCATCTACCTCACCAACGCCCTCGAAGAGACGGATGACAAGCAGGCGAAGCTCATCGGCTTCGACGCCCTCGCCCACGAAGCCGCCGCCGTGAACGAAATCAAACGCCACAAGCGCTTCACTGTCGTCATTGGCAATCCGCCGTATTCGCTCGTCTCGGCAAACATGGAGCCCCAACACCGAGCTTTAGTGGAGCGTTTCAAGTTCATCGACGGTGAACGCATTCGTGAGCGCGGTGCTTTGCAATTGGAGAAAATTCTGAACGACGACTATGTGAAGTTCATCGCGAAGTCGGCGGACTATCTTTCTGCGACGGGCGTTGGGCTGCTCGGACTAATTACTAACCACGCCTACTTCGACAACCCAACTATGCGAGGACTGCGGCACAGCGTTATTGCGACCTTCACGCACGCATTAGTCTACGACCTCGGCGGGAGTGCAAAAAAACTTAGCGACGATGTCGACGAGAACGTTTTCGACATCCAACAAGGGGTTGCCATTGGCGTGTTCGTCAAGGATTGCAAGAGCGAAGCGGAGAAGCGTCTACACGCTCGCTTACTCGGCACTCGAGAGGAAAAGTATCGCACCCTTGGAAGTGCGTCGGCTGCTACAACCCAATGGAATCCACTTTCGCCAACGCCGCCGTTCTACCTCTTCGTCCCGACAGACTACGCCCTTCGCAGCGAGTATGAGGAGTTCGTTCCGCTGTCGGAGACTTTTGTGCTCAAGAGCATTGGATTGTTCACGAGCAAGGATTCCCTTGTTCTTGATTGGACCGTAGATGCCGTTGAGGAAAAGGTCCGCGCTTTTCAAGCGTCGAAGCTCTCGAACGCGGATATTTGCGCCCAAGTTGGCATTACCGCTAAGGCTGCATGGAATGTGACCAAGAGTCGTGAACGGTTAGCTGGCATCAGCAATCTGCGGAAGCACATCGTGCGCTTTCTTCATCGGCCATTCGACGCCAAGTATCTCTTTTACGAGCGCTCTCTCGTCTGGAGTATGGCTTTGCCGGTGAATCGCAACCTGACAGCTAAGGGAAACCTGGCTCTCACAGTAAGTCGGCAACTTGCTGCGCCGCCTTGGAACCACGTCTTTTGCTCAAACACGATTGTCGAACTTTGCTACATCACTAATAAGACCAAGGAGGGAAACCATGTGTTTCCGCTTTATGTTCTGCCTGACGAGGAGGCCGAACAAAGGTCGCTCGCCGGACATGATTCCCGCCATCTGAATTTTCACGCCGCATTTATCAGGAAGTTATTTTCCGCTATTGGTTTCTCCCCAACGCGTAGCGACAGCCTTCCTGCCGGCCTGACACCCGAAGACATCTTCCACTACGCCTACGCAGTGTTTCACAGTCCCGGCTACCGCACACGCTACGCCGAGTTCCTGAAAATCGATTTTCCGCGCCTGCCGTTGACCTCCTCGCTCGACCTCTTCCGCGCGTTGGCGCGCCTCGGCGGCGAACTCACCGCCCTGCATCTTCTGGAATCACCCAAACTCGACACCCCGATCACCGAATTTTCCGGCGGCGCGCGCGAAATCGCCAAGGTCGGTTGGACCCCCGACCACGGCGGCACAGTCTGGATCGACGCCGGCGGAAAGAAAGCAGCCACCACCCCGGGCACCACCGGCTTCCGCGGAGTCCCCGAAGCCGTGTGGAATTTCCACATCGGCGGCTACCAGGTCTGCGAGAAATGGCTCAAAGACCGCAAAGGCCACACCCTCACCGACGACGACATCGCCCACTACCACAAAATCGTCGTCGCCCTCTCCGAAACCATCCGCCTCATGGCCGAGATCGACGAAGTCATCAACCAACACGGCGGATGGCCGAGTGCCTTCGCCACCAAAGTTGATTAGCAAAATCAAAGGGGTCAGGCATAAATTCTTGATATTTAATCGCCCTAACCGCGCCTTTGAATCCAGCAAGTGCAAAAAATGCCCTCCCATTTTGACGCACTGGCTTTGGCGGAGTTGCCCCAGTCAAAGGGGTCAGATGACATGAAAGCCTTTTGCAGCCTCGCTCTGCGGTCATTTTGAGCTTCCGAAGCGCATAAAATCGATGTTGTAGAATGGGAGGCTATGAGTCAAACCACACAACAAGCAAGCGGT
>JBILWM010000160.1:0-3657 GCA_044369905.1 Terrimicrobiaceae bacterium | reverse complement strand
GCGTCGCCCGTTTCCACCGCACCCGAAATGCGGTGATCGAGATCGACAAGGTCCTCGATGTCGGAGGCTTCAATCTCGAGAACGCCATGAGCATCGATCCCAAGTTTCTCGAGCCGGAATACCCGTTCGAATGGGGTGGAGTCTTCGAACTTCCCGCTGGCGAGGTCAGGCTGGAAGCGCATCAGCAGCCAGACCCCTCGATGAAAATCTGCTGGGTTCCTGTCGAAGCCGCCACCGAAGAGGCGATGGCCAAGGCGCGAGAGAGGGCCGTCCGCGCCTTCTCGGAGGAATCCCCCGAGGCCGTTCCTGGAGCCCGACTCGCCTGCGATGCAGCCTGTCGCGACCTGATCCTCGCCGGGGATTCTATGACCTGGCACCTCGTGGTTCCGAAAGCGGGATTCTACGCGGCCTTCACCGAGCATTACCCGGAGGAGCTCGACTTTCGCGTTTGCCCTAGAGACGCCGTCGAACCGCTTCTCGCCGTCGCCTACAAGCCCGACCATGAGCACGATGATACCGTGACCAGCGTGGGCATCGAGTCCGACCGGGCCTGCGATCCGCGCAAACTCAACGACTGGCTTTCCAAACTCCTCCGCGAGCAGGGCAATGACATCTTCCGAATGAAGGGCGTCATTTCCCTCGAGGGGAATCCGAACCGCGTCATCTTCCAAGGCGTTCACATGCTGTTCGACGCCGCCGATGGAGGCGCGTGGGGAGACCGTCCGCGCAAAAACAGCCTCGTCTTTATCGGACGCAACCTCGACCGCGAATTCCTCACAAACGGCTTCCAGTCCTGTCTCGCTTGATCACCAACCCAAACGAACACACATCATGAAAAAAACCATCAAACGCCTCCTCTTCGGAGCTGTTCTTGCCGCACCATTGGCGGCATGGGCCGATCCCGAGAATCTTGAAAACGATCCCGCTGTTCCAAATTGGACCGAGGCCGACGGCATCACAAACAACTGGTTCGGGAGGCGCACGGCGCTGCAGGATCGCGGCATTGAAATTTTTGGCGGTTACACGGCCGAGGTCTGGGGAAACACAACAGGCGGTGTCAAAGACGGGGCCGTTTATACCGGATTGCTGGATTTCGGACTCGAGCTGGATTTGGAAAAATCCATCGGCTGGAGCGGAGCCACCGTCAGCACCACATGGCTCTGGCTCAGCGGCCGCGATGCCTCGGAGGATCTGGTGGGGAATTTCCTGACGATCTCGAATATCGCGGGCTTTAACACCCTCCGCATGCTGGAACTCTGGTTCGAGCAAAATGTCTGGGATGACAAAATCACCCTGCGCCTCGGTCAACTCACAGCGGACTCGGAATTCGTCATCTCGGATTACGCCGGCACATTTATCAACGGCACCTTCGGTTGGCCCGCTTTCCTGTATACTAACCTGCCCGCAGGCGGTCCGGGATATCCCATGGGAACTCTCGGCGCCCGGCTGGCTTTGAATCCGGTTGATTGGCTCACCTTCCAGTCAGCCGTATTCCAAGGGAATGTCTATGATCAGGATGTCAACCGTCATGGCTTCCGTTGGAGGCTCGACGGGGAAAATGGATTTCTCTTCCTCAACGAGGCACAAGTCCGTTGGAACCACGCCGACGAGGAAACCGGTCTCCCCGGCCAGGCCAAATCAGGCATCTGGATTCAAACCGGCCAACTGGCCGATACGCTTGCGGAGAGCACGGACAGCGGCAACTACGGGCTCTACTTCATCCTCGACCAGATGCTCTACCGCGAGGGGGTCGTTGAGATGCCCGCGCCCGCCGGCAAGTCCGAGGGCGCTGCAAAATCCTTCACGGCCCCCGTCGAAATTGAAAAATCCACCGAAGGTCTCGGATGCTTCACCCGCTTTGCCTTCGCTCCGCAGGATCGGAATTTCGTGAACTTCTATTTCGACACCGGCCTCACCTACAAGGGACTGATCCCCGGTCGCGGTGACGATACACTCGGCGTGGCTTTTGGCTACGCCCAACTCGGCAACGCCTCGCGCAATTCGCTCGTTGAAGAAGGATCAGTCGGCGTCGGAGCGGAGATGGTTCTCGAGGCCACCTACCAATGCCAAGTCACCCCGTGGTGCGTCGTTCAGCCTGACATTCAATACATCATGAATCCCGGAGGCACCCGGGATCTCGGCAACGCGTTCGTCATCGGCGGACGCCTCGCAGTCAGCTTCTAACCCCAGCGAAAAATAAACCTGAAAACCAAAATGAAAAAAACCATCACCTCCTCGCTCCTCGCCTTCGCCACACTCGCTGTGGCCATGGCCCAGTCACCCGCTCCCAAGGCCGAAAAACTCAATATCGTCACCAGCTTCCTGCCAGTCCAATCGCACACCCTCGCCATTGCCGGCGACCACGCGAATGTGAAGCAATTGCTGGCCAAGGACACCGGTCCGCATGATTTCCAACTCACCCCGGCGGATGTCAAAAAACTCTCCGATGCCGACCTGCTTATTATCAACGGTGCGGGCATCGAAGAATGGCTAGGCGAACTGATCAAAAAGTCGGGAAACAAAAACCTGGTCGTCGTCGATACCTCGAACGGGATCAAACTCGTCGAAAGCCCCGAGGAGATTGAGATTGGGCACTCACACTCCCACGCGCATGATCACGACCACGGCGACGGAGCAAATCCCCACATCTGGCTCGATCCTGTGATCGCAAAAAAACAGGCAGCCAACATTGTGGCCGCGCTTCAAAAAGCCGATCCCTCCAACGCCTCCGCTTACGCTCAGAATGGCAAGGTCTATGAGGCCAAACTCTCGGCTCTCGACTCCGACTACCGCTCGACCCTGGCTCCGCTTCCGAACAAGAACCTCGTAACCTTCCACGACGCCTTTCCGTATCTGGCCGCCCGCTACAAGCTGAACTATGTCGGCGCCATCTCGGAATTCCCCGAGAAGGATCCAGCGCCGAAGCAACTCGCCGCCCTCGTCGACAAAATCCGAAGCCTGAAAGTTGGTGTCCTTTTCGCGGAGAACGGATACGCCCCCGGACTCCTGAAAAAAATCGCCGGCGAGACAGGCGCTAAGGTTTCCGAACTCGACACACTCGAGGTCGGACAAGGAACTCCCACCGCCTACCTTGACCGCATGGGCGCGAATCTCGAGTCCCTTCGCAAGGCCTTCGGCAAGGGTGATTGATGATTGCTCCCGCTGCCATCGGCCGGAAGCCGCTCCTCCAAATCCAGGGGCTTGGAGTGCGCTACGGTTCCCACTGGGCCTTGCGTGATTTCGACCTCGATGTCCACCAGGGTGACATGGTTGGAATCATCGGCCCGAACGGCGGCGGCAAGTCCACCTTGTTCAAAGCGATTCTGGGGCTTGTTCCGCCAACCGCCGGACGCGTGCTCAAGCCCTCTGGCGCTCTTCGCATCGGCTATGTGCCGCAGCACCTCACTTACGACACCTCATTTCCCATCACCGTGGGGGAATTTCTCACCGTCAACCACCCAGCGAGGTTTTTCTGGTGCGGCGGAGTAGGTCGAAAACAAAAACGGGAAATCACCGACACGCTCGAGCGTCTGCATGTCGCCGACCTGCTCGGGCAGCGCTTGGGAACCCTTTCCGGCGGTCAGTTTCAGCGCATCCTTGTGGCGGCGGCCCTCCTTCAAAAACCGGAGCTTCTGCTCCTGGACGAACCCTCCGCCA
>JBILWM010000021.1:0-40552 GCA_044369905.1 Terrimicrobiaceae bacterium | reverse complement strand
AAACGTCGCGGCCAGTTTTGGTCTCCTCGTGGTCTGGCTCACATGCTCGCCATCGACGTCGCGCTCAAAAACGACACCCTGGAGTTCCTGTGGAACTGATTTTTTGCAACTATCGGAGATGCGCCCGGCTCAAAGTATGATTTGGCTAATGTTAATGAGGATCTTGCAGGCCAATTCATCAATGGATTTAAAGCTTGGCTCGCAAATGCATGGCCAGGAGCTTCTGCTCCTGCAGGACCTCGCCAATTGCAAAGCGAAACATTATGTGGAATCACTTGGCCATTAAAAATTAGCGAATAAGATTGTTTGTAAAAAAAATTTAGCAGCCCATTCACAAGCAACTGCCTCGGCGTGAAAAGCTGATGCCAATAAGCCCACCCGCGCTCGCGCTGAAGCCTTGTTGTTTCGACACCCGGTTCAATTTTCATGGACGGGATGTGTCCGAGTCGCTGCCACTCGGAGAACCTTTCTGATAGGAGCGAATCAACCTTGGCCTCGTTGGCGAGATCAAAGGGAGTGGGTTTGCGGTAGAAAGCTTTTCCAGAATCGTTTCTCCAGCGAATGGCGTAAAGGCGGTTCTGATAAAAATCGTCTGGGCGGGGTTTCCAATCCGAAGCCTCCCAGAGGCGCAAGTTATTACGGGTTTCTTTGATTTTTTTGCCTCGATCGTTTGCTCCTATGACCTCCTTGCGGTCCCCGCGTATGACCGAGAGTTTCACAGAGGCTCCGGTGACCGGGTTGGTGATGACACTGTCGGAGATGGTGCCCTTTTCGGCAGCGGCGACCTCCTGCGGGGAGGCATCTATTTTCACGCAGAAGTCGAAGCGTTTTTGGGCGTGGTCTGGAACGAGTTCAACAATGGTATTTGTTTTTTTGCCGATGACCCAGGTCGGAGCGAGGGGCACGCGCCAGCCATCGGGCATCCGAACTTCGACGCAGTGCAGGTAATACTCGGCGCGCCAGCCCTCCTCACTGCGTTCGATGCCCCATTCCTCGATTTGGCTCTCGACGGCTTGGTAAATGCGTTCCTGCTCGGCTCGCACCTCGGCGACTTTCGCGGGGCCGCCGCCTACGATATTGAGAGCACCCCAAGTGAGCAGGCAGGCGATGGGATTCAAATCCGAGGCATAGGCGTCGAGGCCAAGCCGGGCGGCCTCAAACGGAATCGAGCCGCCGCCGCAGAAGCAATCGCCCACTTTGGCGCGATCGCCGAAGCGCTTGGTCGAGAGTTCGGCAAATAGTTCCTGAAGCGAGGAGGCCGAGGTTCCGAGGTGGGCGTTGATCTCGGCCCATGCGGCGGCGGATGGACCGTCGATATTCTCGGGTCGGTCGCAGGAGCGGATGCGCTGGGCGTAGGGTAGGCGGTCGAACTCGGAGCGCGGGATGTCGCGGTGGCGCTTGGCATCGAGGGCGTCTTGTTCGGCCGGTTCCAAGGCCTCCCAAATCTCATCCAAGGCCTCGTCTTTTTCCTCCTTGGAAAGCCCTGACTTGAATCCTTTCTTGCCGAAGTATTTTTCCCGCAAATCTGGTGGCGCGGCATTTTTCCACTCGGCCACAGGAATGTCTCCCTTGCAGCGTTGCCAGACGCCATCGTCGTCCATCGTGAGGATTTTCAGAAAAATCCGCCGGTCGCGATCGAGATCGCCTGAAGCTGGCATCAGAAGGCCGAGGAGAGTGGCGCGAACGAGAATGAGCGGCTTGCGGCCCCACCACTTGCCCAGACCGGTGAGTGTCTGGCTGGCTCCCGCCTTTCGCTCCTTGAAGCATTCGGCGGAGAGCTGGGCGATCGGGAATTGGGTTTCTATAAAGGACTTCATGGAAGAGGGGCGGGAGGTCAGGTGGTGGACTCAGAACAACTCAGGCTGGGCGGGCGGTTCAGATGGAAAGAGGCCCGGCTGGGCGTCAGGGCTTTTTTTTTTCGCGGGGCCGGGGTGTTCGTGGAGGAGGGGCTGCCAATCTCACCGCAGAGTCCGTAGCGCAGGGAGCGACGCCAGCCTTTGCCCGAATCGGAAAGGTGGCCGGATTTCGCATTGGTTAGGCGGTAGAGGGTCCAGCGTTCCTCCGGCGGCATGCCCAACCATGCTTCCAGGGCCTTGGGAATATGAAGCACGACAGGATCGGCTTGGGCAGGGCGTTCCCAAGGCTCGATCGCCCAAGAGAGAACCAGAAGCTCGCGTCCAAGTAGGAGATCCAAGGGCATGCGCTTGCCGCGCACAAAGCGGGCCCGCGGGCAGTTTTTGAGTTCCTCGTTATCCGAGATGCGCTGGTTGAAGTGGGAGGCGATGGGCGTCTGAATCATCTCGAAAAAGCGCAGGGGAATCCGGGCCTTCTCACGCGGGGTCTCCTTGTCGGAGACATCCTCGACAATCACCACCTCGTCATCGAGTCGGGATGGAACATCGACGAAGATATGGTGGCGGCGAAGCTCAGGGCAGTAGGCGAACCCCTCGAAGCGTGGTTTAGTCGACATAAACGAGGTCTGTCTCGCGGAATCCGCGCACCTCCTGCGCCGTTTTCCATGCCTCGAAGGCCTCAAAGCTCGGGAAGAGGATTTGGAAAAGCTCAAGTAGGCGCTCGTCTCCTTTTTCTCCGGGAGGAGGCAGGGCTGTGACCACGGCGTCCACCTGCGACTTGAAGGCGACTGGAGTGAAAGAGGCTTCTTGGAGTTGAATTTCCATCGCCCCGCCGTTTTGGAGGACAAGGCGGGTGGTGGCCGACTCGATGAGGGCCCCTGCGGCGGCAAGATGGTTCATGGCGGCGGAGATTTGAGCGGCCCCTTTGATGTTCAGATTTGTTTGGCGATAGCGGACCTTGCCCTGCCGTCGTGGTTGGCCCTCGATCGAAACGCGCACACTCATTACCTCGGAAGTGATGCCCTCGCTGACAGCAACCGCTTGTATGATCGAACTGCCCTCCGGTGCGCTCACGGGACCGATGTATTTCGGCGACTTGCCGGGTTCTGGTTTGCTTCCGTCGGTCGTGTAGTAGATTTCAGCCTGGTGGGTGGATTGAAACTCGAGCGGGCGCTGATTCGACCCGCGCTTGAGTTCCGGCTTGCCCGACCAAGTGACATCGTCTCCGGTCGTCCACTGTCCAGCCGCATCCTCGCACCGGAACACGCATTTCAGTTCGGTGGTTTCAAAAGAGGTGAGGTCTTGGACTGTCTGCGCCTTCGACGAATCGAAGACATGGCCAGTGCACCATCGCACGACAGCATCTTGGGGTGTGGGGCGGAGCGAGATTTTCGCCTTTCCCTCGCGTTGTCCCATCGGAATCAAGCTGAGCGAGGTCTTGCGCTCGAAGGGTCCGTGCTCGACCTGGTCGGCTCCGACATCCCTCCACCAGTCGCTGGAGACGCATGCCAGCTTGAGTTCATCCAGCCAAGTGGTGGTCGTCATGACCCATGCCGGGCGAGTGGCGGCGTTTTCCTTCACATCCGACCACCGCATGACGCGGTTGTCGAAGAGGGTTGCCTCGGCGTATTCCTTGCTGGAGACAACATTCGACTCATCCCATGGGAGGAATTTGCCTGTGCTGCTGGCAACAGTTGTGACTTCCCGAGCGCCTTTGTAGCTGTCGTCCGTATAACTCATCTGGAAAGAAACACGGTCGAAGCCGTTGTCATCGATCGGCAGGAAGACGGTATCGAAGCAATTGATCATTGAACTCCGGAAGGCCGACATGGCGCGCTCGAGTTGCTCCTCGAGCATGCGGCGTTCGGTGGCTCCGATGTCCTTGCGCTCGAGTCCCTCTTTGGCAGCGATCATTTTGCGCGTGTGTTCGGTGGTGTCTGCAAAGCCACCTTTGAGGCCGGTGAGGTAGATGAGCCGGTTTTTGTATCGCTGTCCCTTCCAGAAATCCTGTGCGTCCTGTGGCAGGGAGCCAACCCGCTGGGGCGTCAGGATCACTAGTGTGGTGCGATCCTTGTCGAGGACGAGGTCGGCGATGTTCGGGAATGCTTCGACACGCTGGTAAACGCTTCCCGACTCCGGTTTGAAGAGTTCCACCAGCTTTTCACCAAGGCGCTTCTGAACCGTGGCCTCGGAAATCTCCGCCGCGCGGCGTCGCACCCACACGAGGATGTTTTCATTCTGGCGGAAGAGGAGTTTGTTATCGGGATCGGTGCGGTGCAGGTAGTCGCAGGTGTCCTCGAGCTTTTGCCAAATTGCCGGGAATCGCGAGATATCTCGGCTCGGCGAGGCATACCAAGTGCCGAGTTGTGGTGGAGTGAGACCCAGTTCGGCCTCCTTGTGGGAAAGTGATGCGAAGAGAACGATGCGCGCCGCGTCGATCAAATCCTTCTTGCTCGAGTCTCCGACTTCGGGAACCTGCTGCAGATTCGCCGTGCCGCCGTCTTGGTGGAAGTCTTTGGAGATGGCGTTTTGGATGCCGGTGTGGATTTTTTTGACCTGATCTCGAATCGCCCTGTTTGAGAGATCGAGATGCTCCGGCCCGATCAGATGCGAATTTTCCGCCTCTTCTGAGTCGTAGAGGTGCTTCACGACGCGCGAGAAGAGGCGAAGCATCCCGCGTGTCTGCTGAAAGCCTGAGTTCTCGCGGAACCGCGCGGCAAGGTGCTTGATGGCTGGACTAAACGGGTAGGTCTCCTTGATGTCGTTCGCAAGCGTGGTCGGATCCCCGGTGCAGTAGTTGTTCGATGCGGCCTTCCGAAGGGCCTCTCGGTAGGCGTTCGCCACCTCCTCCACATGAGCCGGGTCGGGGTCGTTCTGGAAAAGCCGGCGGCGCAGGATGTGGTAGAGGTCGTTGGTCTCCAGCTCCACGGGTTGAAGGGTCTCGAGAACCTTCTCGCCCTCACTGCCCAGCGTGAGCAGCACCTGAGTGGTCACATTCTGAATCGTCTGGGAGCCGTCCGGGTAGGCCTCTGCATTCAAGTCGGTCATCACAATCGCGACCTGCCGGGTTTCCTGTGAATCCGCGCAGGCCAGAAAGAGATTGGTCAGCGCATGCTGGGAAACGGTGCAGAGGTCACTATTCCCGACGGTCGTCGCAAGGGCTCCATCAAGGTAGTAGGGAAGCTCATCGATAAGGATGAGAACACGCTCGCCATTCAAAAGAGCGCGCCATTGGTCTGGGTCAGGAGCTTTGAGGGGCGAATAGAAGGCGCTGAATTGGTCTTTCTTACCCAATTGTTCCGCAATCGTGCCCCAGATGCCGTTCGGATGGTTCAAGCGACCATCGACGCAAACGACCTTTGCGGCTCGTTTGTCAAAAACCTGCACCGCTGGAAAGTATCCCGACAAGAGTTGGGGATTTTTGCAAAGAAGCCCAAGGCAAAGAAGCGTGTGCGTTTTGCCGCCCCCCATTGATTGGGCGAGATGAAATCCCACTGTGCCGGTGCTCCCGTCGAGTCGGCTGAACACGGTCTCCACAACAGTCTGGAGGTTTTTGGTTGGATAGTTCACCTCAAGCCAGTTGGGCTGAAGACTGCCCCGCATCAGCGATCCCAATGACTCGACTGACTCCGTATTGTCATCAAAGCCGGTCCGTGGGGTTAAAGTTTGTTTCAGAGATTTCATTTATCGCGTGCTTTGAAGATGTGCCTTTGATGAACCGACCTCCTGTTTCTCCTTCTCGATGACCTGAAAAAGCAGATGGGCGATGACGCGGCTTGTGGGGATGCGGAGGCCGTTGTTGTCGGCTTTTTTGCGAATCCATTCCCAAAGATCGGGCGACAAAGAGAGATTGATGGCCTTGTTTTTGCGCACAGATGCCAAGTGTGCCACACGCATTACTGGTGGCAATTACTTTTTGAGGGGGTATTAAAAAGTGGCTTTTTCGCGGGCTTTTCTGAGGAACGCGCCTTGCAACACTTTTGTTGCGTGTGCTATTTTTGTTTTGTGCCGAGAAAGACCATTACCGCGAATGTATCGCTGCCGCCGGAGATTCACGCTTGGGTGAAAGGCAAGATCGCCGCCATCTTGGAAGCGGAACCCGCCGCCAATCCGACATTTACCAGCGTGGTCTCGGATGCCCTGCGCCGCGCCATGCGCGATGAAGAGAAGGCGACACTCCTGTCGGAATCCCAAGCGGAAGAGCCTGTGCCGCCTGTTTCAAAAACCAAGGGCAAATACAAAACCGCGCGCGAAAGCAAAAAGCAGGCGGGATTGTGAAGCGGTTCGGTAAAGTATCCAGTCCGCCGTTTCACTTTTTTGCAGGCGGTGCTGGATTTCGGGGAGAGTCGAGCGGTGATGTCCGAGGTTGTGCGTGATTTTATCTTTTGACCAGGAGTCGTTGTAGCGGGCGAAATTCAATCATCGTAGTGCCCTTTCGCCTGAGCTACGATCAAACTGTCTCCCTCAACTCGATAGATCAGCCTATGCTCCTGATCGATTCGCTTTGACCACCATCCAGAAAGCTCTCCTCTCAGTGGCTCTGGTTTGCCTGCTGCTCCGAAAGGATTCCGTTTGGCTTCTTCAATCAATCGCAGCAGCCGCTTGGCTACCTTAGGATTCATCTGAACCCAATATTGCAAGTCCTCGAAGGCCTGCTGCCTAAATTCCAAGCGCACGCTTCAAATCCTCCGTCGTTTCAAAGATCAAGTGCTGAGGGGTTTTAGAAGTGATGGCTTCACGAAGGCGTTTGGCATTTTTCGGTGAACTCAACAGTCGGGCGGTCGTGTCTTCGGATTGCTGGGGCTGCGCGCTCGATGGGGTGAGCGTTTTAGAGAGAATGAATTCTTTGATCGTCATGCCAGCGAAGGTGGCGAGGGTTTTGATTTGCCGATGCTGCTCCGCTTCAATCTCAATGGTGAGTCTGTTCATACCCCAAAATTTGTCAAAATCCCCAAAGTTGTCAACCGCTGGATTGTTGCCCCAGCAGAGAGGCTGCGGCGTCATTTTTATGGGGCGTTAAGCCGATGAGGACATCGGCGTTCCAGGCGCAGCGGGTTTAGAATTTGGTTTGATCAGAGGGCTCCGGCGCGGAGGTGGTTGAAGGCGGGGCCGAGGTGGGTGGGGATGTCGGAGGCGGTGAGGGATTCTTGCGAGGCGGGGCCGTTGCGGAGGGCGAGTTCGGCGGCGTGTCCGCAGAGCCAGGCGGCGAGTTTTGCGGATTGGAGGGGTGTTTTGCCTTGGGCGAGGAGTGCGGCGGCGACGCCTGTGAGGACATCGCCCATGCCGCCGGTGGCCATGCCGGGATGGCCGGTGCTGTTGTAGGCGGGCGGGGTTCCGCGTTCGCCGATGAGGGTGCGGGCGCCTTTGAGCAGGAGCGTGACGGGATACTCGGCCACAAAGTCCTCGAGCCACTGGCGGCGGGCGCGCGAATTTTGCGGGAAGAGGCGCTCCATCTCGAGGGGGTGAGGCGTGAGGAGGCGCTGGGCGGGGTTGATTTTCAGACAGGAGGGGTCGAGGGAAATGGCATTCAGCGCATCGGCGTCGATGACGCAGGGCGCGGTGCATTCGGAAAGGAAGGCGCGGGCCATTTCGTCGCGCTCGCGTCCGAGCCCGGGGCCGATGGCGACGGCGTCGAATTTTTGATCGAGGATTTCCCGCAAGTCGGACACGGGACTGACCATCACCTCTGGAATGACGGCGGAAGAGAGGACGGGGGCGATATCCGGGGGAACAAAGAGGGTCACCAGCCCGGCGCCAGCTTTCACAGCAGCGGCTGAGCAGAGGCGGGCGGCGCCGGGGTATTTTTGGCTGCCAGCGATCACGGCGACTCGGCCGCATTGACCCTTGTGCATATCGAAGCCGCGCGGAGGAAGAAGGCTGCGGAGATCGGTGGCTTGAAGAACCTCGGCCTTGTCGGCATCCGAAGGCGCATGCACGCCTGGCAGGGGAATCACAGCCAACCTGCCGACGAAGTGCGTGGCGGCATCCGCCACGAGTTGGGTTTTGGCGAAGCCCATGGCGGCGGTGGCGTCTGCCTGCACGCAGACTTCGGACCCGAGGCCGCTGGGGATGTCCAACGCCAGAACCCATGCGGCTTCGGTGGCGCGCAGGGTATTGATGCGGCGAATCGCGCTGGCGACGGGGTCGCGGGGTTCGTCGGAGGCGCCGATGCCGAGAAGGCCATCCAGAACAACGAGCGGTCCGGCGACTTCGGGACGAGTTTTCCAGATGCGGCTGAGTTGTTTCGCAGTGAGCGGAGCGAGGTCGGAATCGGGGAAAGTCTTTTGGAGCTCTATAGACCAGCCGGCCTCGGCGAGATAGCGGGCGACAACGAGCGCGTCGCCGCCGTTGTGGCCTTTTCCAAAAAACACCACACACCGGCCGGGCTTCGGATGAAACTGGCGCACGAGGCGGGCTGCTTCGCGGCCGGCGATTTCCATGAGGCCCTCCGCCGTGGCTCCGGCGGAGAAGGCGATCTTCTCCGCTTCGAGCATCTGGGCGGCGGAAAGGATCATGACATCAGGCGAAGAACGACTTGATGCGGTCGTAGAAACTGGTGTGGATCGGGTTGTTCTCCTCGCCGCACAGCTCGGCGAAACGCTCGAGGGCTTCGCGCTGTCCAGAATCGAGGCGCGTAGGAACCTCGACCTGCACATAGGTGAGAATGTCACCCTTCGCCAAGCCTTGAAGCGCGGGCATTCCGAGACCGCGAATGCGGAAGGTGGATCCGCTCTGCGTGCCGGCGGGGATTTTGAGACTCACGGCGCCATCCAAAGTCGGCACGCGGATTTCGCCACCCAGCGCTGCTGTGGTGAAGGGAATCGGCACCTCGCAGGCGAGATCCATGCCATTGCGGGTGAAAACTTCATGCTCCTTGATGTGAACGACCACATAGAGGTCGCCGGAGGCCCCGCCGCGAAGGCCGGCCTCGCCCCCACCCGTGCTGCGCAGGCGAGAGTCGCTGTCGATGCCGGCAGGGATTTTGATTTTAACGCGGCTGGTTTTTTCGACCCGGCCCTCGCCTTGGCAGGACGGGCAGGGTTTTTCGATGATGCGTCCCGATCCGTGGCAGGCGGGGCATGTCTGCGCGACTTGGAAAAAGCCACGCGAGGCGACGACTTGGCCACGGCCTCGGCAGGTCGGGCAGGTAACGGCTTTGCTGCCTTTCTGCGCGCCGGAGCCGGTGCAAGGCTCGCAGGCGTCGAGTTTACGAATTTCGATTTCCTTCTCGCAACCTTTGGCGGCCTCCTCGAGCGTGATCTGCAGGTCGTAGCGAAGATCGGATCCGCGCTGGCGTCCGGAAGAATCCACTCCTCCGCCTCCGCCGAAAAATTGCTCAAACACCCCGCCGCCACCGCCGCCGCTGAAGACCTCACGGAAGAGATCGAAGGGATCATGGAATCCACCGCCGCCACCGCCCATGCCGTTTTGAAAGGCAGCATGACCGTAGCGGTCGTAGGCGGCGCGCTTGTTCGGATCGCTGAGGGCCTCGTAGGCCTCGCCGAGTTCTTTGAATTTCTCTTCCGCCTCGTGATCACCCGGGTTTTTGTCCGGATGGTATTTGACAGCCAGCTTGCGGTAGGCGCGCTTCAGGTCCTCCTCGCCGATATTGCGATCGACGCCGAGCACCTCGTAGTAGTCCCGCTTTTTGCTCATTGTGCGCCCTTGGAAACAATGACGGATGCGGCGCGGAGGAGGCGGTCCTTGAGCTTGTAGCCTTTGCGGACCTGGCGGATCACTTGGCCTTCCGGCACCTCGGCGCTGAACTCCTGAGACACGGCATCGTGCTTGTTGGGATCAAACGCCTCGCCATCGGCCGGCACTTCCTCGAGTCCCTGACTGCGGATGAAATCCTGGAGCTGTCGTTGGACCATGGACATCCCTTGAAGAACAGAGGCGGCATCGGTCGCGTTGCGGGCGGCATCGAGACCGAGCTCGAAATTATCGATGACGGGGAGCAGTTTTTCGAGCAGGCCATTGTTCGCATAGCGGATGGCGTCCTCTTTTTCGCGAAGCGAGCGCTTGCGGAAATTGTCGAGGTCCGCGCGGGCGCGGAGCGCGAGGTCCTTGAGCTTTGCGGCCTCGGCTTGGAAATCCACATCGGCGATTTCGCCATCGGGCGTCGCATCGGGTGCGGCCTCCATCACTTGGTCGTCAAGGGGATCGGATTCGTTGGAAGTGTTCATTTTTTTGATATGGCGATGAGTGTGAAGTCGTCGTGCTTGAAGTCGGCACCGGTGAGGTTTTTGACATCCTCCGCGACATGCCGGACGACGCCAGCCGCCCCGTGCGGTGCGCTGGCGCGGAGGGCTTTGATCAGGCGTTCAATACCGTATTCAAGACCCTCGTGATTCATGGCTTCCGTGGCACCGTCGGTGTAGAGCAAAATGCAGTCACCGGTCTCCATCACAAGACTCAAATCGGCGCAAACTCTATTGAAGACCTCGCCGCTGTCAATCCCGAGGGCCATGCCTTTGGGGCTGAGTTTTTCAACGGTGCCTGTGGCCGCGCGATAGAGCAACGGGGCATCGTGCCCGGCCCGGGCGAGCGTGACCCGCCCGGCTGCGCCGTCGAGAATGAGGTAGGCCATGCTGATAAACATGTCCTCTTTGATGTCGGGGTAGAGTTGGGAATTCACCCGCCGGAGGACATCCGAAGCGGCGGCGGAAGCCGTGGCCTCGCGGCGCAACACCCCGCGGCACATGGCCATGATGAGCGAAGCAGGAACACCTTTGCCGGAAACATCGGCGATGGCCACACCAAGACGGTCGGGGCCGAGCGGGATGTAGTCGAAATAATCCCCGCTCACATGCCGCGCGGCGAGGCTCACGGCGCTGAGTTCGTAGCCGGGAAAAACGGGATCCGACTCTGGCAGGAGAATGCGCTGGATGTCGCGGGCGATTTCCAAATCGCGGTCGAGGAGTTTTTTTTCGCCCGCCTCGAGATAGATCGCTTCGTTGTAAAGCGCGAAGGCGCTTTGCTCGGCGAGAGCGCGAAAGACCTTGAGGTCCTTCTCCTCAAAGGCGGATCCCGACATGGGATTGATCAAAGCCATGACACCAATCGTGCGGTGTCTGTAAACGAGCGGCCCCAGAATCGCGGAATGCGCGGGGAGTTGGGTATCGCTGGCCGCTGAGATCAAGCGTGTGGCGCCGTTTTTCCAGCACTCGGGTAGGAGTCCAGCGGCATCCTTGCCCACGGGTTGGAGTTGGAGAAAACTTTCGATCACAGCGGGATTCGACCCTGCTTGGGTGAGTATGTGGTGGGGGATTTCAACCAGCGGGGGGCATCCACTTGTGATGAATGCCGGAGTGAGCGCGGTGTCGTTTTTATTTGTGAGATAAAGGGCTCCCGCTTGGGCATCCAGAATCCGCTGCGAACTCTCCACGATGAGCCGGTGCAATTCCGAGCTGCGAACGCCCTCCGAGAAGGCGGCCCCGATGGCATGCAGAAAATCGAAAACCCTGTCCTCCTCCTTCTGCAACTCCTGAAGCCGCCGCTCCAACCCCCGCGCCTTGGTCCGGCTTTTGAGCACGGCAAAAACGATTCCGGCGAGCAACAAAGCGCCGAGAGCGGAAATGAGAATCGTCCACATGAAGGATTGAGAGGAATACCTTCCCGAAAGCCGCCCCTGCAATCAAGAGAGATTAATGCGATCCTTCCGGCCTGCCTTCCGCAATTTCCTGCCGCAGATACTCGATGACATCCTGAAAACGGACTGCATTTCGCGGGTCGGCATCGATCAGAGCCTCGTGGGCCTCAAGGATGGTGAGCCTTTGCTCATCTGGCGCGGAGCCTTGGATACCAGCCTTGTGAAGGGCCGGCGGCAACGAAGGGGAGGGCTCGGGCTCGACTTGAAAGAGGTGATCCAAACCGAGGCCTTCAAGAAGAGAGAAATTGCGGGTGTTCGCTCTCACCACGCGGAGCAGTCCGCTTTCCAAATCACGAAGACTGAAAGCCACTGAAGCCAGCGTGCCCATGAAGGTCGAATCCATGAGTTCGCACTTCTCGAGATCGAGAACGAAATCGTTGTGACCCTTGGAAATCATGCGCTGCACAAATTCCTTCACGCACTTCGAATTCTCAAAAGTGCCGCGACCTTCAAGTTTCATCCAAACAGTGCCATTTTCACTGCCGACGAGGATGGATGATGATTTGCTCACAAATGCTGGTGAAATTTAAGGCCGATGGAAACGGAATGTCAAACCGCTACTACCTCCACATATAGGACTGGCTCAGCGCCACAATGCGGTTCTCGACGATCAACAAGACGCGCCAGGCGGTGACGCGTCCATTTTCTGAAAATTCGTCCCCCGTGACCTCAAATGTCGACCGGTGAGAACCCGCCGTGTCGGGATAAAAGCGCTCCTTTGCCATAACGAAATTCCCAAGCCCGGCCTGGCGGTATTCCAAGCGGAGGGTCACATCCGACCGCGTCGAATTGCGCCAGAAAATCGTGTAGTAGTTTCCGTAGCGCTGGGCCATCTCGGTGGAATCCACCGCGCCAAACGAGCGGCGGGCGCGCTCGAAGGTGAGCATGTCATTCTTCGTCTCGGTCTCGACATACTCTGGATCGAAGGACGAGGTCAGGATTTTACGGAACTGGTAGGAATCGTCGAGCGCAAGAGGCAGCACATTGGCCTTCGGCAAGCGGGTGGCAGGGCCTTCCGGAGCGGAGCAGCCTGCCAAGAGGGTCAAAAGAACCAAGCTGGAGAGCAGGGTAAGGCGGGTCATTGGCGCAGAGCAAAGCGGGTTTGCGCGGGAGTGTCAATTTTCCGCACACCCGGTGGAGCGGCGCATTGCATTGGATCGAGGCGGACGCTAAGGTCTCGCAGAGTGGAACCTGCCTCATCTCCAGCGAGCCCGGGTGGCGTGCAAAGCCGACTCGAGGGCGCGCTTCGACTCGCCGCCCGCCTCCAGGCGAAATGTAGGCACATCCTCCGCCGGATCCAGCGCAAGCCACGCACTGTCACGGAGGGACCGAATCTCCTGCCCACGCTGATTCAGGTGCTTGCGGCCTTCTCCCGAGTGGATGGTGAATTGCTCGAGGAGGAAATCGATTCGAGCCTTGGCTTTCTGCGCTATGATTACCCTGATGCTGTTTACTCCGAGCTCCGCGAGTTGTTCCGCAATGCGCTGCAGCAAAAGCAGGATCTCGACGCCATGGCTCAAAGCCTGGCCGGCCGCCTGAGTGACGAACGCAAAATCCTTCTCGGCGTTCAGCTTTACGACCTCATTGCGCGTGCCGGGCTCAAAAGCGAAGCGGTCGTGGCCTACTACGAATTCATGTCGCGCCTCGGCATGGCCTCGCAAGCGATCGACATCGTTTACCAACTCAACGCCGACGACAAAACCGACACCTCGATCTACAGCTCCGGCGCTTCGCCTCTCGAAATGGTGAGCTTCGGCTTCAAGGAAAACAATGATGTCGTGCTCGCCGACTTCGCGCCCAACGAGCGCCTGAACACCTACCGCTACGGCGACCTCGTCATTATCAAAAACCTCAGCGGTCGCACCCTCATCGTGCAAGGCCGCGCCTTGGAACCCGGCAGCTTTGCACGCCTCTACCCCGGGCAGCGCGTGCTTATCGATGATGTCGTGCTCGCCTACGCGGACCTCATTTTCTACTTCAACGCCAAGAAAAATGTGACCCTCCCGGAAATCTTCGTCGCGGTGGACAAGGAAGACGAAGTCACTCTGGAAAAAAACCGCTCGCGCGACTCGTGCCTGCAGGTCGCCTTTGGATTGAGGGTGCGCGTGAAGGCGCTCAAAAATGTGGACGCCGTTCTCAATGGCATCCGTCTCGATGTCGGTCGCGAGGTCACCGCCACGCTGGAGGACAAAATCATTTTCCACGACGACAGTGAACTCGACCTCGACTATCTCCGCCTGCGAGCCCGATCCTACGGCGGGCGCTTCCTCCTCAAGGCTTCCAAAAGCGAATACCTTGTTTCGAACAATCCCGGGCTCCTGGAGGAGGACGACATCCTTCTCGCGCCGGGCTCCGGCGGCGATGTGTTGCTAAAAATCTCCTGCGACTACGACCGCAAAATCGGCCAGATGGAAGTTCTGCAAGCCGACCGGCCGATCATTGTGCGCGGCGTGCCAGTGCGGAATTCCTGCCCGCTGGAGGATGGCGACACGATCCGCGTTGATGCCGGCCAGGTGCTCCGCTGCAACTTCTCGGAGCGCCTCATCGAAGAAGAGAAAAATGTCGTCCGCACACTCGATGTTCGCGATCTGGTATGCCGCTTTGCCAACAACTCGGTAGCCATCGACGGCGTCTCTTTCTCGGTCGAACGCGGCGAGATGGTTTGCGTGATGGGAGCCAGCGGCTGCGGCAAAAGCACACTCCTGCGCGCCCTTTCAGGTCAATTCAAACCATCCCAGGGCAGCGTGCTTTTCAACAAGCGCTCGTTCTACGAAAACCACGAATCCCTCAGGAAATATGTAGCCTACATTCCCCAATACGACGCCTTCGACGAGCATCTCACCATCGAGGAAAATCTGGAATATGCCGCAGCCATCCGCGCGCCCCACCTCGGCCGCCGGGAGCGCCTCCGTCGCATCGACAGCAAACTCGCCGAACTCGGCCTCAACGAGCGCCGCACCTCCATCGTCGGCTCGGCCGAAAAGAAAATCCTCAGCGGCGGCGAACGCAAGCGGCTAAATATCGGCCTAGATATGGTCAGCCCGGCGGACATCTTCCTTTTTGATGAACCCACCAGCGGCCTCAGCTCGAAGGATTCCGAACACATCATGGAAATCATCCGTGACATGTCGCACAACAAGATCGTGCTGGTGACGATCCACCAGCCGACCTCGCGGATTTTCCAGATGTTCCACAAAGCGCTCGTGCTCGACCGCGGCGGGAAGTTGGTTTTTTTCGGAACGCCGCAGGAAACGCTCCGCTACTTCGCCGAGGCCGAGAGCCGGCAGATGGCGACTCCCTCTTCGGGCGGATGCGAGTCGTGCGGAACAACCCGCCCGGAATTCATCTTCGATGTTCTGGAAACACCGCTCCGCGACCTAGGCGGCGACATCATTCTGGAGGAAAACAACCGGGGACAACTCGTGCCTGCCCGCCGCTACTCGCCAGACTACTGGCGCGACAAATACGAGTCGCACCGCCTGCTCAAGGAAGTCCAGCAACCATCCCCTCCCAAGGAAGTCGCTGCCACGCCGCCGTCCGACCCTCGCCGCCGCGAGAGGCTTCGCATGAAGGAACACTTCCGCCAATTCAGCATCCTCCTGCGACGCGCTTTTCTGAGCAAACTCCGCAACAAGGCGAACCTGCTCACCACCGTTTTGGAAGCCCCACTCCTCGCCCTGCTCACCGGCATGGTGCTGCGTTATTCCGAGAGTTCCGTTTACGACTTTGCCTCGGCCTTCCACATCCCAACCTATCTTTTTCTGGCCCTCGTTGTGGCTATGTTCCTGGGACTCACAAACAGCGTGGACGACATCATCCACGACCGCTCCGTGCTCATGCGAGAGCGAAATCTCAATGTGAACCTCGGCTATTACATCCTGGCAAAAGTCCTGACACTCGGCTTCTTCGCCATCATCCAGTGCGCGTTGTTCACCCTCATCGGAAATGCCCTGCTCTCGCTGCGCGACGGATTTTGGATCGTCTTCACGGCCATGTTTCTCACGGCGGCAAATGGCGCCGCGATAGGTCTCGTGATCTCGGCACTCGTGAGCCAAAGCAAGACCGGGATTTTGATCATTCCGGTGATTTTAATTCCCCAGATCATCCTCAGCGGCGCCCTCATCAAGTATGAGGAAATGAATCGCAACCTCGATTTCATCCATGCGATCCAGCAGTGGGTGACCCGCCATCCGGACAGCGCCATGCCCGCCCGGAGCGACCTCCAAGTCCCGCCCATCTGCGAGATCATGCCGACCCGCTGGTCCTACGAAGCCCTCGTCTTCGCGCAATCCAAGCTCAACCCGCTCACCAGTCGGCAGGAAAAAATCCAGTCGATGATCAACCAACTCGCCCGCCAGCGAAACGCCTCGCCGGAGCAGGAGGAACGCCTCGAGGATCTCAAAGACACCCTCGCCCTCCTATCCGGCCTCGAAGCAGCCACTCCCGGCCAACTCCGCGCCGCCCTCCGCCGCATCGACGACATCATCGCCGGCGAGCCCTTCAAAGCCTCCCGCTTCACCAAATTCGGCACCGGCCTCACCGCCGAGCAGGTCTATGTGAACCAAAAAATCACCGACCTCGTCTCCAAAGCCGAAATGGAACAAAGCGACTACCGCGAAAACCGCCACCTCAATGTCTTCTTCGGCCCCACCAAAGAATACTTCGGCCTCAAGATCGGCATCCTCTGGTTCAACACCAGCGTCCTCATCCTCTCCACCCTAACCCTCTTCGCCGCCCTCGGAGTCATCCTCCGCAAACAAATTCGGATGCGGGTGTCTTAAGAAATCCAACCCTTCTTCGACCAACTCTCACTTGGGGCTGCCATACTCCTGCAATGAAAAGAGTGTCATAGCCTTGGCCAAACAATTGTTTGTCCCCTCCTTCCAATCATAAAGCATCGTGGCGCGGGCAAAAAGAGATTCGTAGAAAGATTTCAATTTCTCAAAATCCGAATCAACAAAACGCGTGCGATTTTTGGTTTGGTTCAAAAAGTTTTTGTAATTGCGAGGAGTAACCAATATATGAGTGGACCCCTTTTGGCGCAGGGATTCTAATGTTTCTCCGGGCTCGATTTGTTGGTATTTTATGCGGGGAGATTTGAGCAGCGGAATGGCTACATCTTTTCCCACAAGCAACACAGCCTCAGCAGGCAGTTTCGTCTCCAAATAATTTTTTAGTTCTCCCAAGTGATCCGATTTGAAGCCGTTGTTTTCCTCCATCAACTTGGGAGTCTGCCAAGCCAAGGAAATGATAACTAAAGCAGACGCCAGGAAGCGACCATGCTTGAAGGGAAGTAAAACTCCTAATCCTGCAGCGCTGAGACAAGCAGCCAACACTCCGCAAGGTAAAAAGTATCGATTGCTTGTTACTGGAATGAACGACAAGACCACGAAATAAACAATTGGAATAAGCATAAGAGCCCACTCAAAGGGTTGCAGCCTGAATCTCCTCCGATAAATCCCAAAGGCATAAACGAAAAGCAAGCCAGCCAAAACGGGCGTGGCGCTCTGCCAATACCTGTTAGTATAAATTCCATGTGGAATTTTTTTCTGAACCTCCTGTTGAGCACCGCTGAGGCGAACCACCTCTCGATCCAAACTTCCAACAGCATGATTAATTGAAAGCAAAGAAGGTAAATTTATCAAAAAGAACAATATGCCAAATGCAATAATGAACAATATGCCATCGCGCCACTTTTTTTGCGACAAAGCAAGAACCACATAAGCCGCGAATGGCATCACAATAATTCCTGCATATTTTCCAGAAAATGCCACACCAGCAGCTGCGCCACAAAGAAATGCCGTCACTGGTCCTGGCCTTTCCGAATAAAGCAGCATGAAAAGAAGAGTGAGACTGATGCCGAAAAGAACTGTCGGTTCCTCTTTGAAATAATGCGCAAGCTCAAAAAGATGGGGATTCGTCAGAACAAACAAACCTGCCGCAACCCCAATTAGGCGTCCGTAGAAACGCCCCATAACCAGCGCAAGAATACCAACTGAAATTGATGCATAGAATACACTTACAGATCGTCCAATGATTTTTACCGCCTCGAAATCTTCGGTTTTTCCTGAAAGCGCTGCAACCAAGCGAGCCGAATTCAACATTAACAAAGGATGGTTGAAATTATAATAAGATTGAACGATTTGATTTATTTTATTGCGCTCATCGGGATGGGCATATGCTGAAAAATCTAAATCGCGACCGAACCAAACCAAGCAGACAGCAAAAAGGATAAATGCAGGAATCCAAGGCCATGGCCTTGCTGACAAAGAACTTGTTCCAGAGAGACTCATTTTTTTGTAAGATTCTTTCGGTGATTTGAATCCAAGGCTAGATTATAGAGTGACACTGCAAAAGGAAAGAGATTCGACAGAATCCCGACGGAATCGTTTTTTCCAAAGATAAAATAGAGAAGAAGTAAAACACTTCCCGTTATGCTCATATACCAAAAAAGACGAGGCAAAACTGGTCTCCCCGAAACTTTTGATGCCGCCATTTGAATGATCCAGCGCGCAGAAAACAATAGGACTCCGCAGTAGCCAACAAGCTTTCCGGTCGTTACATTAACCTTCCAGAACTGGCCAACCGGAATATTAAAAAGGGAACTTATTTGATCGAATAGGGATATTAAGAGGCTCATGGAATTTGATCGCGTGGCCATTCAATTTTGCGGGACAAGAGCCAGCGCACACCTATAAGGTCGTAAATACCACGCAAAGCTCTGCCTTTAATGGTATATTTAGACTCGCCAGCTTTGCGGGGACGATGATTTACAGGCACTTCGACCGTCCTAAGATCGGCATACTGAAAAAACGCTGGCAGATAGCGGTGAAGACCATTGAAAGGAACTAATAACGCAACATGCTCGCGCCGTATGATTTTAAGGGAACAACCGGTGTCGGTTGCGGTATCCCCAAGAGCAAAGCGTCGAATCGCATTGGCTATTTTTGATGCGATGAGGCGGGATGTCGTATCCTGACGATTCTTCCGAACACCAAATGCAACATCCGCAGACTTGATCGCCTCTAAAAGTTTCGGAATCTCGGCCGGATCATTCTGCCCATCTCCATCCATCATGGCGATGAACTCTCCGCTAGCTTTCCGCATTCCTGCATACATTGCAGCACTCTGACCGCAATTTTTCTTAAGCGATATCAACTTTACCCAGTCCAAAGTGGAAATTTTTTTCCCAGTGCCATCCGTGCTTCCATCATCAACAGCAATAACCTCCGCATCTGGAAGAATGCTGCGGACTTCCTGCAAGACCTCCACAACCAATTCAGCCTCATTAAAGAAAGGAATAACAACAGAAAGGTAAGCCATAGAAGAAGAGAAGTCTTTTATAAATGTCAAGAATCGCAAATTAAAGATTTTTCAGGGTTCCACTGCAAACTAATAGCTTGCTTGAACACTCGATTTCCATATGTAGGGTTGTTGAGTTCGTCTCGCATAAAAATTCACTCATTTGAAGAGTTTCTCTTAAAAGCAAGAGCACGATCAGGCCTCACAAAAACCTCGATTCGCCCAAAATAGGCTCCTTCGAATACATATTGATTTGCAATATGTTGATAAAAAGGCGCCGCCCAGTTTTTGAAGCGTGATATCTCCGTCTTGTTGATATCGCGGTTGTTGATAACCACCAGAGCGGGTTTGTTTTTTTCAAAATCAGCTATCGCGTTTTTCGAGAAATTCTCCGACTCCGTAGCGTTGTCCACATAGAGCTTGAACTGATAAGAGGGCCGCTGTGCCATGATGTTCAAGATCGGAACATACGGGAAAGTGATCAGGTAATCACCAGGCATCGAGTGCCGGAGCAGCGCATCGCGGAGCCCCTCCCAATCACGCAGCTCAGCGGGTTTTACCCGGAAGTCGATACCACCCGGGGCATGAAACATGGCTGTGCGCCCCCTTGCCAATCGAATACTTCCCGAGCCCTCCCTGCCATAGAGGGCATTAAATGCGATTATCACTTGGAATGCGCATAAGACGGGAAACACCAGCCCAATCACTCTTGCAGTATGGGGTCTAAAGTTCTGAAAAATCCACCATCCAGTAAAAACTGCGCAGGCCAAAGCGGGATAGAACGGCACCATGAATTCGGCCAGATGAACGCTGTCCGGACGGAAAAAGAAATACTGCGGAAAAAGACTCAATGCAGCGCCGGTCGTCGTGAGAAGAAGCAACCCAAAGAATCTCCCCCTTTCATGATTCCGTCTGATGCCAAACAAAAAGAGCAGCCCTCCGGAAAAAGCCAAAATGGCGGATGCCACTACAGGAAAATAAATCGAAAGCGTGAAAAACGGCGAGCCCTTCCACTTGATCAGTTCATTTAAATCCGGCCGCCCACGGCGGCCATCGCGACCGGCACTTTCACTATTCTGGGAAGCGACTGAGACCGTGGCAACAGGAAGAGGCAATCCAGCCTTGAGAGTTTCACCCACCGATGGATACGCAAATTCCAAGCGAACCGCTTCACGAGCTTTTTGAAGCTCCTTCTTCAACTCCCACTGAAAAAGCCCAAAAAACTGCACATACTGGTTCAAAAATTCCCGACCAAACCCTCGTTGATGAGCATGGAGAACAAAGGGGGCGTGCACGGCAGCGAAAGCAACCAGTGCTAGAACCGTGCCTGTAACAACCACCTTCAGGCGCCGCACAAATGCCCCGCGAATCCCAATCGGATAAAGAATCACAACCCCGATCCAGACCACTGCAATCAGTAAAGAGGGTTCGATGCGAATCAGAAAGCAAACGCTCAATGCCGCACCGCAGAATCCCATCCAAAGGCACTGTCGAAGATGGGTGCGAGCGGGCACTACATAACCACAAACCAAGGCGAAGGACGCCAATGTGCCTATGAATCCCATGTAGTTTCGGAACATCGCGCCGGGCATAAGGATCATAAGCCCGCCAGCGAGCAGCGCCAACCACGCTTGCCCTGTGGTTTTTTTCACAAGATGAAACCCCAGTGCGCCAGTGATGAGGCTGAGACTCATGAAAAAAATCTGCATCGCGAGCATATGAGGACCTGTGATTTTGAACAGGCCCGCTATAGGGTAAAACCACAGCAAATTGTAGCCAACAAACATGTCAACGATCGGCCGCCAACCTTCGAGAATCCTTGAAGCAAGTAACGCATTACTCCCACCTTCGCCTGTCAGAACAAGACCGGTATTGCAATAAGATCCATAGTAGAGAAACGCGAAAAGAACCAAAAGAGCCAAGCCCCAGCGTTGCAAGAAGACCTCCGCTGAGGAGGGAAATGCCCTCCATGCTTCAAACTTGTGGTTCTCACGATTAGCAAACACGGAGACGATTATTACTTTGCCGCTCGCCTAACGGCAAGATTCGCGAAGGTTGACAGGAGAGGAATCCAGAATGACCATGCCGCGTCTAGAGAGCCCGTCGGCTCAAGACAATCCCGTGAATCGCTACAAACTCCTTTATATCGCAAGCCTTCCTCACTCGGGATCCACCGTTTCCAGCCTCATTCTTGGCCAGCAACCCGAGATCATCGGCTTGGGCGGCATCGACCGTGCAGTGATGATCCTTGCAGAAGAACCAGAAAAAGCCGCACAGGAGTTTTGTTCCTGTGGGAACAAGTTGCGGGAATGCGAATACTGGTCGCAAGTTTTAGCCCAGGCTGATTCCGTCAAACGAGCCGGACAGCAGCAAAGATATGATCTCGCGCTCTCCGTTTTTCAGGGCGTGTTCGGCGTGGATGCCTGGGCCGTGGATTCCTCAAAGCACGCCGAACCGATTGCCGAGCTGTCCCGTTATTCTGAAATCGACTTGCGAGCCCTCCACTTGTGCCGGGATTATCGTTCGGCTGTTGTTTCCTCGGTTGATCTCAAACGAACCCGAAAAAAAGTGGCACGCCCAGGTTGGATGATCGGCCTCGAGGCCGGATTGCGCTGGCAGAGGGGAAATTCAAAAATCCGGAGCATCCTTCTTCAGAATCAAATCCCCTTTCTGGGTATCGGCTATGAGGAACTCTGCCTCGGCCTTCCACATTTTTTCCAGAAACTCGGTGCATTTTTGAACACACAGATAATCGAAGTTCCGGCAACGGTAGCAGGTTCGCGAAGCCACCTTTTCATTGGAAACGCCATGCGCCGCCAGAAGAAGAAGGAAGCCCTCATGTATGACTACCGCTGGTTCTCGCGCACCGATTGGATGGCGGCCTCATTGCTGATGCCATGGCTGGCGAAAGGCAACAGAGATTGGGTCTATGGCAATGGGTTCTCCCGAATTTTCGGCCATGAAAGCGGCAATAAATGGAACCCTTCGAAACCTGATTGAAGAACGCCCTCATGCCGGAAAAGGTTCTCTACATTTACGAAGGAAAACTCACCCGACACGGGATTGATGCCGTCGTCCGACAGCAACTGCAGGCTCTTGGCGAGCTTGGTCTGCATGTCGATCTGGTCAGTCGAGGAAACCCTGGAATGCCGGGCGTCACATTCCACGGCATGAAATGGACGCCCGCAAATGCCCTCTCCTGGCTGCCACGCAGCATCTACTACCCTGCTCAAAAACGGTTTTTCATGGCCTTGGGCGCACGCCTCGCCAAGCGCGGAGGGTATTCAAAAATTATCAGCTGGAGAGACCGGGCGCTGCAAAGTTTCCGCATCGGCACAAGATTGGGAGCCTCCTGTTATCTGAATCACGACTCCATGCACTGGAGTCGATCCACCGCAGATAGTGCGGCTTCGCGCTGGCCAGCATTTTCACGCGAGGAGATGGATGAGGAATACGCATTGGCCAACGCCATTTTGCTCCCTTCAGAAAATTCCTGCGCGAGCTTCCAAGGGCACGGCATTCCGAACGAAAAACTTTGCGTCATCGGCCGCGGTGTTGATACCGACATCTATCGGCCTTCGCCAAAAGCTCGGACGGTGATTTTCCGCCTTGTCTTCTGCGGCCGGGTCGGAGAGCGCAAAGGCATTCGACAAGTCGTCGAGGCTTGGAAAACAGCTGCATTGCAGAATGCCGAACTTTTGGTGATTGGACAGGTCGACGATGATGTCGCCGACTTGGTCGAGGAAACCCGGGAATCCAACATTCGCTGGATGGGGTTCCGCTCCGACTTGGCTCAAATTCTCCCAACATGCCATGCTCAAATTCTCCTGTCCCGAAATGAAGGCATGGCCAAATCGCTTCTCGAGGGAGCTGCCTGCGGACTTGCTACGATCGCAACCATAGACTGCGGTTTTCCATTAAAGGAAGGCACCAACGGATTTTTGGTTGAACGAACCGACGTGCAGGGCGCTGCCAACTTGCTAAATATGCTCCAAGAGAACCCCTCTCGCTGCGCTGAAATAGGCGCGAATGGTTGTCACACAGTAGTTGCGGAGTATTCTTGGGCTGCCTTTCGGAAACGCTTCGTCAACGCCCTGAAGCTCTCCGACTAAGGCTCCACCTTATTTTTCGACTGAATGGAATAAACCCGGAAAGGCGGTGCTAGGTAGAGATTGTCTCCAGTGTCCCATTCCTTGAGAAGCCTGCCTTCTTGGAATAGCCGCTCGTAAAAGTTTTTCATCTGCTCAAACTCCTCTTCATTTCCCTTCGTGGGCTTGGAGCTTTTTAAAAAGAATCGCCCATAGTGTTTACTGCTCACAATGATATGGGTAAACCCTTCTCCACGCAACGATTCGAGAGTGTCGCCAGATTGGATTGGACGATTTTCGAGATTTCGAACATCGGCCTTTGGAACCTCAACCCGTTTATCTTGGAGAATCTTGGATTCGCCAGAGATTTCCTTTTCTATAAAAGCCAGGAGCTCCTTCCGATGATCGTCGGCAAACCCCCGATCAGCCGCAAATAAACGCGGCGCTTGCCACGCCACGGATAGTAAAATCAAGGCAACCACCACGATAAAACCGTGGCGGATTTTGAGAATGTTCTTCAAACCAACAGCACTCAAACACGCCAACAGCACAGCGACTGGAAGAAAATACCTGTGGTGAGTCTTAGGCAGAAAGGAAAGAACAGCAACATACAAGATGGGAAGAAAAATCATCACACGCTCCATCGGAGCAAGCCGGAATCTCCTCTTGAAAACATCGAACGCATACACCCCGAGGAGTCCAATCAACACGGGCGTTGCGGATTGCCAGTAAATGTTTGAATAGACTCCATGCGGCACACTGCGTGTCGAAATTTTTGACTGGCCCGTGAGAGAATCGATCTCCCGGTCCAAACTTCCAGACGCCTTCGCAAGTGCTTCAAAGGCTGGGAAATTGATCAAAAACACACCCGCGCAAAAACACGCCGCCGCAACCGCCAAATCCCTGGGTTTGTTTTGAGAATAAGCCACCAAAAGGTAAACAGCGAATGGGAGGACTATCCCTGCAGAATACTTTGCAGAAAGTGCCACCGCACATGCCAAACCAACAAATCCAGCCTCTAAAGCTCTGGGCTTCTCTGAGTAAAGAAGCATGGCAAACAAAGCCAAAGCCACACCAAACAGCAGGCAGGGATCCTCTTTGAAATAATGAGCAAGGTCAAAAAGGTGTGGGTTGGAGATCAGGAAAATCCCCGTGGCCACGGCTACCAACGGCCCATGGAGGCGACCATTGATGAGAACAAAAAGAAACACTGCCAATGAAGCGTAAATAACACTTGCCCAACGTCCAGCAAGCATCACAAATGTAAAATCCGCCGCTTTTCCGGAAAAATCCGCAACAATTCTCGCCGTTCGGATCATCAGCATCGGGTGATGAAAATTGTATTCGTTTTTCGTGATCTGCGCGGCCTTATTAGGTTCATCTGGATGCGCATACAGATAAAAATCTAAATTCCGTCCGAATAAAATCAAGCTCAACCCAAGAAAAACAAAGGCCACCAATATGGGCCAGCGGACCAGCAAAGTAGAATTCTGATTTTCAGTCATTTCAAATTTTTTCTATGGCTGAAATCTAAATACAAATTGTAAATAGCCACCGACATAGGGAAGAGGTTTGAAAGTATCCCAACGGAGTCATTTTTACCGAAAGTGAAATAGCTGAGAAGGCAAAAGCTTCCAGCGATGCTCACATACCAAAAGAGGCGTGGGAGCACGGGCTTCCCCGATATTTTTGAGGCACCCATCTGCAAAAGCCAACGGGCAGAAAAAAGCGCAGCTCCTAAATAACCTACCAATTTCCCAGAGTCCAACGAGATACCCCAAAAATGACCGAGGGGGATATTGAAAAAGGAAACAACTTCTGTGTGCAATAGTGAAAAAAAACTCATTTTTTAAGCTCCAATGGCCAAATAATCATTCGTGTCATAATCCAACGCACTCCGACCAGATCTATGAGCCCTCGGAGCGCACGGCCATTGATGGTGTATTTGGAGACACCTGTTTTTCTGGGGCGGTGCCCAACTGGAATCTCCGAAAACTTGAGGCCTGCCCGCTCAAAAAGAGCAGGTGGATATCGATGGAGACCGTTAAAAGGAATCAACAGCTGGACATGCTCACGCTTAATGACCTTCAGAGAGCAACCAGTATCCGTGGCACGATCACCCAGAGCCTTTCTTCGAACAGCGTTTGCAAAGCGCGAGGCCATCCGGCGCTTCCAATCATCCCGACGAACAGCCCTGAAACCATAGGCCACATCTGCATGCTCCAAGGCAGCGACAAGACGGGGAATATCGGCCGGATCATTCTGTCCATCTCCATCCATCATCGCAATGATCTCGCCGGTGGCCGCTTGGAGACCCGCAAAAAGAGCCGCGCTTTGCCCAAGATTGCGAGGAAACGAAACGAGCCTCACACCATTCAATGCGGCAATTTTTGCGCCAGTTCCATCCGTGCTTCCATCATCCACCGCAATGACTTCCGCATCGGGAAGGACTTTTTTTACCTCCATCAGGACATCCTCGACAGAGCCGGATTCGTTGAAAAAAGGCAGCACGATGGAAAGGGATTTCATGGATGAGCGGGTCATTTTCGGTATAGCTGGGCAGGTGTCAATCTCGTCAACTTTTCGAGAGTGCGGACATGATCGCGGCCTCGACATTGGCGACAGGAATCTCCTGCATGGATGATTTAGGAAAACTGTGGGGGTAACTGGAAAATCCCGATGCGCCAACTGCTCTCCCTTGCTCGCCGCGCGGCCCCCAGTGAAGGGGGTTGGTGGACCCGAAAAGAACAGCGCATGGAATACCAAGCGCATCGGCCATATGTGCTGCACCGGTATCCACGCCCACATAAATTCGGGCCAATGCCAGTGTGGCGGCAAGAGTATCCAAGGTGGTTTCGCCTGCCACAGAGAAGGCACGCCCCGATGATCGGGATAGGATATGGCTGATCTGCTCCAGCTCGTCTGAATGACCACCACCGGTCAGCACAACATCCAGATTGCCTGTGGATGTCAGAAATTCCGCCGTGCGAATCCAATTGTCCACGCCCCACATTTTTTCGGAGCGCGCCGCCCCGGGATGAATCACGGCGAAATGGGGCCCGACTCCTCGGGCGCTGAGGAATTCCCTCATGGCTTGAACCCGGTCCGATGATACGGAAATACCCCTTCGCGCTCCTTCCGTTTGGATTCCCAAGCCTTTCAAGAGATCTAAATGGTAATCCACGGTGTGCCGATTTTTGACATCGGATTCCATAAATCGGTTAAAGGCCATGCGGCGGCCTGCTGAGCCCCCGTGCCGCTTATAGGTCGCACGAATCCGCGCCATGGAAAGCCCAGCAACCAACACCCCGCGATCCGTTCCGGTGAACTCCAGACACAAATCCCAACGGCGTAAAAAAATTTGCCGCCAGAAGTGGAAATTTAACCTGCGTTTGTAAAAATAAAGCGGCTCTATCCCGCGAAGTAGGGCATCCACCCCACGGCAAGCGCTGTCCATCACCACCGATAACTTTGCTTTCGGGAAAGTCGAACGAAGGACATCGAGCACAGGTGCGGTGAGAATGACATCGCCGATTCGCTTGTTTTGAATGACAAGGATTCTTCGCATGGGCTTTATTTCTTTGCGTGGCCCTCGGCTATGAGGCGTTCGTAGAGAGCTGTGTATTTCAAAGCCACATTCTCCCATGAGAAATTCTGTGCGCGCTCCGAGGCATTGGCTCCGAGTTGGTGTTTGAGAATGGAGTCGCTGGATACTTTTTTCATGCTCTTGGCCAGCATCTCGGGTGCACCGCAAGGCGAAAGAAGCGCTTCGCGCCCGTGTTCCACCTGATCGATAATGCCTGGCGCCGAAGTTGCAATAATGGGCAGCCCCGCCGCCATGGCCTCAAGTAGCGCCGAACTAAATCCCTCAAGCTGCGATGAGAGAACAAACGCATCCCCCGCATGATAAAGCTCCACAAGCCTACTGGGTGGGAGTTTAGGAGGGACTCCCGGAGACGCTTCCGGCATAAGTTCCAAAAGATGAACTTGAGATTTAAGGCCCATAGACTCGACAAGCCCCTGCAACAACGGAACGCCCCGACCAACGATTGCGAGATGGACCGCACCCGTTGAAGAACGAGCAGCCAGTGCCTGGAATGCCTTGAGCAAAGTGGGCAAATCTTTTTGCGGATGATTCCGCGCCACACAGAGAAAGAGAAAGGCCTCTCGGGGTATTTGGAGAACATCCCTCGCAGCCATCTTATCGGAGTCCCATGCGAAGCGGCGCTGATCAACCGCATTCGGGATCATCTCCATTTTTTCGGCAGGCACACCGATTTTTTTCAGTTGCTCCGACATGTCCCGAGAGAGGGAAACGAGACAACTGGCGCGGGGAATCCAGTGGCGAATGAGCCTGTCCATGTGCGGATGGGATTTTATCCCGGAGACCGCCTGAACATCATCACCCACCGCGCGGATCAAGCCAGGGATACCGGTATGCGATTGCCAGTTTGCAAAACAAACACCGGCCGGCGAGAGAACCACCGTGTGCCAGACATCGAAGCCGTGTCTCCGATGAAGAGCGGAAAGAATACGGCGATTCAGCCAGAAGGCCAAAGGCGCGGAGTATTTGAAATAGCTCCAGATATTCGCCGGAAAAGGAACTGTCGCGTAGGGGAGGTTCCAGCGCTCCGCTTGAAGACGCCGATGCAGCGAGCGCGGAAGGACAATGACCGGTTCGTGGCCCATCGCGACAAGTTGACTCGCAAGATTGTGATGAAAAATTTCCGCACCCGAGCACTTCGGCAGAAATGTTGGCGTGAAAATCGCGATCTTCATGCGATGTCACTGTAGATGCGTTTCAACTGCCGAGCCGCATCGCGGCATGTCGGAATGGCGGCGTTCCTTGCCAGAAGGGCCTCTCGACCGGTTGCATCCTTGGTTGCAGAGGCAATGAGTTCCGCAAGTTTGGCCGAATCATTCGGGTCGAAATAGCCCGCATGATTTTCACCAAGGACCGCTGTGTTTCCTTCGATCCGACTCACGATAACTGGCAATCGACAGGAAATCGCTTGCAACAAAGCGAGCGCCTGGCCTTCCCAAAACGAAGGCAGCACAAAGAAATCCAAAGCCTGAAACCACGGGACCGATGGTCGCCGCCGTCCGGCAAAAACAATCTGCTCCCCGACCCCCTGCTCCAGCGCAAAATTTTCGAGATCTTTGCGCGCCATGCCGTCACCCACAAAAACCGCTTTGGGCCTCAGACCTCGGCGACGCAAGATGGCCAGTGCTTCAATAGTCGCCTTGTGATTTTTCACGGGATGCAGAGAGGCCACCGTCCCAAAGAGAATCTCATCCTCGGGGAGGCCAAGATTTTTTCTGATAACACGCTTGTCACCGACGGGGCGGAAAAGATCGTCATCAATCGCATTGGGCACGACTTCAACCAAGCTTGAGGAGATCGAAAATCTTGAACTGATTTCCGCACGCGTCTGCGCAGAAAGCGTGAGAATTTTTTTTGCACCTCTCAAACAGAGCTGGAACAAAACCCTCTTGCGTAGCGGCATCTCTCCGAGCGTTTTTTGCTGGTGAAGAATCGCTGCGACTCCACACAACCGTGCAGCCGCGACTCCAAAAAGATGAGCATGGTAGGTCTGTGAGTGAACCACATCGATCCCCTCGCGCTTAAGCCAGCGGGACAACTTCCACACAGCTAGTGGGCTGATGCGTTTCTTGGGGAAAAGCGGCATCAATTCCACCGGCCAACCTGCTGCCAATGCCTCCTCACCAAGCATGCCCAATTCACGGAGGCATACAAAACGGGCATCCACCTCGGGAGCGAGGTGGGGATAAACTCCAAGAGCAAAATCTTCCGCCCCCCCCACAGGCATCCCAATAAAGAGGAAAGCGACTTTCAACGCGCGGTGTTCTGCGCGAGGGCGTCTCATCAGGCCAACAAAATATCCGCCGCCTGGCTCACATCCTTGTCACCACGGCCACTGAGGTTGGCGATGAGGATGGCTTCCTTCGCCATCGTTGGGGCGACTTTGATGATATGCGCGATGGCGTGGGCTGTTTCGAGAGCGGGGATGATGCCTTCGATTTCGGCAAGGCCACGGAAGGCGGAGAGGGCCTCGTCGTCGGTGGCGTAGTCGTAATCGATGCGACCGGAGTCGCGGTAGTAGCTGTGCTCGGGCCCGATGGCGGCGTAATCGAGACCCGCGGAGACGGAGTGGGTGAGCTCGATCTGGCCGTCCGCATCGGCGAGAAGCCAGGTTTTTGTGCCTTGGAGGACTCCTAGTTTCCCGCCTTGGAAGCGTGCGGCGTGGCGTCCGCGCACGATGCCGTCGCCCCCGGCTTCCACTCCTGTGAGCTTTACGGAGTCATCTTTGAGAAAAGGATAAAAGAATCCGATCGCATTGCTGCCGCCTCCCACGCAGGCAACGAGAAGGTCCGGCAGGCGTTCCTCGCGCTGGAGGATTTGGCGGCGGGTTTCGTCGCCGATGACGCGGTGAAAATCCCGGACGATCATGGGATACGGATGCGAGCCAAGCGCGCTGCCCAGGATGTAGTGTGTGTTGCGGACATTGGTAACCCAGTCGCGCATGGCTTCGTTGATCGCCTCCTTGAGCGTGGCCTGGCCGGCGGTGACACCGACGACTTTGGCTCCGAGAAAACGCATGCGGGCGACATTGAGGGCCTGGCGTTCCATGTCCACCGCGCCCATGTAAATCGTGCACTCGAATCCAAATCGCGCGGCGGCTGTGGCCGTGGCGACGCCATGTTGGCCGGCACCGGTCTCCGCAATGATGCGGGTTTTGCCCATGCGGCGAGCAAGCAAGATCTGACCAATGGCATTGTTGATCTTGTGGGCACCGGTGTGTAGCAGGTCCTCGCGCTTGAGGTAGATTTTCGCCCCGCCGAGCTTCTGCGTGAGGCGTTCGGCAAAGTAGAGCGGAGTCGGACGACCACAAAAATCGCCCAGCAAGCCAGCAAGTTCCTTTCGGAATTCGGGATCCTTCCGCGCAGCATGGTATTCGTTCTCCAACTCCCGCAGGGCGGTCATCAGCGTCTCAGGGACAAACATCCCACCGTATTGGCCGAAGTGGCCTCCGGCGTCGGGCAGGGCGGCGTCTGTGGCAGTGCTCATGCGTGAAGTGTGGATGTTTTTCGCAAGCGGTGCAACACGCACCCTTCAGATACGCCCAGTCGATTGCAAGGCGGCAGAGGTTGTTTGGATTTCGTTTTTGAAAAGCTTGTTCCAATCCTTGATGCAGCCCGGCACGCGGCAGGTCCAATTCTGGTCGCCAACGGCACCCGGCACATTGAAGCGCTCGCGCAGAGCAAAAACATCCGTGATCTGATGAACAGAGAGCCAGGAGTTGCAGGCGAAGAGACCCTTGATGAGCGCATCGTGAATGTCGGGCGTGAAAGCGCAGGGGACTTCGATATCCGCGCGGTCGCAGAAATCGAGCAACTCACGCATCTCGACTACAACCCTGTCGCGCGTTTCCGGATTCTTCGCAGCTTCGTTCCAATCCTCCCAGAATTGCCTCACCGGCGGGTGATCGTGCGTGGCGAATGTAGCGAGGCTCAGGCGGGCATAATTGGCACCGGAAATCATCGCCCCGTTGCCACCGCGCTCCCACTGCGGGATTTTAAAACCAGGGATGTCGAGCGCTTCCAAGGTCGGTCTCACATAAGGCGAGAGTTCACCCAAATCCTCGGCGATGAGCCGATGTGGCCCCGTCTCCTCGAGAATCATGCGGAAGAGCATCTCGCCCTGCCTGCGGTTGTATTCGCGGTTCTCGGGTGTGGTGTCATCGAAGGGCACAAAGCCTGGCAGCAGGCCGCCAGTGATTTCCTTAGCCTGCTCGGGGGTAAGGTCCGTGAAGCGCGCATTCTCCTGAGGACGCCATGGAAAGCTGTAGATGCGGAAAAATCCGAGCGCATGGTCCACACGCAGCAGGTGGAAAACCGAACGCGTCGCTTCGAGACGCCGATGCCACCAAGCGAAATTATCCCTCGCCATCGCCTGCCAGTTGTAGAGCGGGAAACCCCAATTCTGCCCCCACTTCTCCGTGAAAGGATCGCTTTTGAAAACCTTCTCCGGCGGGGCACCGCTCGAGCGCTGTAGATCAAAATTTTCAGGCTCCGACCACACATCTGCACTGTAAAGACTCACGCCGACCGGTATGTCGCCCATCAGAGCCATGCCAAGCTTATCGAATTCGCTGCGCACAGTGCGCCACTGCGAATGAGCCACCCATTGGACATAGCTGAAAAAATCGACCTTCTCGTGAAAAAGCGCCGCAGACTTTTCATCCAACGCGGCCAACCACTCGCGCGCAGCCGCCGGGGTGCGGTGCTCCTCGGGCCAGTTACCGGTGACTTCATCGTTGTTGTTCCAAGCGATCAGAGCGCGGAAGAACGCATAGGGTTCGAGCCACTCGCTTTCAGCTTGCTGGAAGGCTTCGAACTCCGCCACCCGCGCCCGGCTTCCCTTCGCACTCCGGAAATTTTTGTAACCCAGAGCGAGCAGTTCCCGCTTGAGCGCCTTCACAGCGCCATAGCGCACAGGTCCCTCGCGCAACGCGGCCACATCGTGTTTTTCTGTCACGCGCACAAAATCCTTCTCCGCGACATCCGGCAGCCACTGCGGGCTCACGGACAGCGTGACCGGCTCGTAGGCGATCGAGCTGATGATATTGTAGGGACTGTGATCTGACCCCGTTTCGTTGACGGGCAGAATCTGAATCAGCCGGAAACCTTTTTCCGAAGCCCATGACGCAAGCTCGACAAGCGTTTCCGTGTCACCGATACCGATATCATTCGCCCCCCGAATGGCACTCAGAGGCGTAAGGATGCCTCCGATTTTTTGTTCCGGCGAAAGGGTGGCAGCGGTGGATGTCATAGAGTATCTGGTTTGGAATTGTCCGTGTCTTGCGTGCAACGCGCCTCCAAGGCCTCGCGTGTCAGGACATGCCGTGCACCGCATCGCGGACATGTGACCTTGAGCGAGGCGTCGCCGCCAAAAAGCCCGTCCGCCTCGCGCTGGAAAACAGGCGCAAGAAAATCCAGCATCCGCTCCTGATCGCAGCCGCAGGAAAATGTGAACTGCCGTTTCTCAAGGAGAGATAACTCGACACTCTGATCCAATATCCGGACACCCTCCGTCGTGAGGCCCTGCAGCCAATCCAGATCGCAATCCGGTTGCGCGGCGACCATCACGATATCTTCCTCATCATGCCGGAAAAACCGCACGGGACGCTGCTCGCTTCGCTCGTAGAAAATCTCCACCGCTGCAAAAACCGAGCCGGCTTCAAAATCCACCGCACTCCGCCGTGGCGACTTCAAATCCTCCACGACATCCGAGTAAAACATCCCTTTATCGATGGGCGCGGCATCCTCCGTGATCACTCGCGCCACGACCGTTCCAGTATTGTTGTCACCCGCCGCAAAAATATTCGCTCGCGGGGTTGGGAATTTGATCGTCCACGCACAGGCCTCCCTCCAAGGACGGCTCGCGCAGTGAAGCGTCACCGCAGCCAGCGCGTCGCGTCCGAGATCCTCGACCTCCGCAGGTATTTCGATGCCGTAATCCAGCTGGTGCAGATACCAGGAGGCATAAAGCTCCGAGAAATCCGCCCGCGCCACGAGAGCGTTCTTTCCCCTGGCAAAATAAGTGCGGACTTCAATGTCGGATTCGTTCATTCGGCTCGAAAACCAACCATTCTTGTATTGCCCGCGATCTCCCGCAGGCCTTAGCCAACGGCCTTGAGAAGAATCGTGGCATTGTGACCGCCAAATCCGAAGGAATTGCTCATCACGCAACTCAGCTTTGCCTCGCGCGCCACATTCGGCACGCAATCAAGGTCACACTCGGGGTCGGGATTTTCGAGATTGATGGTTGGCGGAATGAGACCGTTTTTGATGGCCAGCGCACTGGCAGCCAATTCCACGCCGCCGGCAGCTCCAAGCAAGTGGCCGGTGGTGGATTTTGTCGCACTCACAGCAACTTTGCGCGCATGGTCACCAAGGGCAAGTTTGATGGCCCGGGTTTCGCAGATGTCACCGAGGCCGGTGGAAGTCGCATGGGCGTTGATGTAATCAACTTGGTCGGGCGTCACCTTAGCATGGCGCATGGCTATGGTCATCGCGCGCGCGGCGCCTTCGCCTTCAGGCATGGGAGCCGTCATGTGGTAGGCATCTGCCGTGCAACCATAGCCGGCGAGTTCGCAGTAAATTTTGGCTCCGCGTTTTTTCGCGTGCCCATATTCCTCGAGCACCACGATCCCCGCGCCTTCGCTCATGACAAAGCCGTCGCGGTCTTTGTCGAACGGGCGACAAGCCTTCTGCGGGTCGTCGTTGCGACAGCTGAGGGCCTTCATGGAAGCGAAACCAGCAATACCAAGTGGCGTGATCGTCGCCTCGGCGCCGCCCGCGATGAAGGCATCTGCGTCGCCGAATTTGATGATGCGCCACGCCTCGCCAAGCGAGTTGTTCGCCGTCGCACAGGCAGTGACGATACACATGTTGGGCCCGCGCAAATCATATTCCATCGACACCATGCCGCTGGCCATATTTGAAATCATCATCGCAATCGTAAATGGCGACACACGCGAAGGCCCGCGATCCGCCAAGCGGTGAGCCTCCTCCTCCATGCTATAGAGCCCTCCGATGCCGCTGCCGATCATCACGCCAAAGCGAGTGCGATCCACGGTCTCAAGGTCGATGCCGGAGTCTTCGAGAGCCATCTTGGTCCCGGCCATGGCAAACTGCGTGAAGCGGTCCGTGCGCTTCACCGTCTTGGGATTTTTGAAATACTTGACCGCCTCGAAGTTCTTCACTTCGCCGGCAATCTTGCAGTCGTAGGCCGAAGAATCGAAGGCCTCAAAAAGCCCAATGCCACTGCGTCCTTTGATAAGGGATTCCCAGAATGTTTCCAAATCGCTTCCAACAGGGCTTACAACGCCCATGCCGGTCACGACGACTCGTCGTTCGCTCATGTTTTAAAAAATGTTAGGGGACGCCTCGGTTGCGCCTACCCCACTTGTGCGTTTGTGCCCGCGCGTTGGCAATGAATTTTTCCCTCGGAAGCGCGATTTTTCGGGATGCCTGCCGATCAGGAAATGCGGAATTTGACCTCACGGATCGCCTTTTTTCCGAAGCGCTCCTGAAGTTTGGCGAGGATTTCCCGTTTCCAGTTTCTCTCAAGTTCATAGCGCAGACTGGGCTGGAGAACATGAATGCCCAGAACGCCGCCGCTCAAGCCTGCCGGGGCAGCGTGTTGAGCGATGAAATCACCCACCACATCCTTCCAGGCCGCGCGCACCTCGCCCTCGTTCAACCGCTCGCCCAGACCCAGCTTCGGCATGAGCTTTTGCAGCACATCACCGACCGCCGTGCAGCGGTCCTTCCGCTCGAAGGGCTCCTGCAAACCGCGCCACTCGGCGAGGACTTTGGCTCTGAGAGATTCCGCTGACATAAAAAAGGCTCCCGGTTTGCGGCCGGGAGCCTGTTTTTAAAGTTTAGAAATTAAGCGTCGTTTCCGATGGCTTCCACAGGGCAGCCATCCATCGCCTCTTGGCAGAGAGCTTCCTCCTCGGGAGTCTCCGGCTGTTTATAGACATAGCTGTGACCGCCATCGTCATTGCGTTTGAAATTTGCAGGCGCTGTTTCGCGGCACAGATCACAATCGATGCACTGGTCATCCACGAAAAATTTTCCCTCAACGTTGTCGCTGTATTTGTTTGCTACATCTGCCATATTGATTTGATGAATTGAGGCCGCAAATTGGTTGCACCCGCACAGGATTGCAACCGTTTTTTGTGCCATCGCAAAATTTTTTTCCCGAATCCTAAAAATGCAGACACCATCTGAAATCCTGCCCACCGAGGGACGCCATGTCCTCCACCTCTTCTTCCGCGTCGAGTATTCCGCTTGGGAACTCCTCAACAAATCCGCCCGCATCGCTGCCAAGACCGCCCTCGCCGAGTTGGTCCGCGAAATCCGTGCGACTCCCGGCACCCAGCTCCTCCTTTTCAGCATGGTCACTCCAAAGGCCGACCTCGGCTTCATGCTGCTCACGCCGGACCTGCAAAATGCCGACGCATTCGCCAAGCGCCTTGCGACTGCCCTCGGGCCTGACATCCTCACCCCGACTTTCAGCTGGCTCTCGATGACCGAGCGCAGCGAATACACCACCAGCGATGCGGAATACGCCGCCACGCTCGAGGCCGAGGAAAAGCTCACTCCCGGCACGCCGACCTTCGACGAGAAGATGCAGGCATTCAGCGTCCGCATGGCGAAATATCTGAAGGACCGCCTCGAGCCGAACCTCCCCGACTGGCCAGTCGTCTGCCTTTACCCGATGTCCAAACGCCGCGCGCCTGGGCAAAACTGGTATGCGCTCGATTTCGATGCCCGCAAAAAACTCATGGCCGGCCACGCCCGCGTCGGCCGCACCTACTCGGGCCGCATTCTCCAACTCATCACCGGCTCGACCGGCCTCGACGACGAGGAGTGGTTCGTGACCCTCTTTGCGAAGACCACCTCCGACATCAAAGCGATCGTCTATGAGATGCGCTTCGACGAGGTCAGCGCACAATACGCCGAGTTCGGCGAGTTCTTCATCGGGCTCCAGCTGCCGCTCGACGCCCTCTACGACAGGCTCTCGCTTTGATCGCGGCCGACGCCCGTGCGCTTCGTTGTCAAAATTTCACTCGCAGTCCTCATCGCGCTGGGCGGGTATTTGTTTTGGCCGCGAAGCGCCTCGTTATCTTCGTTTGATGCCGCCGCGATGGCGGAGCTGCAAACCAGCGCCTGGAGACACGCGGCGGCGGGCCAGGAAACACAAGCCCTGTTCGATTTCTACAGCATCTTGGAAGGCCAATACCGAATCCCTCCTCTCCCCGCCATCTCGGCGGCCATGAGCATGCTCCAGGCCCGACGCGCTTTTGCCAGCGCCGCCGACCAAGCCGACGAGGAACAGGCTTTACCGTTTTTGGAAAAAACCTTCTCCATCCTCGGCGAAAAAACCGGCGCAAACTTCGATCCAACCATCATCGCAAGACTCGAACTCTTCACATGGTCGCTCGCACGCGACCCCTCGAAGCAAATCCAACTCACAGCCGCCATCTCGGAAAAACTCGCACTCCTACACGGCGGCGCGGCAAAAGATTATCGCGAATGCGCCTCAGACTTCGCCCGCGCCGCACGACTCACCGCCGCTAAAAACCGGGATGCAGCGACCCAAGCCGGGACCACCGCATGGCAAAAGCTGCGCCGCCAAATCGACTCGACCGGTCAGCGCGCGGGGGACCCCTCCGCCGGATCCAGCCGCAGCAGCCAGTTGTAAACAATCAGCCTGTCCGCCGGGATTTTGAGGTAGTCAGGCCCCGGCAGGACATTCCGCGACAAAAAGCCAAAGAGCAACTTCTCCCAGCGCCTCATCTGCTTGTTGGAACAAGTCACAATCAGTTCCTGCGCGAGAATATGAAAAACCGGCTGCTTCCAAAAAGCCTCGCCAACCTGTTCAGCGCACTTCTGCAAAATCAAGGGCACATCCGGCTCGTTCATGTATCCATGCCGCGCGCTCGCCTCCCAGACACCGGCGAGATGTTTTTTGATCGTTATGTTTTCCGCAGCCGCAAACGGATTTCCCCAACCTGCATCGAGCAACAGAATCACCACATTTTCCGGCAGAACCTGCGTGCGCCGGTATTGCTCGAGAATTCTCGCCACAGCGAATTCCGGATCGATCTGGCGCATCACGTAAACCTGCGTTCCCGGCACACGGCGAAAATTCTCGGCCTCCATCCGCACCGTGAGCTCACGAACTCCCAATGGGCTTGCCAGCAAGTGCCCATGCACCAAATCGCGGCCCTTACGCCAAGTGAGCATCACAGCGGCCACAGCACCAGCAAGCGCCAAAGGCACGATACCCCCATCTGCAATTTTCGTGAGACACGCACCAAACAAAGGCATATCGAGACTCAAAAGGCCGATCAAAACGACCACAGCCCAACCGCGCGACACGCCGGGCTCCGCGCGCTTCACCACAAAAAAGGCGACCGATGTCACAGCCATGGCCCCCGTCACAGCGATTCCATAAGCGCCAGCAAGCGCGTCCGCCGTCCGGAATCCCAAGACCAACATGATGCAGGCCGCTCCAAAAAGGCTATTCAACATGGGAATAAAAATCTGCCCTCGCGTCTCCGCGCTTGTGTGCCGCACATAAAATCTCGGTAGATACCCGAGATCCATCGCCTGGCTTGCCAGCGAGAACACACCGCTGATCAGGGACTGCGAGGCAATGATCGTCGCTGCGGTAGCCAACACCACAAGCGCCGCGCGCAGGTGACCCTCCGGCATCATGAGAAAAAACAGATTCGTCTCCGCCGCATTCGCCGGGGCTTTCATGACCATCGCCGCCTGCCCGAGGTAGTTCAAAATCAGCGAGGGAAAAACAAGCAGCCTCCATCCCGCCACAATCGGCTTCCGGCCAAAGTGTCCAAGGTCGGCGTAGAGCGCCTCGGCGCCGGTCACCGCCAGCACGACGGCTCCCACCAGCGCCCAGGCACCCCAACCACCACTGGCCAGTAGCCGCGCTCCGTGTAGCGGATTCAAAGCCGTCAGGACCTCTGGACACGCTGCGATATGAACCAGGCCCAACACCGCCAATACCAGAAACCAGACCAACATCACCGGCCCGAAAACTCCTCCCAGCCGACTCGTGCCGAAACGCTGAACAAAGAAAAACACCACCAGAATCCCGACTGCCAAGGGCAACGAATACACGCCCCAAGCGGGATTCACGCTCGCCAGGCCCTCGACCGCACTCAGCACCGAAACCGCCGGAGTGATCGCCCCGTCGCCAAAGAGCAGCGCCGCGCCAAAAACCAACAGGCACGCCATCCATCCCCGGCTCGCCGCACCTCTTGGATGTCCATTAAAAATCCGCGCCATGAGCGCGAAAATCCCGCCCTCGCCGTGATAGTCGGCCCGCATGACCAGCATCACATATTTCACCCCCACCACCAAAAAGAGCGTCCAAATGATCAGCGACGCCACACCCAGCGCAGCCGATGGTCCCGCAAGACTCACCGCGATCTGATATGCATACAACGGGCTCGTGCCGATATCTCCAAAGACAACGCCCAGCGCCAAAACCGCCATCCCTGCAGCACCCGATTTGTTTTTGATCTCGGCCACAGGATTGAAAATTCCTCCTACGACAAATCCTCCGCCGTCACACTCTGCTGGGGTCGCGAGGCCAGCATCCTCGCCTGCTCCACCACCCGCTCCGGCGCTTCGTCGAAACGGTAGCCGTGGCAATTCGGACACGAGGTGACCCGCATCGTGACGATAGATTCGCACCCCTCGCAAACCTTGAAGTTTTCAGGCGCGGCGATGATTTTTTCCGCCCTCGCCGCCCGGTCCGCCAGATGATCAGTGCTCGACATTTGCGTATGCGTATCACCGATCTCCCACTCCGCAAAATCCAAATCCACACGATCACCGCTTGAAAAACCCCGCCACGCGTCTACCTTGTCCACCGATGGCGGACGGTCGCTCCCTGCAGGTCGCAAGGCCCGCTTGGAGAGGAAAGTCCGGACACCACAAGGCAGCATGCCGCGTAGAATGCGCGGGGGGCCGGGGCCAAAGTCCCGGTCGACGGAAAGTGTCACAGAGAACATACCGCCCACCCCGGTGCAAACCGGGCGGCAAGGGTGAAAAGGCGGGGTAAAAGCCCACCGCCCCGAGCGCAAGCAAGGGGGCACGAAAAACCCCATGCGGTGCAAGACAGAACAGGAGGGATCGGGTCGCCTGCCCAACACGCTGCGCAAGCGGCGACACCCTCCGGGTATTGGTCGCAGTCCGCAAGGACCCCGCCCCGCCGCAAGGCGCGGAGTGAGACAAATGACCGTCCAGGCAGTCGGCGCAAGCCGCCCGCTGGACAGAATCCGGCTTACAGCCATCAACCCCTCGGGGGCGCTCCGCAAACACGGCGCGCCCCCGGCCTTTTTATCACTGCTGTTGCTGTTCCTGCTGCTGCCCGCTCAACGCCTCCGCCTCCACCAAAACCGCCCCCTTCAGCAACCGGCAAAATTCCTTCTTCGTCACCCTCTCATGCGGCCCCCGCCCGCTCAATGGATCCGTCAGCGTCTTGTATTGAACCTCCAAGCGCTCCAATTGCACGATGCGGTAATACTCGCTCCCCTTCTGCCAAATCTGATTCTGCTGAAGTTTCATATCCCCGTTATCCGGACCGCCCCGCCAATGCGCCAACCTTTTCTCAAAGAAACCGCCTTTGGTTTTTGGTGCAATTACCGAAGCTCCTCGTTGGCTGTTTCCTTCATGGTAAAAGCAATGACCATGGATGTGAGGGACGAAACAACTATCAAAGCCGCCGGAGCCATTGGGCTGCCAGAAAATTGAACAAGTGCGGTTGCAAGAAGCGGAGTCGTTCCGCCCAACACGCCCGCCGCAACATTGTAAGAAATACCCAACCCGCTGGTGCGCAAGTAGGATGGAAATTGTTCCGCAAGCCAAACCTGAAAAGGCGCAAAGCCCATTGCCAGAAAAAACGAGAAAATGCCGATCACAAGGAAATCCACCGCCCGATTCCCTCGCGCAAGCGCAGCGAACATCGGAAACGCAAAAAACACGCTCGCAATCAAGGAGATCAGAACCAGTTTTTTCCGGCCAAAGAAATCCGCCAGAAAACCGGAGAGTGGCGTGAAAACAAAGAACACCGAGATCGCAAATGTTTGAACAAGGTGCGCATTTTTTGATCCAGATATTTCTCGGTAACCAGAAAGGAAGAGAGAAAAACGGCCGACAGATAAAACGCCACTGCCGACCCCCAACCCAACAAAGCGCCACGGAAAATCAACCCCGGATGCTCCCGAACCACCCGCACGAAAGGCGAGGATTTTTTATGAATCTCATCGACCGGGGCATCCGCAGGCAGCACCCTTCGCAAGACCGCGATGAGGATCCCCATCGGCAGCGACAACAAAAATGGAATGCGCCAAGCCCAATCAAGGATTTGCTCGGTGGTGAAAAGCGAAAAAAGGAGATTCCCCGTTCCGGATCCGAGAAGAATTCCCCCCGTGGCACTCATCGCCGCCCAACTGCCTTGAAAAGCCCGCCGATTCTGAGGCGCATTCTCGATGGTATACGAAAGCGAGGTGGTAAATTCCCCGCCAACGGAAAGCCCCTGGAAGAATCGGAAAATCGTGAACAACACGGGCGCAAGCACTCCGATCATTTCATAAGTCGGCAGGCACCCCACAGCAAATGTGGCCAAAGCCATCACAAGCGCCGAAATCAACAAAGCCCGCCGCCGACCGAATCGATCGCCGATAAGACCAAACAATGTCCCTCCAGCCACTCGAGCAATATAGCCGGCCGCAAAAACACCATAAACCGAAAGAAGCCCCACAAAAGCATCCCCATCCGGAAAAAACAACCTGCCAAGCGTAGCCGCAAGAACACCATACAACCCAAAATCATACCACTCCATCAGGTTCCCCGAAATCCCTGCAAAAAGCGGCAAAGGACGCAATCGACTTCGACCCGTAAACTGGGGGTCAGTGTTGAATGGCGCTAACTTAAGGTCGGTTTGGGATTTTTCCTTGGATTTTTGCCGGGGCGGTTTCTTCTGGGGACATGGCCCATGGATTTACGGGGTTTTGTGAGAAGTTGAA
>JBILWM010000020.1:0-40710 GCA_044369905.1 Terrimicrobiaceae bacterium | reverse complement strand
GAATTCGCAGAGGTCGCGCATGGAAGTGCTGTGGAATCCCTTTCGGGCGAAGCAGCGCATGCACCCATCGAGGATGGCGAGCTTCTGCTTTTCGTAACGTTCGGAAGTGAGTTTAGGCATGGAGATTATTGGACAATAAAAAACGAAAGATCGTTTTTTATTTTGAGAAGTCAAGGCCTAATTTTAATTTTTTCACTTTCGCCCCATAAGACGCAAAAAACGAGTGACGGGCTCGCCGCCATTGCCGCCGTAACACCCCCAAACTCTCTAACAAGTCCAACCTAACGGACGAAATCAAAACCTGCGCGTGCGGTCGCGTCAACCAAGCCGCCATCCAGCCCGAAGTTCTCGCCCTCGTGCAACTCGCCCGCGAAACCCTCCACTACCAAATCGACGCACCAAGCATTGTGCGCGCCATCTTCGCCGCCCTGCGCTTCGTCTAGCGGCCAATCAGGTCATCCGTTTTCTCGCCAAATCAGGATGCCTGAAATTGGCGATGTCTTCTTAAGATTTTTGAAAAACTCGCATTAATTTTGCGGCGGGGCTTGTGCCGCAGGTGTGGCGGCGGGTGATGCCTGATCAACGCGCGGCGGTGCCTGTGTCCAACCCGGTCGGGGGATGTAGATTTTATCCCCTGTGGATGGATGGCCGCTGACGATATCGGCGATGAGAAAGGGATGCGCTTTGAGAGTGGTCATAAGCAGGATGCCCGTTTCTCGCCCATCTTGGACCGAGAGGTATTTCTCGCCGGGAATGACTGGCGAGGCCGATTCAGATTCGATAAGAACGAAATTCTCCGCCGTGTTCACCATGCGGATCGTGCCCGCCCAATCGACTGGCATGGCGGCAGGGGTTTTTGGTTTTTTTGGGGGAAGGATCCTGCCGAGAGCGCCTAACCATGATGCGCCGGACGAAGATGGTTTTGTTCTCGATTGGTTCGCGCAGGCTCCCAGCAAAAAAACCAGCCCAAGAGCAATGGGGATGCGGTATTTCATTAGGGTAGCCAAGATGGGTCGCGCGGCGGGGTTTTGGCAAAAGCCGCCGCACTTGTCTCATCACGAAAAACCGCCCATTGCCCGTCCTTGCGAATAATAAGCACGCTGGAATCGGGCTGCACAAGTTCGAGAAAAGCGGTTTCTCCGGGATCGGCGTCGCTCAGATTCGCGATTTTACAAGCTGCACCGATCCATCCGGTCGCCTCGGGAGGGAGGAACCCTTGAGTAATCATTTTCTCAAAATAACCCGACGACGAAACCGCGCCGACTTCATAAGGCCAGCCGAGTTCGTTTTTGCTGAACTGGAATCCATCCAATGCCATCTCTTGAGCGGCCCGATGGATTCCGATGGCTTTTCGCGCGAAATCCTCCGTCGGTGTGGCATTGGAAACCGGGTGGGGTGTTGGGATGTCAGGTGGGGCTGGCGAGGGGCTTTTCCGGCACGCGCTAGAAGTCATCAGGCAGGTGATGCCAGCGCATAAAAGAATCCCGTGCCGTGCAAGTCGCATGGCTGTGATGTATCCGAACGGGTCCCCGAAAAGCAAACTCCAAGCCCCGGGCCGTGGCAGGGATTTCGGGTTCAAATTAATGCCCTTGCCGCTTGACCCGACTTGGATCACTCGCCATAGTGTCCGATTCCGAAGGGGAAAGCGCTGTGGCCACAGCTCGTCGCTTTCTGTTTCGGCAGAAACGATTTTATGAATTCCGAACTCATCACAATGCTGGACCTGCTGGAGCGTGAGAAGGGCATCAAACGCGATGTCCTCGTGGAAGCTATTTCCACATCCATCCTGGCGGCTTCGAAAAAAAGTTTCACCTCGGGCACCCGCGAGCTGCGCATCGAGATCAATCCTCAAAGCGGCGCCATTCGCGCCATGGCCAAGCTGATCGTGGCCGAGAAAGTGACCAGTCCGCACGACGAGATTCTGCTTTCCAAGGCCCGCGCCATCAAGGCCGACGCCCAACCGGGCGAGGAGATTGATGTCGAGGTGACGCCGCGCGATTTCGGTCGCATCGCCGCTCAGGCTGCCCGTCAGGCCATCAACCAGCGCCTCCGCCAAATTGAGCGGGAAATGATTTATGACGAGTTCAAAGATCGCGCCGGCGAGATTGTGACCGGCACGGTTCGCCGCTTCGAGCGCTCCGATGTCATCGTCGATCTCGGGAAATTCGAAGGCGTCATGCCATCCCGGGAGCGTGTGCTCACCGAGGAATACAATGTCGGCGACCGCCTGCGCGCCTATGTGGTCGCGGTGGAGAGCGGTAATCGCGGACCGGAAATCATCCTTTCCCGCAGCCATCCGAATTTTGTGCGCCGACTTTTCGAACTTGAGGTCAGCGAGATCGCCGACCGCACGGTGGAACTGAAAGTCCTCGCCCGCGAGGCCGGTTTCCGCACGAAGGTCGCCGTTCACAGCGCCGATCCCAAGGTTGATCCAGTCGGTGCCTGTGTTGGCATGCGCGGAGCGCGTGTCAAAAACATCGTTCGCGAACTCAACAACGAGAAAGTGGACATCATCCGCTGGGATGCCGACCCGCTCAAGTTTGTGAGCGCCGCGCTCAAACCGGCGAACATCAAATCCATCACTGCCGACGAAGCGAAGAAAACCATTCAGGTCCTCGTGCCGAAGGAAGACCTCTCGGTGGCCATCGGCCGCAAGGGTCAAAATGCCCGCCTCACAGCCAAAATGTGCGGCTGGGAGGTCGATATCCAGGAAGACAAGCGCGAGGAAAAAGCCCTCAAGCACAAGACCGACGAAGCCGCCCACTCGCTTGCGGAAATTCTCGGCATCTCCGAAGAAGACGCCCTCAAACTCACAGCCGGCGGCATGAATTCCATCGAGGTCATTCAATTAGCCGGCGCGGAGGACATCGCCGAGGCCCTGGGTTCCGATATCGAAACCGGGCAGAGAATCCTCGCGGCGGCACAGGCTACACAAAAAACTCCCGCCGCCTGAGGGGTATGAAATCGTTCCCCCGGCTCGCAACTTACCATGGCAGAGAAAACCAAGAAAACATCCACCGAGGAAAAGCCGACCGCGACAAAGCGTGCGGCGGGTTCCTCGCGCTCCACGCGCACTTCGCGCTCCGCCGCTGAAACTCCGGCGCCATCTGCCACCCCAGCCCCGGAGCCAAAAGTCCAGGGACCAACTGTCGACCTGCTTGAGCCGGTTAAAAAAGTCAAAAAGACCTCCGATAAGGTTGGAATCAAGCCATTCATCAAGCCATTCATCAAGCCTCTCGTAGCTCCGCCTGTCTCGCAGACTCCTCCGCCGCCTGCTCCCGAGCCGGAGCCGGAACCTGCTCCCGAGGTGGCCGAGCTGGCCGTCGTGGAAGCCAGCGAGGAACCCGCCGCCGAGGTCTCCGGCAAAAAAGTTCTCAACATCAAGCCTCCGGTTGCCGTCAAAGTTCTCGCCGAAGAGCTTGGCCTCAAACCGTTCCAGCTCATCAAAGACCTGATGTCGCTGCAAATCTTCGCCAATCTCAACCAGACCGTTGAGGCGGATGTCGTCGCCAAGGTTTGTGAGATGCATGGCTTTGTTTTTGAGCGCGAGCGCAAGGACACATCGAAGGGCCATCACAAAGTCGAAGCCAAGATCGAGGTTCCGAAGGCTCCCGAGCCTGCCAAAATCGACGAGCTTCAACTGCGCGCCCCGATCATCACTTTCATGGGCCATGTGGACCACGGCAAAACCTCCCTTCTCGACGCCATCCGCAAGGCGCGCGTCGCTGCAGGCGAGGCCGGCGGCATCACGCAGCATATCGGCGCCTACAGCGTCGAACGCAATGGCCAAAAAATCACCTTTCTCGACACGCCCGGCCACGCTGCTTTCACCGCCATGCGCGCTCGCGGCGCCAATGTCACGGACATCGTAGTTATTGTTGTGGCGGCGGATGACGGCCTCATGCCGCAGACGCTCGAAGCGATCTCCCATGCCAAGGCCGCCAAGGTCAAAATCATGGTGGCGATCAACAAAATCGACATGCCTTCGGCCAATCCCGACCGTGTCCGCACCCAATTGCAGGAAAAAGGCCTCACTCCCGAAGATTGGGGCGGTGAAACGATCTGCATTCCGGTGAGCGCCACAAAAGGCACCGGCATAAGCGACCTTCTCGACTCCATGCTCTTGGAAGCGGAAATGCTGGAACTCAAAGCCAGCTCGTCCTTGGACGCCCGCTGCACAGTCATCGAAGCCCAAGTTGAGCAAGGCCGCGGACCGACAGCCACGGTGATCGTTCGCATGGGCACATTGAAAGCAGGCGATGTCTTCATTTGTGGCAACCACTGGGGCAAGGTGAAGCAGCTCATCAATGACCTTGGAAAACCCGTCAAGGAGGCTGGTCCTTCGATGCCGGTGAAAATCCTCGGTCTGAGCGGTCTACCGAACGCTGGCGACGAGCTTGTTGTGATGGATTCGGAAAAATCCGCGCGCATTCTCAGCGAAGAGCGTCTGGCCGAGCTCCGCGATACCAAGCTCTCCACGCCTCAGCGCACCACGCTGGAAAATCTTTTTGCCAACATCGCCTCGGAAGCGAAGCCATCACTAAAAGCCATCGTCAAATGCGATGTGCAAGGCTCGCTCGAGGCCGTCGTGGCCTCCCTCAAGGAGATTCCTCAAAAGAAAATCACCCTCGACATCATCCACAGCGCCGTCGGCCCGATCACGGAGTCCGATGTCCTACTAGCGAGCGCGTCCAATGCCGTCATCATCGGCTTTGGCACCAAGACCGAGAACAGCGCCGCACAAGCCGCCAAGCGCGAGGGCGTTCAGATCAAGCTCTACAGCATCATTTACGAATTGCTCGACCAAGTCCGCGAATCCATGAGCGGCATGCTCGCGCCGGAACATCGCGAAGCCATTATCGGCCATGCCGAGGTCAAGCAGGTGTTCGATCTCACTAAGGGCAAGGTGGCCGGTTGTATTGTCATTGATGGCAGGATTGCCCGCAGCGCCCGTGCCCGCGTGTTGCGCCGCCGCCAACCGATTTACGACGGCGGCATCGCCACACTCCGCCGCTTCGCCGACGAGGTTAAGGAAGTGCGCTCGGGTCTCGAGTGCGGCATCAAGCTGGGTGATTTCACGGAATACCTGCCCGAAGATATCATCGAGTGCTACACGCTCGAGAAGATCGCGCAGCAACTGTAAACTTTAATCCTAATCCCACGACCGACCGTAGGCTGAAGACCTCGTCCGGACAAACAGTGCCATGAAAAACCGACTCGTCAGGGTATGCGAAGTGCTGAAACGCGAAATCGGAGTGATCATTCGCCGGGAACTTGAGTTTGAGAATACTCTCGTGACCGTAAGCGATGTGGACATCACTCCCGACCTCAAGCAGGCCCATATTTTCATTTCTGCGCTGGGTTCACCCGCTGGACGCCGCAAGGCGATGGAGGCCCTTGAGAGCCACCGAGTGATGTTTCAAACCGAGCTGTCCCGCCGCGTGCAAATGAAACACACGCCCCATTTGAATTTCCGCCTCGACGACGCCATCGAGCGCGGCACGCGGGTCATCGATATAATGGACGAACTCGGCCTGAAGGAAGAATTGCCAAATGACGAAAATGAACTTTGACATCATCTCAAATGCGCTTCGCGATGCGCGCACGGTGGGAGTTGCCAGCCATATCCGCCCCGACGCCGACGCGCTGGGATCGACTATTGCCTTTGCCCTCTGGCTGCGCGATTGCGGCAAGGAAGTGACGGCCTACAACGAGGAGGGTTCGACCTCGAAGTTCCACTACCTGCCGCGCCACGAGATCGTGAGCCTGCCTCCCGCCACGCCGCAGAAATTCGATGTTTTTGTAGCGCTCGATACCTCGGTGAAAAACCGCCTCGGCACGGTGAACAAAGTCATAGCCCCCGGCACGACGGTCCTCAATATCGATCACCACATCAGCAACGAAAACTACGGCGATGTGAATTACATCGATCCATCCGCGCCGGCGACCGGGCAGATCCTTTTGGAATTTTTCCAGCATGTCGGCGCCCGCGTTTCTACAGAGATGGCGACCAATCTGTTTGCGGCGATTTCCACCGACACCGGATCTTTCCAATACGCCGGCACGAACGAGCGCACCTTCGCAGCCGCCTCGTATCTCATCGGCTGTGGCGTGGATGTTCCCGGCCTCTCCCGCGCGATGTATGACAGCCAGCCTCGCCGTCGCTTCGAACTTCTCCGACACGCGCTCAACACGGCCGAGTTCCACTGCGACGACCGCATAGCAACTTTCTCCCTCCCGATGGATCTCGTGGAGAGACTGAAGGTCCTCCCCGAGGACAACGAGGGGATCATCGACCATCTGCGTTCCATCGAAGGCGTCGAAGCCGCCGTGTTTTTCGAGGAACTTCCCGAAGGCAAAGTGCGCGTGAGCGCCCGCTCGAAGTTTCCGAGGATCGATGTCTGCAAAGTCTGCAAACAATTCGAAGGCGGCGGACACCCTATGGCCGCCGGCGCTCGCGTGGATGGCACACTCGCCCAGGTCAAAAATGATTTTTTAAAAGCTCTCTCTGATGAAATCCGGAACTGAAATTGATGGCGTCCTGCTCGTAGACAAAGCTCCCGGCATGACATCCCACGATGTCGTGGCGATAACCCGCCGTGCCCTGAATACGAAAAAAGTCGGCCACTGCGGCACACTCGACCCGCTCGCGACAGGCCTCTTAATCATCACCATCGGCCGGGGAACCAAAATCCAGGACCTCCTCATGAGCGAGGACAAGGAGTATGTCGGCACGCTGGGCCTCGGAGAGATCACGGACAGCCAAGACTCCGACGGACAGGTCATCGAAACCCGACCGGTCCCAGATTTTACCCGCGATCAACTGGATGCGGCGTTCGCCAAATACCATGGCGATTTTTATCAGACGCCGCCGATGGTCAGCGCCATCAAGAAAGATGGTGTGCCACTCTACAAGCTCGCGCGCCAAGGCAAGACCGTGGAACGCGAGCCACGCTTCGTTCATGTTTACGCACACGAGATTCAGAGCGTGAGAATGCCTGAAGTGGATTTCCGCGTCGTCTGCAGCAAGGGATTTTATGTCCGCACCTACGCAAACGATATCGGCATGGAACTCGGCTGCGGAGCACATCTCAAATCCCTGCGCCGCACGAAATCCGGACGATTCAATGTGGAAGGCGCGGTGACCATTGAAGAACTCAAGGCGGGACCGATTGAAGCCATCGCTCAGCGCGTCCTCAGCCTGCCCGCCGTTTCGCGGCTTCGCGGTGCCTGATGAAAATCCTTCGTTCCATCGAAGCCCTTGCGGAAATCGATGCGCCGGTCGTGCTGGCAGCAGGTGTCTTTGATGGCCTTCATCTCGGCCACCAAGCAGTGCTTCGCGCCGCCATCGAATCTGCCGCCCGCATTGGAGGCGTTCCAGTCGCACTGACATTCGACCCCCATCCCGCTGTCATTCTGCGTCCAGACAAGGCTCCCAAACTTCTGACGCCACTGGATTTCAAGCTGGAGCTCATCGAGCGCCTTGGCATCGCACACGCCCTCGTCATCACCTTCGACGCCGCATTTGCCGCCATCGAAGCTGAGGACTTTGTTTTGAAGCTCTGCCACACCGCGCCAGAGCTTACCGGCATCTGCATCGGTGAAGGCTGGCTGTTCGGCAATGGCCGGCGGGGGGACGCGCGTTTGCTGCAAACACTGGGAATGAAGAATGGCTTCTTCACGAGCGCCATTGCTCCGGTTGTCGTGGATGATGAACCCGTCAGCAGCACACGCATTCGAGAGGCACTCGCCTCGGGCGATCTCCCAAAAGCTACAGAGCTCCTTGGAAGGGACTTTGCGGTTCGCGGCAGGGTCGTTCACGGCGCGGGACTCGGAGCAAAACTCGGTTTCCCGACGGCGAACATCGCCACCGGCCAGCAGCAGTATCCCGCCGATGGCGTCTATGCGATCCAAGCCAGTTGGAACGGAATTGCCTGTCCTGGCGTGGCAAACATCGGCCTGCGTCCGACCGTTTCGAATGAAAACCAGCGTGTGCTGGAGGTTCATCTGTTCGATTTTTCCGGCGATCTCTACGACAAAGAAATCGAAGTCGCGTTTCTTCATTTTCTCAGGCCCGAGAGGAAATTTGAAAACAAGGAAGCTCTCTGCGCGCAGATCCTCGAGGATGTGGGAGCAGCGCGCGCTTGGGTTCCAAAACGGAACGCCGCCGCATGAAAGCGCCCTGGCATTTCGCCACCTATGACGAAATGTCCGGCTCGGATGGCCGTCCGCGCGAGGTTTACAAGGCCCTCTTCGAGCGGCTTCAAAAAACACCGCGCGCTCAGTTGCGAAGCCTCGATGAAAGCCTTGAGGCGACCATGCGCGAGATGGGTGTCACTTTCGACATTCATCGCGACCGGCCGTGGGGTGCACGCGCCTGGTTCTGCGACCTCCTGCCGCAGATTTTTACTCCCGCCGAGTGGGCTCCGCTGGAAGCCGGCGTGCGACAGCGTCTGAAAGCCTTCGAGCATTTCCTCAAGGATATCTACGGACCCAAGCAAATCCTCCAAGATGGCGTGTTGCCGACCTCCCTTGTTCTGGGCAGCGAGTTTTTCCAACGCCCCGCAGCAGGCCTTCCCTTGCCGGCGGATGCTTTTCTGCACCTGAGCGGTCTGGCCGTGTGTCGCCTGCCGGATGGAGCGCTGGCCGTGAAGCATCACTATTTCAGCCACGCTTCGGGCATGTCCTACATGATCCAGAACCGCCGCGCCCTCACGCGTGTTATTCCCCAATCTTTTCGCGATACCGGCATCCATTCGATTTCCGATGTTCCCACCGGTATTTTGGAAATGCTCCGCGCCCACTCTTCCGCTCCGGATCCCATGGTCGTTCTGCTCACGCCCGGCCCCTTGAGCCCTGCGTATTCCGAGCACAGCTTCCTCGGCCGCCGTATGGGCATCCCGCTCGTGCAGGGCGGGGATCTCCTGGTGCTCAACGACGAGGTGTATCTGAAAACGGTGTCCGGCCTGAGCAAGGTGCATGTTATTTACTCGCGACTCACCGACCGCTGGCTTGATCCCATGGTTTTCCGCCGCGATTCGATGCTTGGCGTTCCAGGGCTCATCCATTGCATCCGCAAAAAAAGCGTGGCCGTCGTCAATGCCATCGGTTCGCAGCTCTCGGACGACCGCGCGCTGTTGCCCTTTTCTACCCAGATCATTCGTTACTACCTTGGCGAGGCACCGCTGCTGCCCACGCTTCCGACTTATTGGCTCGGCGACCACGACCAGCGCGAGTTGGTGCTTGCCGACATCGAGAAATTCACAATCCGGGGCCTTTACGGCGAGCGGATTTATCTCGGAGGTGATGGCCATTTGCCCACGCAGGAAAAAATCGACGCCGTGCGCTTGGAAATACTGAGCGATCCCGCGCGCTATGTTGCGCAACCGCAGGCATGCGATGCCCAGACGATCTCGTTTCAAGACGGCGAGCGCCGCAAGAGCCGTCAGGACCACATTCTTTTCGCCCTTCGGAAAAGCGGCGGCGATTTCGAAGTCTTCCCCGGTGCCCTTACGCGCGTCTCGACCAAGGATTCGGCGTTCACTTCATCGGAACTCGGTGGCGGCAGCAAAGACACATGGGTGCAGGTGGGTTTGGACAAAAAATCCGACGAGTGGGATCCCTCGCGGCAGGTTGATTTGAAAATCCCGCAGCACGGCGTGACCAGTCGTGTGGCGGAGGCCTACTACTGGCTCGGGCGCTACCTAGAGCGCGCCTACGATCTCGCGGGAATGGTGAGCACCATCGAATCCCTCGAACTCGAAGAGCTGAATCCCACCGAGCGAATGAATTATCGCCCTGTCTGGAATCGCATCCTGCCAATGCTGGAGGGCTCCGGTCCATCCTCCCGCCGCACGATCTCAAGCCCGGAGGGCCGTTACCGCCTCGCTTTTGATTCCGCCGAGCCCGGCTCGGTCATTAGCACCATTCACCGCGCGTTTGCCAACGCCGAGTCGGTTCTCGAAACCTTAAGCCTCGACGCCTGGGGTGTGATGAGTGGACTCCGCGCCCGTTTTGATGCGGTGGAGTTCGATCCCAATGCCCCCGCCGAGACTCTGGCAAACGCGAGTCGCGAGTTCTGCTTGTTCGCCCGCGAAATGATTCCCCGGTTTTTTGGAACGGCGAAATGCACGATGCTGGCGGACGATGGATGGAACTTCTGCGAAATCGGGCAGCTTCTTGAGCGCGCGGCTATCACGGCAAATGCTGTCAGTTCTATTGCCGGGCCGCTCCTGCAGTCGTCCCGCGCGGGTTTGCGTCCACATGCCGTCGAGATTCGCCTTTCCGCTTTTCTGCGCCTCCTGAACAGCCGCGACATCTATCGCCGCGTTTACCAGATGCGCATCGAGCCACTTCCACTTCTGGAACTTCTTTGGACGAACCCAGTCGCACCGCGCTCGGTGGTGCGCTGCTTTGAAGGATGTGCTGCACGGATACGCGAAGGCGAGAATGTGTTTTCGCCCGCCACAGACAAGGCCCTTTCGACCATCGAACGCCTGATCCAATCCATCCATGCCAGCGATTGGGAGGCATTGCTTTCGCGTAAAAAATCAGGCGCGTCGAAATCCGCCCTGCAGCTTCATTCGGATCATCTTCTTCAGAGCCTGCTCGGACTTCACACCGTGATCTGCGACAGCTTTCTGAACCATCAAGTGCTCATGCACCACGAAACGAAGCCTCCTTTCACCGCCTGACCATGCTGTTCAATGTTGTTCACACCACGGGCTATGTTTACGCAGACACGGCCATGGAGGCTTATCTTGAAGTGCGCCTCACGCCGCCAGTCAGGCCGGAGCAGGAAGTCATCCGTCACCGCATAGAGTTCCAACCCGGCGCGCAGGTTTCCGACTACATCGACTATTTCGGCAACCACACCACATTCTACTCGATGACCCTGCGCCACCGTCAGCTCAAGGTGACGAACCGCATGACCATTCGCACGCTGCCCCGCATCCTGCCCGGGAGCGGCCTTGCCCTGACAGTCGCCGAGGCGCGGCAGATTTTAAAATCCGCCGGCACCGGAGTTTTTGACTACTTGCAACCGACAGAGGCGATACCGGTGGATGCCGAATCGAGTGCATGGGCGAGGGACATCCTCCGGGAAAACCGGCCCTTGAGGGAGGGCCTTGATGATCTGAACAAGGCCATTTACCGGGAGTTCAAATACCGCTCTGGCTCGACGGATGTTGAAACACCTCTATCCACGATCTGGAAAATGCGCCAAGGCGTCTGCCAGGATTTCGCTCATGTGATGATCAGCATCCTGCGAGCCGCTCGCATTCCCTGCCGCTATGTGTGCGGCTACATCGAGTCCGAGCCGCCGGTTTCGGCAGACCCCTCCCGCAAGCGCTTGGTTGGTTCGCTGGCCACCCACGCATGGATCGAGGTTCTCGTTCCCGGTATGGCCTGGGTGGCGTTGGATCCGACAAACAACCAGTGGTGCGGCGAGCAGCATGTCACAATCGCCGTTGGCCGCGATTTCCTCGACGCCGCTCCCGTGCGGGGAACTTTCAAAGGTTCAGCCTCGCAAAAGCTGAAAGTGCATGTGAGCATGCAGCGAATTCCTGAAAAACCATGAAACTCAAAATCAAAAAGGAATCGCTCTACACCTATGAGGGCAAGGTGTCATTTTCACCACACCATGTGCGAATTTTTCCGCGCATCGACTTGTCCGTAAAGGTCGAGAATATCCGTTTCGAAACCCAATCGGGAGCCGATGTGCAGTTCCGGCAGGACCTCTTCGACAACCACATCGCCTATTGTTTCTACCCGGAAATGTCGAAGATGCTCCCGTTCCGCGTGGAAATCGACCTCGAGGTGAAGGAGAAAAACCCCTTCCATTTCCTCTTGGAGCCTCATGGACTTCAGGTCCCGCCACAATACAACGAAGACGAGCTTGCAATTCTGGCTCCGTATCTCGGGCCAGTGAGCGGATGCAAACTTCCAACTCCTCTGGCTCCCAGCGGTCCACGCCCGACTGTGGAAACGATCCTGAATTTCAACCACTGGATTTTTGACAACATCGAGTATGAGGCTCGCGCCCAAGGCCAGCCACACACTCCACAGGAGGTTCTGAAAAAAGGTTCCGGATCCTGCCGGGACTTTGCGGCTTTGCTTGCGGAAACACTCCGCCAAAACGGCGTCGCCGCACGACTCGTCAGCGGATTTGTCTGGGAAGGCGATAAGTCGGCTTCCGAAAAACGCGCTTCCAGCGCCATGCACCTCTGGGTCGAAGCCTGTCTGCCCGGCGCAGGTTGGATCGGCATGGATCCCACCAACGGCGCGCTCACCGACCATCACTTCATCGCCACGGCTGTTGGACGCCGCCACGCGGATGTCGCCCCGATCAGTGGCGCCTACTACAGCAGCACGCCCGTGGGCAGCAGTCTTGCCTCGAGTATCTCTGTGGAGAAAATCGCTTGAGGACACTGACCTCTCCTCAGCCCGCAATATCGGGAAACCAACCGGCCGTCGCGCTCGTAAGTTACATACACGAGACGATTCACTGGTAAAAACATCCGCTCACATCATGAAATTTTTTGAAGGCTGCACGGCGCTGATCACAGGAGCATCCTCCGGACTGGGGGCGGAATTCGCGCGCCAACTCGCTCCGCTCGCCTCGCACCTCGTTCTCGTGGCCCGGCGCAAAGACCGTCTGGAAGAACTTGCCTCGACGCTGCGTTCGATCCACCCCCAACTCCATATCCGTGTCTTCGAAGCTGACCTGACCCGCTCCGACAGCCGCCACGCACTGGCCGATTGGCTCGCCAAGGAAAAGCTCGATATTAATTTCCTCATCAACAACGCAGGCCTCGGCGATCACGGGCATTTCGAGTCGAGCGACTGGACCCGCGTGCAGGAGATGATCGATCTCAACATCACCGCGCTTACGCATTTGACGCACCTCCTTGTGGGACGAATGCTCGTTCGCGGCCGGGCAGCCATCCTGAATGTCAGCAGCGTAGCGGGATTTTTTCCTTTGCCGAACATGGCAGTATACTCGGCCACAAAAGCGTATGTCACCAGCTTGTCGGAGGCCCTCGCGATCGAATTGCGTCCGAGAGGAATTACCGTCACCGCCCTCTGCCCGGGACCCGTGCCGACCGAGTTTTTCGATATCGCCACACGGCCTGGCGAGCAGGACCAAGCGTCCCATTTTGAAACCTTCCCGGCCTTTGTCGTTTCCGCTGCCGAAGCTGTGCGCGATGGTCTCCGCGCCGTGGCCAACGACCGCGCCCGCGTCATTCCCGGCCCGCTTCTCGCTGCAGCCGTTGCCGTGGCCCTTGCCATCCCCTTCTGTATCGTCCGCCGCATTCTCACTGCAAAAGCCGCATCTTTTTAGAAAATCCGTCCGATGCCCACATCCACCACGAGCCACTCCGAGTCCCTCTCCTTCGCCGAGGCATTCGAACTCATCAATCCACACCTCTACACAGTCGAGGAACGCATCCGCGCCCAGGCCAAATCGTTCGATCCTGCCGTGGAGGGTTATGTCTCCTACATCTGCGGCGCGGGCGGCAAACGCCTGCGACCCGCTCTGGCTCTTCTCTCCGCCGGAGCCACGGGAAAAATCACCCCCGGCCATGTGGATCTCGCGGTGATCCTCGAACTCATCCACATCGCAACGCTCGTTCACGATGACATCATCGATGGCGCGGAGCTCCGCCGCGACCAACTCTCCGCCAACGCCAAGTGGGGCAACTCCATCAGCGTCCTCCTCGGCGATGTGCTCTTCGCCCACGCGCTTAAGCTTTCCACAAATTTCAGCAACAGCGACATCTGCCGCCGCATCGCGGACGCCGCCTCCGAGGTTTGCTCCGGCGAGATCATCCAGACCCAACGCCGCTTCGACCTCAAGCTGACCACGGCCGACTACTACCGCATTATCGAAATGAAGACGGCCGCCCTCTTCACCGCAGCCTGCGAGCTGGGCGCGTTCATCAGCGAGGCCAGCCCCGCTGTGATCGGATGCTTCAAAACCTTCGGCACCAAGCTCGGCGTCGCCTACCAGATCTACGACGATATCCTCGACTTCGCCGGCAATGAGGAGGAGACCGGAAAAACACTCGGGACCGATCTCCAAAAAGGAAAATTCACGCTCCCTGTCCTGCTGATGCTCCAATCTGGAAAGGATGTCAGCGCCTTGCGCGACATGCTCCTCAATGATGAGCCCGGAAGCACAGCCGCCCTCGCTGCCATTCTTCAAGAGGCGGGAACGATCGAGAATGCCAAGGCGATAGCCAACAGACTCATCGCCGAAGCCGTCGAACAACTCGATGGAGTTCAAGACAACCGCTACGCACGCGGCCTGCGCGCGATCCCTGAGCACTTGCACGGCCTCCTCAAGGGGCTGTGATAATCTGGTCGGCAATCTCCTCGGCTGGATAGGTCCAAATCTCCGAGAGTGTGGGATGGTAGTGCGGGGCAGCTGCAAACTCCCGCGCGCTGGCTCGGTAGCGCATGGCCATGACGACTTCGTGGATGAGCTCCGATGCCTCAGGCCCCACAACTGCGCCGCCAAGAATCTCGCCGGTTTCGCGTGATGCCGTGAGTTTCACAAAACCGTGGGTCTCGCCCATGAGGAGGGATTTTCCATGGTCGTTGAAGGGATATGTCGCCGTGAGAAAAGGAATCTCCGCCGCCTCCAACTCCGCCTCGGTGGCGCCGACGCTCGCAAATTGGGGATCCGAGAAGACCGCGAAAAGTTTCAGCCGGTAGTCCATGGCCGGAGGTTCGCCTGTATGACGGCCCAAGTGGATGGCCGCATTGGTGGCGGCGATCTCGCCCTGCTGAATGGCGATATGAACGACCTCGAGTCCGCCGCACACATCACCTGCCGCGAAAATGTGAGGGATCGATGTGGCCTGCGTGGCAGCGACTTTGATGCGCCCGCCATCCATCGCTAGGCCGAGCGCTTCCAGTCCGCGCAGCGTCGGCGTGCGGCCGAGGGCGTTGAGGACGCGCTGCGCATGAAGTGTGTTGGTGACGCTGTCTTTTTCGAAAACAACACGCATGCCATCGCCTTCCTTTTCGACGCACAAAAGTTTGGTCCCCGTGTGGATCGTGATTCCATCCGCCCGCATTCCTTCTTCCAAAGCGGCTGCCGCATCGGGATCGCTGCCACGCAGAATCTGCGGGCTGCGTTGAATGATGGTTACCTCGCACCCGAAAGCTCGGCAATAGGAAGCCATCTCCAGCGCCACCGGTCCCGCGCCGAGCACGATGATGGACTTCGGAATCTCCTCCAGATCGAGGATGTCATCACTCGTCAAGCAACCCGCCTCGGCTAATCCAGGCACGGGCGGCATCGATATTTCAGAGCCGGTGGCGATGAGAAAGGATTTGCCCCGAAGAATCGTTGAGGAGCCGTCCGCCGACACAATGCGAACTTCGTTGGCATTCAAAAACTCTGCGCGTCCTCGAAAAAAATTGAACCTGCCGGATTCCAGCTGTCCCTTGCGGTAGTCGGCGAACTCCGCGATGAGGCGGCGTTTTCTGGCAATGATCGCCGAGGCATCGAAGCGGGGATTGTCACATGCCAAACCGAACTCTTCGGCGCGCTTGAGAACGCGGAAGCGCCGCGCGGATTCGAGCAGCGACTTGCTCGGCATGCAGCCGCGAAGAATGCAAAGCCCGCCGACCTCGCGCCCGCCTTCGACCACAGCCACGCGAAGCCCGAGGGATGCCGCCGTTCTCGCGCCGGCATATCCTGCGCTGCCTCCTCCAATGACGACGAAGTCGTATTCCATAATGCTTCTCCGCGCCTTCGCGGGCTGCCCTACATTCTCGGAATCGTGATGCCGCGCTGGCCCATGTATTTCCCGGCGCGGTCGGCGTAGCTCGTCTCGCAAGTCTCCTTGGACTCAAAAAACACAACCTGCGCGAGGCCCTCATTCGCATAGATGCGGGCGGGCAGCGGCGTGGTGTTCGAAATCTCCAGCGTCACGTGCCCCTCCCACTCCGGCTCGAACGGGGTGACATTCACAATGATGCCGCAGCGCGCGTAAGTGGATTTGCCGACGCAAATGGTAAGCACCTCGCGCGGGATGCGGAAGTATTCCACGCTGCGGGCGAGGGCGAAGGAATTGGGCGGCACGACGCACACATCGGTTTTCATGTCCACAAAGGAGCGGTCATCGAAAGCCTTCGGGTCTACCACGCTTCCAAAAACATTTGTGAAAACCTTGAACTCATTCGAAACGCGGAGGTCGTAGCCGTAGCTCGAAAGCCCGTAGCTGATGACGCGCTCGCCGGATTCGGTTTTCTTGATCTGACCGTCTACAAAGGGCTCGATCATGCCGCGTTCAACCGCCATGCGGCGGATCCATTTGTCGGAGCAGACTGACATTACATCGAGAGGCCGGGAATTTTCATTCCGCCCGTAAGTTTGCCCATTTCATCGCTGCCCAGTTTTTTCGCATCCTCAAGGGCCTGCTTCACTGCCGTAAGAACAAGGTCTTCGAGCATCTCGACATCATTCGGATCCACGACCTGCGGGTCGATTTTGATGGCTGTCACATCCCCCGTTCCCGTGGCCGTGACCTTCACCTTGCCGCCGCCGGTGGTGGCTTCGATTGTGCGGCTGGCCAGTGCGACCTGCGCTTCCGCCATGCGTTCCTGCATGCGCTGCGCTTCCTTCATCATTTTTGCGATATTCATGTTTTTTGAGTTTGTAGAGTGCCCTTGAAAATTTCGAGGGCTTTTTCGATCAGCGGGTCATTGAGAAATTCCTCCATCGGATCCACCGGCGGCGCTTCAACCACAGGCTCGATGACCTTGGGCACCTCGGGTTCCGGTTCAGGCTCCGGCTCGGGAGCTGCCGCTTGCAAGGCCTCGTCGAATTCAAAAACGATCTTCGTCGGTTGACCCAAATCCTGGAGCAACCGGGCTTCGATGTCCTTGATGCCCTTCTCCATGAACATCGAGCTGCCGGCCTCTTGCAGCGCGGCTGGGAAACGAACGATCAGGCGGCCACCTTCGAGGCGGTCGAAAATACCCTCGCGGAACCAGCCAAAACGGATCACCGAGTTTTTAGAAAACTCCGCCGCGATGCGCTCCCAGCAAAGGGCGGCATCCACCGGAGCAGCAGGCTCGGAAACTGGCGCAGGCGCGGCTTTGGGCACGACAGGCGGCGGTGTTCGCACAACAGCCGGAGCCGGCTTCGGAGCTTCCATCTCCAACACAGGCTGCGGCTCAACTGGCGCGCTCACGACAGGTGCTGCGGGAGCGGGCTCCGGCGCTGGAGCAGGCGGAGGCGTTGCCGCTATTGGGACAACCCTCGCCGGACGCTCCGGACGCGGCGCGGGCGCTTCGCCATTGCAAAGGCCGGTGAGTGTTTCAATGACATCCGTGAGGCTGGTCTCATCCAAAAGGTGAAGGGCTTTGATGACGGCGACATCGAGTTGGAGTTTTTTGTCGGAGACCCACTTCATCGCGGATTCCGCCGCGCTAAAATGATCCACCAAATCCAAAAGCTTGCCTTGCGAGATCGCACACTCGCCGCCTGTGGCCTGGCTGACCAACAGGTCGCGCAAGTGCGACACAAGCTCAGCAGTGAGGCGCGAGAGGTCTTTGCCGAGGCTGGACTGCGCCGCCACCGTGTCGAGGGCAGCGCTGGCATTTCCCGCAAACAAACTGTCCGCGAGGCTCACCACGACTTCATGCGGGGTGAAGCCGAAGACATCCATGACATCACTCGCCCGAATATGCTCGCCGCAGAAGGCGACCATCTGGTCGAGCATGCTCTCGGCATCGCGCAAACCGCCCTCCGCTCCGCGCGCGATGGCATCCGCCGCCTCGCCGTCGAGTTGGATTTTCTCGTTCTCCGCGATGAAGAGGAGGTGCTTTTTGATCAGATGCGCGGGGATCCGGCGCAGGTCGAAACGCTGGCAGCGGCTGGTAATGGTGGCGGGAACTTTTTGCGCCTCGGTGGTTGCGAAAATGAATTTCACATGCGGCGGCGGCTCCTCGAGCGTTTTGAGCAGGGCATTGAATGCGCCTGTGCTGAGCATGTGCACCTCGTCGATGAGGTAGATTTTGAACTTCCCGCGCGCGGGCGCGTAGGCAGCGCTGTCCCGCAGGTCGCGGATGTTTTCCACGCCATTGTTGCTGGCCCCGTCGATCTCGATGACATCGAGGCTGCGCCCCTCAGCGATTTCCAGACACGCTGGGCATTTACCGCAAGGCTCCGAGGTCGGACCGGCCTCGCAGTTCAGTGCCTTCGCCAAAATGCGAGCGGTGGAGGTCTTGCCGATTCCGCGCGGACCCACAAAAAGATAGGCCTGCGCAAGCCGACTGGAGTTCACCGCATTCTGAAGCGTGCGCGTGATGTGCTCCTGCCCGACAACTTCGGCGAATGTTTGCGGACGATACTTGCGGGCGAAAACTCGGTAACTCACGTCGGCACATTAAGCCCGCGCTTCCGCGTCATCCAGCAAGATTTGAAAAGCCGCGTGCCGATTTGTGCAGCATTCCAAAAAACAAAATGGAAGAAGCCTTACGACTTCTTCCATTTTGGTTAAGACCTGTCCTGGGACAGGAATGTTATTTTTTCTTGGCCACTGCTTTTTTGGCAGCGGGCTTTTTAGCTGGGGCCTTTGCGGCTGGAGCTTTCTTAGCGGGAGCCTTCTTAGCTGGTGCTTTTTTGACAGGCGCTTTTTTGGCGACTGGCTTCTTGGCAACGGCTTTCTTAGCGGCTGGCTTGGCAGCGGCTGCTTTTTTAGCTACTGGCTTCTTGGCAACTGGCTTTTTAGCAGCGGGTTTTTTAGCGGCAGGTTTCTTTGCTACTGGCATTTAATATCCCCCCTTTCTCTCCGCATATGCGGGAAATTTTTTGTGAACATCATGTGAATAACTCACTCGCGCTGTGAATAAGTTTCGCGCGGAGTGTCGTCAACACCTTTTTTAAAAAATTCTTTTTTTTGTGAAAATTTCTGCCGCAGGAATTTCCGACTTACTGACCGCAAAGGATTTTTTCGGCCTCTTCCAGAATTCCCGCAGTCTCCCAAAGGCGGCCGATGCCCTCATACCCACAGGCCAGAAGTCCCTCTTCGGGGCCGATAAATCGGGCGCCCCGGGCTTTCAATCGGGCGACATTTTCCTGCGTGGCCGGATGCGCCCACATCTTGCCATTCATTGCAGGTGCGATGAGAAGGGGGGCGAGGGATGCCAAGGCGATGGATGTGAGCGCGTCATCCGCGATGCCGCAGGCGAGCTTGGCGATTGTGTTCGCGGTCGCCGGAGCGATGAGAAAAAGATCGGCCGAGTCGGCCAGTGAGATGTGGCCAGGATGCCAGGATTCCTTTTCGTCAAAAATTCCCGTGGTGACCGGATTGCGAGAGAGAGTCTGAAAAGTGAGCTGGGCGACAAATTCCGTGGCGTGTTTTGTCATCACGACATTCACATTCCGTCCGGCCTGTGTGAGGCGGCTTGCCAACTCGGCGGCCTTGTAGCAGGCGATGGAGCCACTCACACCGAGGATGACATTTTTTTTGCTCATGCGAAATCCAGCTCAAGTCTGCGGCTCATGTAACGCTCTGCTCTCATGATGGCACGGAATTTTTCGATATCCTCCTCCATCGAGCCGCTAACGAGGGTGTATCGATAGTCGCGCCATTTTTGCATTTCACCGGATGCGTTGTGGAGACGAGTGGCCACCTGCTCCTCGCTCTCGGTGCCGCGCTTGCGAAGCCGCCGCGCCAACTCATCAAGACCTGGCGGCATGATGAAGACATCCGCAAGCGCGCTTTGGATGAAGGGATCGTTACACGCGCGAATGCTCGCCGCGCCAAGCGTGTCCACATCGAGCAAGACATCGACTCCGGCTGTGAGGTGCTTCAGCACAGTCGATTTCAGCGTTCCATAGAAACGGCCGTGAACCTCCGCGTGTTCGAGAAAATCCCCCGCCTCAATGTGGCGTTGGAATTCCTCCTGGCTCAAAAAAAAGTAATCCTCGCCGTGAACCTCGCCAGGTCTTGGCGCGCGGGTGGTGCAGGAAACGGAGTAAATGAAATCCTGCTTCTGGCGGAGCGAGCTGATGAGCGTTGTCTTGCCGGCTCCGGAAGGGGCGGAGATGACGAAGAGGATGCCTTGGCGGTGGATGGTCAGGTTATTCAATGTTGGCGAGTTGTTCCCGAATGCGGTCGAGTTCCGATTTCGCTTCGATGACGAGACGGGAGATGGTGGTGTGCGCGGACTTGGAGCCGAGCGTGTTGAATTCGCGGCCGAGTTCCTGCGTGAGGAATTCCAGCGTTCGGCCGACCGGTCCTTTGGCGTCGAGTTTTTCGCGGAACTGGGCTATGTGGCTCGCGGCGCGCTCGAGCTCTTCCGTGATGTCACAACGCTCGGCAAAGATGGCCACTTCAGCTGCAAGGCGTGGGTCGTCCGCCGTGAGAGTCAAACCCGCGCGCTCGATACGATTGTGCAGGGTTTCGCGATAAGAGGCCGTCACTTTGCCGGCAAGCGGTGTTGTTTTTTTGATAATGGCGGCCAAGCGGTCCACCCCCTTGGAGAGGACCTTCCGCAGCACGGAGCCTTCGCGCGCGCGGGTCGCCACGAGGCCGTCGAGCGCGTGATCCAACGCCGTCATGACCGCCTCCTCGGCATCGTCGATCTGGGAATCCGCAGTCCGGACAACGCCGGGAGCCGCGATCACATCAGCAAAGGTAATGCCGCCCTCAAGCCCGAGTTTTTTCTGCAGCGAGCGGGCCTGTTTAACAAAGTTCAAGGCGCGATCCTCATCAAAAAAACTCTGCCCCGCAGCCTTTGAACAGGCCAAGGAAAGATTCACCTGCACACGCCCTCTGGCGATCCGCTCGAGGACGCGTTCGCGGACGGCGGGCTCGAGCCGTAATGCGTTGCGGTCCGTGTGCAGAACGACCTCGGCCGTCTTGCGGTTCACGGAATGGCACTCCACCACGGCCGTCCAACTTTTGGTCCGGCCCTCGCCACGGCCGTGTCCTGTCATGCTTGTCATGAGACTTTTTTACCCGCGCCCGCCTGCCGCTGTCGAGGGTGCTCAGCAGTGCTGGATTGATTTTTTCAAGGATCGGAGGATGGTGGGAGCCTCATTATGTTTTTTGACGGACTGAAATTCTTATTCATCTGCATCGAGGTTCTCCTCATTTTCAACCTCCTCATTGTCGTCCACGAATTGGGGCACTTTTTAGCAGCGCGCTGGCGTGGTCTGGTTGTGGAGAAGTTTGCCATCTGGTTCGGAAAGCCGATTTGGAGCAAAACGATCGGCGGTGTAGAATATCGTCTCGGCTCGATCCCCGCAGGTGGCTTCGTTGCCATTCCCCAACTCGCGCCCATGGAGGCGCTCGAAGGAGAATCCGAAAACGCCCGCGAACAGCTTCCACCGGTCAAGCCGCTCGATAAAATCATCGTCGCGGCGGCAGGTCCGCTTTTCAGCTTCGGTCTTGCTTTTGCCATGGCCTGCATCGTGTGGGTGGTCGGAAAGCCCCAGAGCGAATTCGACACCACGGTCGTTGGCTATGTGAAAGATGGTGGTCCCGCAGCCGTGGCCGGACTGCGGCCTGGAGACCAAATCATCGCGGTGGATGGTAAACCGGTGAAGCACTTCTTGAGTGGCACGGACAGCGTGAAATGGCGCATCGTGCGAAGCGAAGGAGAGACGATTCCTTTCACAGTCCTACGCGAAGGGCAGGAAATCACGATCGATTCCAAATGGTCGAAACCCGAAACCTCCAGCTGGCGCAGACCCGCGCTGCGCGAGGTTCAGATCGGACCGCGTATCATGCCAGGCGTGGGCTTTGTCGTGAAAGGTAGCCTCGCCGACAAATCGGGATTCCAGTCCGGCGATCTGGTGACTGACATCAACGGCGTTCCTGTATTCAATCTGAGCGAGATGGGTCCCGTCATTGACGCGAATCGCGGCAAGGATGTCGTTTTTGGGGTGGAGCGCGCCGGAGAGGATTTGAAGCTCAACATGAAGCTCCCCGACGCCACTCCAGACGCCGCTCCGGTGAATTTCGGCATCGAGTGGGGACGCTCCGTTTTGGTGCATCCCTCGCCGATCGAGCAGGTGAAGGATGCCGCCACCAGCATCTTCCGTATGGTCGGCGCGCTGCTCTCGCCGGCGTCGGATGTCAAAGCCGCCCACTTCAGCGGCCCTGTTGGCATCATGCGTCTCTACTACCAGATTTTTGAATCGGAAAACGGATGGCGAATTGCGCTGGCCTTCAGCGTTCTGATCAATGTGAACCTCGCCCTCATGAACCTGCTGCCGTTTCCTGTTCTCGATGGTGGACACATCACTCTCGCCATCATCGAAGCCATCCGCAGGAAGCCGATCAGCGTCCGTGTTCTTGAAGTGGTCCAGACGGCCTGTGCCGTGCTTCTCATCGGTTTCATGCTGTATCTCACATTCTACGATGTGGGCGACATCGTAGCCTCGAAGGCTCCAGTCGCAGAGCAGACAAAGTAAAAATGTCGCTGGTGTTCCGAAGCTATCCAGGCCGCCGTCCCAGCCGGGAGGTCAAAACCGGTCGCACCGCCATCGGGGGTGAAAATCCCGTTCGCGCCCAGTCGATGCTGACGAGTGATACGATGGATACCGCCGCTTGCGTGAAGGAGACACTCGGCCTGGCGCAAGCCGGTTGCGAAATCGTCCGCATCACCGCGCCGACCGTGAAGGATGCCCGCAACCTTGAAGCCATTAGGGATGCGCTCCACGAGGCAGGCTGCAATGTGCCGCTGGTCGCGGATATTCATTTCAAGCCCGAGGCCGCCTTGGAGGCTGCCAAGTGGGTGGACAAGGTTCGCATCAATCCCGGCAATTTCGCCGACTCGAAAAAATTCAATGTCCGCGAATATACGGACACCGAATACGCAGCCGAAATCTCACGCATCCGCGAGCGCTTCGCCCCGCTGGTGGCGCTCTGCAAAAATCGCGGCATCTCGATGCGGATCGGCACAAACCATGGCAGCTTGAGCGACCGCATCATGAACCGCTTCGGCGACACGCCGCTCGGCATGGTCGAAAGCGCACTCGAGTTCGCCCGCATCGCCCGCGAACTCGACTACCACGATTTTGTTTTCTCGATGAAGGCGTCGAATCCCAAGGTCATGATCCAAGCCTACCGCCTTCTTGTCTCCCGCCTCGATGAGCTCGAGCACACCGAAGGCGGAGGCTGGAACTACCCGATCCACCTCGGCGTTACCGAGGCGGGGGATGGAGAGGACGGCCGCATCAAGAGCGCCATTGGCATCGGCAGCCTGCTCGCCGACGGCATCGGCGACACGATTCGCGTTTCGCTCACGGAAGATTCCGAACACGAAATTCCCGTGGCCCAGGCCCTGGAAAAAATCGCAGCCGATCGCAAACCCATGCCAACCCTTCCAGCCTGGCCATTCGATCCTTTTTCCTACAGCCGCCGCGCAAGCTCAGTATTGCAAGTCGGGGAATATCAAATCGGCGGCATGGAACTCGTGCGCGTGGCAGTGGCACAGGCCGCCTACGAAAAGGTCGCCCATAAAATCGCCGGACTCGGCGATTACAAACCCGAATTGATCGTCGAAAATTGCGGACTCGTTGAAGTCGATCCGCGCGATGCGGCCGCTGTCGCTCGTGTCAACGCATCCCCCGTGCCTCTGTTTGTCACGATTCCAGACTCGTGCGATTTGCCGGTCATCGGCGCTTACAAGCTTCTGGCCTCACTCGTTGACGCCAGGCATCCGATCCTGCTCAAGGACACCTTCACACCCGCCGCCTCCACCGATTTCGTCCACAACCTGCTGAATGCCGCCACCAATATCGGCTCCCTGCTCTGCGACGGCATCGGCGACGCAGTCCTTGTGCAAGGCGAGGAGGCACCCGGCCAATCGCTCCGCATCGCCTACAACATCCTTCAAGCCGCAGGTGTCCGCATTTTTAAAACCGACTATGTCGCCTGCCCGAGTTGCGGACGCACACTCTTCAACCTCCAGGAAACCACCGCCCGCATCAAAGCCGCCACCAGCCACCTCAAAGGCGTGAAAATCGCCATCATGGGCTGCATCGTAAACGGCCCCGGCGAAATGGCCGACGCCGACTTCGGCTATGTCGGTGGCGCCCCCGGCAAGGTGAACCTCTATGTCGGCAAGACCCCCGTAAAATTCAACATCCCACAAGCCGAAGCCGTCGACCGCCTCGTGGACCTCATCCGCGAACACGGCCGCTGGGTCGAGCCGGTGGGAATTTAACAGATCGAAGCCCAGGCAAGGCGGCGGGCTTCGGTGTCGGTGGAGAGAAGTTGCTCCAGAGAGGGGTGTTCAACATGAGGGCACTTTTCTAATACGTCAGCCACCAGTTTCCAGATTCCTGGGAAGGCGATACGCGCGCCCAGAAAAGCTTCTACGGCGACTTCGTTCGCGGCATTCAGGACGGCGGGGCGCGTTCCGCCGAGTGTGCCGGCTTCGGTGGCGAGGTCCAGCGCCGGGAAGTCCTGCCTCCGGGGCGCTTCGAAATCCAGACTTCCGAGGGAGGCGAAATCGAGCGGGCGGAGGGAGTTTTCGACTCTTTCGGGGCAGGTCACGGCGTATTGGATCGGCAGGCACATGTCGGAGTGGCTGAGCTGCGCGAGAATCGAGCGGTCTACGAATTCGACCATCGAATGCACGATGCTTTGTGGGTGAATGACGACTTCGACGCGATCCAGGCCGATGTCAAAAAGCCAGCGAGCTTCGATCATTTCAAGCGCCTTGTTGAACAAGGTGGCGGAGTCCAGCGTGATCTTGCGGCCCATGTTCCAAGTTGGGTGGCGCAAGGCCATTTCAGGAGTGACCTTTGGCAACTCGGCTGCCGGTGTTTTGCGAAACGGTCCTCCCGAGCAGGTGAGAATGAGGCGCCTCACGCTCTTCGCATCGCGGCCCTCGAGGCATTGAAAAATCGCGCTGTGCTCGCTATCCACCGGCAACACGCGCACACCCTTCCTGCGGGCCGCCTCCATGACGATCTCGCCGGCCATGACCAGGATTTCCTTGCTCGCGACGGCGATGTCTTTTCCCGCTTCGATAGCCGCCAGCGCAGGGCGGAGGCCGGAGGTTCCGACAATGGATACCAGCACCAGATCGGCTTCCGGCATGGTCGCCAGTTCCACGAGGCGGTCGATGCCATCCGGTCCGATGGATAGGGCCGTCTTTGCATCGGGAAACTCGCGGGCGGCAGCGGCAAGTCCTTCCGCATTGGAATGCGCGGACATCCCGACGATTCGCATCCGGTCGGGAATATCGCGCGCCACCTTGAGGGCGCTCTGGCCGATGGAGCCGGTGACTCCAAGAATGACGACATTTCGCATGGGTTTTGAGATTGTCCGAGCAGCCGTGATTTCGCAACGCGGGAGAAAAGGCTACACGGAATCGATTCCGGAAAACTGGGGCAGGCTGCGGATTCTGGCCGCAAAATTTTCTTGGTTGGCAAGGTCCATCCCCGGCGGGAATTTTGCGGCGGAACGGTTCCATTTTTTAAGCCACTCGGCGGCGAGGATATCACGACCACGCTCGCGGGCTTTCTCCAGATGCGTAAAAGCGATGGTCGTTTCCTCTTTGTCGCCCGCATTCCGCCCGCGCGCCACTCCCCAACCCGCGCCGAGCATGGCCACGCGCGATGCTGTGGAGCAGGTGTAGGTGAAAAGCTCGACATCCCGCGAACCGTAAACGGCGAGCATGGCGCGGAAGGCGTCCTCCGTCCACGCAGGGGCGCAGGTTTTTCCGGAAAACATGTCGTAAAACACGAGATCAGGCGGCTTGGCTTGGGCTAAAAGATCCAGAAAGTCGCCTTCGTGAAGTTGCCAGGAGAGGCGCTCATGCTGCTTCGAAACCCAAGTGGCATTCTTCAAAATGGCTGGAGGTCCTGCATGGCGCAGGTAGGGAAACCGATCGTTATTTTTCAAGGCCAAGCGCAGCGAATCTAGATCATTCTCGAAACTCACGATATGCATCGGACGCACCGGGCCTTCATTGGCCAGCGCCTCGTAGCACTGGATGGCAGCCATGGCATTCGCCGCCGCTCCAAGGCCGACATCCCAGATCACCAACGGCTCACTCGTTTCCTCACGCAGGCGGGAGGCGAGGCGCGATTGCTCGATATACAGGCTGCGCGCCTCATCCATCGGCGGCGTGCGCGAGTGCATGATCTCGCCTGAACTCACATGGAGAATGCTCGAGAAGCCTTCGATGGCCGTATGGATTTTGTATTCCCCCAGCGTGATCGAACGCGGCGGATTCCGCCGCATCGGCGTGACAGGGTTGTCCAAATCATCCTCGGCGAGAATGGCGCGCTTTTCTTCGTAGAGCGCAAGGAATCTGTCCTCAAGAATGCTCTGCCGCATTTCGGCCATGAGCCGATGGTAGAAAAAAATGTTGTGCTGGCCTATCAGTTGCCAGCCCAGCGTCTCTTTGCATTTGGTGAGGTGATGCAGGTAGGCGCGGGAAAACTTAGCACAGGTCGGGCAAGCGCAGTCGGAATCCAGCGGGTCGTTTGAGGTTTTGTAAATGCCACGCCGCAGTTGGAGGAACCCGCGCGATGTGAAGGCCCCGCCGCGCTGCGCGACTTGAGTGGGAATGATGCAATCGAACATATCCACGCCACGGTGGACGGCTTCGAGGATGTCCAGCGGCGTTCCCACGCCCATGAGGTAGCGGGGTTTGTTATCCGGCAGGAGGGCTGCAGTGAATTCACATGTATCCTCGCGCTCGCTCTTGCCCTCGCCCACAGCGAGACCTCCAATGGCGAATCCCTCGAAGGGCATCGCGCACAGCGCCTCAGCGCTTGCCTGGCGCAGGGACTGGTTCAACGCACCCTGCACAATGCCGAACATCGCCTGCCGGGAGTCGCCACGGGCCGCAAGGCTACGGGCCGCCCAGCGATGTGTGAGTTCCATAGCCTGCCGGGCCGTGGCCTCGTCCACCGTGGAGGGCACACACTGGTCGAGCACCATCATGATATCGCTGCCGATCGCCTTCTGCGTCTCAATGCTCAGTTCGGGGCTGAGAACAATCGTGCGGCCATCGAGGTAGCTCTGAAAAACCGCGCCCGCCTCACTCATAGAGCGGGAATGCGGCAGGGAAAAAATCTGGAATCCACCGGAATCGGTGAGCACCGACCGCTCCCAACTCATGAACCGGTGAATGCCTCCGACGCGGCGGAAGACCTCTGCTCCGGGACGCAGCAGCAAGTGGTAGGTATTCGCCAGCAGGATCTGCGAGCCGGAGTCGTGTAGAAAATCCGGCGTCTGCGCTTTGACAGTCGCATGCGTGCCCACAGGCATGAAGAGGGGCGTGCGAACCTCGTTGTGCAAGGTGCGAAATGTTGCCGCCCGCGCGCGCGTGTCGGCGCAGGTGGCATCCAGTTGAAAGTGAAGAGAGGTTTGCAAAATCCGGAATCGAGTGCGCGGATCGGATGCGAAAACCGCCCCGACATAAAGGTTTTTCCGTTCGCCGCAGGGAAGTCTTGGGCTTTGACCCCATGGCGGGGCACATCGCCCACCGTGAAGTTCAAGCGTCAGAAAAATCAAAATTATGAACGCAAAACCGAAAATACTCACATCCTTGTCGATGGTCATTCCCTGTGGATGCCTCGTCGCCTTGGTCGTCACCGCAGTGGTTTTGCTCGCACCTCCCCCAATGCAGAGCCAAACACTGCCAGCAACACCCAACATACTCGTCGTCTATGACAACGAAGGACAGTGGGGTTGGCTTGGGGAAATCTATTCCCTCAAGCTGCAAAACCTGCTCGGGCACTTTGACGCCAAAGTCACCCGCACGCCACTGGCGAAATACAAATCTGGTGACATCGCTGCAAATGACGCGGCGTTTTATGTCGCCTCCGTGTGGAACGAATCACCACTGCCAGCGGCATTCCAGACCGATCTGGAGAACACTGTGAAGCCGTTCGTGTGGATGGGTGTGAACCTGTGGCGTTATGCGTGGGACCTTTCGAACTACGCACCGCGCACACAATTCAGCGATCGCTATGGATTTCAGCTTGAGTCCTACTCCGGCGAGAAACATCCCACGGTCGTTTATAAAAACACGAATCTGGAAAAGGATCCGTTCGATGCCGGCTTAAGCCGCATTCGCATCACCGAGCCGTCGAAAGCGATCGTCCACGCGGTATGTTTGGATGAGGGCGGAACCGAGTGGCCCTACATCGTGCAAAGCGGGAAATTCTGGTTCGTCGCCGACATGCCGATGATCTCAACGACATTCGAGAATCGCTCGCTCGCCTTTGCAGACCTGCTCCACGACATGCTTGGGATTTATCATGAGGAAAATCACCGCGCCTTCTTCCGAATCGAGGATGTGGCCGCCGTTTGCGACCTGCCAACCCTCAAATCGCTGGGCAATGCGCTGGCGGACTTGAATGTGCCGTTCACCATCAGCCTGATCCCGGAATATCGGGACTGGTCCGGCATCTACAATGATGGCGTGAGTGAAAATGTCCGCATCACTAAAAACTCGCAGGTATCCGCAGAGATGCGGCGCTGGGTCAGCGAGGGCGGGCAGGTTCTTCAACACGGAACAACGCACCAGATCGATGGAATCATGAATCCCTACACCGGCGTGAGCGGCGATGATTATGAATTCTACCGCGTCACCGCAGATGAGCAGGGGTTTCTCACGCTTGTCGGCCCTATCCCCGGGGACTCGGCAAGCTGGGCCCGTAACCGGGTGAACCGTGGTTTGAACATCTTGAAGAACGCGGGATTCAACCCCGTCGGCTGGCTCACGCCTCACTATTTGGCATCGCCGGTTGACTACAAGGTCTTCGCAAGCATTCACCCGTTTGCCTGTGACCGTGGTATTTTCTTCTTCAACGACGCAACTGGGAAGACTCAGGCCACGGAGTTGAATTCGCCCTACATCTACCGCGATACCTATGGGCTCAAGCGCATGCCGGAGACGATCGGCTACATCGATCCCTTTGGCTGGTATGAACTGCAGCCACCCACGACATCGGAGGATTTGCTGAAACGCGCCAAGGCTCTGAAAGTTGTCCGCGATGGTTGGGCGGGATTCTACTTCCACTGGTATTTAGACCCTGAGGAACTTCGAAAAACGGTGATCGGTCTTCAGGAGCTCGGCTTCACCTTCACTCCGCTCAGCGGCAACTTGAAGTAACCAAAACCTGTCATGTGTGGAATTGTTGGAACGATTGGAAAAACAGACACCCTGCCCTTCCTTTTGGAGGGGCTGGGTCGTCTGGAATATCGGGGCTACGACTCGGCCGGTGTGGCTGTGTTGAGCGGAAATGAAATTCAAACACGCAAAGCGGTGGGAGGTGTCTCACAGCTTGTGGACGAGGTGGCTAGGAATCCCGTGCAAGGGAATCCCGGCATCAGCCACACTCGCTGGGCCACGCACGGAAGTGTGACCACCGAGAATGCCCATCCGCATCTGGACGCCTCAGGCAGACTGGCTCTCGTGCACAACGGCGTTGTGGAAAACCACAAGCATCTTCGGGACGAACTGATCGGCCGGGGCCATGTCTTCCGTTCGCAGACGGATACCGAGGTGCTTGCCCACCTGATAGGCGAGGCATTTGATCAAAATGCAGACCGAAACCGTTCAGCGCTACTTCATGCGATGCAGGAAGCCCTGCGCCATGTGCGCGGCACTTATGCCATCGCCGTCATCCATGCGGATCTCGGACGGTTCCTAGCCGCCGCGCGCAGCGGGAGTCCACTGGTGCTGGGCATAGGAAAGGATGCCCAATTCATTGCCAGCGATGCCGCAGCCTTGGATGGTTGGGTGCAGGATATCATCTACCTGAAGGATCAGGATATCGCCGCGCTTGATGGCGAGTCCTTCCATCTGGCCACTGTGTCAGGCGGCACGGCCACGGCGCCGAAGCTCCGAAAAATCGAGGTGGAGGCGCGCGCCACAGGGAAAGGGCTCTTTCCACACCACATGCTCAAGGAAATTCATGAGCAACCTGACACTCTGCGCGAGGCCATGAAGGGACGATTGATTCCCGAGGAATCCACTGCCCGTTTCACAGGCCTTCATCGCACGAACGAACAACTCCGGGAGCTGAAGCGTATCATCCTCACTGGCTGCGGAACGACATTCCATGCCGCTCTAGCCGGCGAATACATGATCGAGAGTCTGGCGCGGATTCCGGTCGAGTGCGATTACGCGAGCGAGTTTCGCTACCGCAACGCACCGCTGGATCCGGAAACCGCCGTTTTTGCTATGAGCCAGAGCGGAGAGACAGCCGACACGCTCGCCGCCCTGCGTGAGAGCAAGCGGAAGGGCGCACTCACTCTCGGCATTTGCAACAATGTCTTCAGCACGATCAGTCGCGAGAGCGATGGAGGCATCGGCCTCCGTGCGGGGGTTGAAATCGGGGTGGCAGCGACAAAAACATTCACCTCGGAATTGATAATTCTCGCCATGCTTGCACTCATGCTCGGCCGCATCCGGGACCTTTCCCAGACCGACGCGGCGGAAGTCATCGACGCCCTCGGCCGTCTTCCCGATCTCGTTGCGCGCACTCTCGAGCGCGACGCTCTTATCGCAGGCATCGCGCAAAAATACGCCAAGACCCGGAATTTTCTCTTCATGGGCCGGCAGGCAAACTTCCCGATCGCTCTGGAAGGAGCACTCAAGATGAAGGAAATCACCTACATCGCTTCATCCGGACATCCGAGCGCCGAGCTGAAGCATGGCATCATCGCGCTCATCAATGACGAAACACCCACCATCGTCCTTGCTCCGCAAGATGAGGTCTTTGAAAAAAACATGAGCAACATCGAAGAGATCAAAGCCCGCCGGGGACCGGTCATTGGCGTCGGAACAGATGGTAACAGCACGCTCGCCTCCTTGTGCGACGACACGATTCTGCTGCCTGCCGCGCCGGGGTTTTTGACCCCGTTTCTCAACACCGTCGCCCTTCAGCTTCTCGCCTATCACACCGCAGTGGCTCTCGGATGCAATGTGGACAAGCCGCGAAACCTCGCCAAGAGCGTGACGGTCGAGTAGGTGCGCCGCGTCTCAGGCCGGCCTACGCCCGGTGAGTGCGCGCTGGAGCGTGAGTTGATCCGCATGCTCCAGTCCGCCGCCGGCGGGTAGGCCATGAGCGATGCGGGTCGTGCGGATTTCCAAAGGCGCGAGGATTTCCGTGAGATAATTGGTCGTCGCCTCGCCTTCCACATCTGCGCTTAGCGCGAGGATGATTTCCGTCGGGTTTTCTTCGCGGATTCTTTCGAGCAGGGATTGAATGCGCAGTTGGGCCGGGCCGATGTGGTCAAGCGGTGAGAGGCGGCCGCCAAGCGCGTGATAAAGACCCTGAAAAACCCCGCTGCGCTCCAGCGGGAGGATATCGGTGGCTTGCTCGACGATGCAGATTTCCTTCCCCTGGCGCGATGGCTGGAGGCAGATTTCGCAAAGTTCCGCAACGGCGAAGAAGCCGCATTTTTTGCAGGGGTGGATCGATGACGATGCGGCCGTTAGAGCTGCTGCAAGCTGCGAGGGGCGGGCGTCCTTGTGTCCAAGAAGCCAAAGAGCACAGCGCTCGGCACTGCGCGGACCAAGCCCGGGCAAGCGGCGCAGCTCGCGCGTGAGTTCATTGAAGGGGGCCGGATAATCGAGCGGCATGTCAGTTTACAGCCAGACGGCCATCCACGATCCGGACCAGACGGTCACCCCGGCGCGCGAGGTTCTCATCATGGGTCACAACGGCCAGCGTGCGTCCATCGGCCTTCGAGAGATCGAGCAACAGGTTGATGATGACCTCGCCGTTTTTGGAATCGAGATTACCGGTGGGTTCATCCGCAAAAAGAATCGCAGGGTCGTTGATAAGCGAGCGAGCTATGGCAACGCGCTGCTGCTCGCCGCCGCTGAGTTCCGTGGGCAGATGGTCCATACGGCCTGAGAGCCCCACTCGCTCGAGCAACTCCCGTGCACGAGCGGTCTCGGATTTTCCCCGGATGAGGGACGGCAGAAGCACATTCTCGAGGGCGGTCAGTTCCGGCAGGAGGAAGTAGGATTGAAAAACAAAACCCATGCGCTTGTTGCGCAGGCGGGCCAGCGCGTTTCCCGAGAGCGCGTAGAGCGAGTGGCCCTCAAACTCCACGGTGCCGGCTTCCGGGGTCTCCAATCCGGCCAGGGTGTAGAGGAGCGTGGTCTTTCCCGCTCCGCTGGCCCCGCAGAGGAACACGGACTCGCCTGCTGCGATATCAATATCGATACCGCGCAGAACCTCGATGGATGTCCCCCCGATGCGGAATGACCTGCGGAGGCCTCGCGCCTGCAGGCGTGGGGTCATGGACGCTTCTCGATCGACTGGAATTTCTTCCCGACGGCCGGACCGGTGTATTCACTGAGGGGGCGATACAGGCGGTTATCTGCGAGTTGCTCCATGACATGCCCTGTCCATCCCGCCGTGCGGGCGATGGCGAAGATCGGTGTGAAAAGATCGGTGGGGATGCCCATGGAGTAATAGACCGTGGCGGAGTAGAAATCGACATTCGCGTTCAGGCCCTTGCGCTCCTTCATGATCGAAGCGATGCGCTCGCTCATGCGAATCCACTTTGGCTCGCCGAGTTGGTTGCTGAGGATAATGGCCATCTCGCGGAGATGCGGGGCGCGCGGGTCAAGAACTTTGTAGACCCGGTGTCCGATGCCCATAATTTTTTTCTTTTGCTCAAGCTGGGCTTCAACCCAAGCGTCCACTTTGTCCTCGCTGCCGATTTCCTGAAGCATGTGGATGACGCCCTCGTTCGCGCCGCCGTGGAGCGGGCCTTTGAGAGTTCCGATGGCCGAGGTGATGGCCGAATACATGTCGGAGAGAGTGGCAATGGTCACGCGGGCGGAGAATGTTGAAGCGTTCATGCCGTGGTCAGCGTGGAGGACATAGGCGACATCCAGCGTGCGGGCGGCTTCAGCACTCGGCTCGGTGCCGTTGATGAGGTAGAGAAAATGGGCTGCCTCGCCGAGGTCGGTGCGGACTGGCGGGAGATCAAGGCCCTTGCGCGCACGGTGGAAATAGGCAGTGATGACCGGGATTTTCGCCGTGATGCTGACGGACCGGTTGTAGTTGGCCTCGGGACTTTCCTCCTTCGGATTGGCATCGTAGAGGCCGAGCATCGAAACCGCCGTGCGGATGACATCCATCGGCCCTGCGTTCTTCGGAGCGTTGCGGAGAAAATCAACCACCGGCTGCGGCAATTCGCGGGCGGAGCGGAGCTTTTTGCAAAGGGAATCGAGTTGAGCGCTGTTCGGCAGCTCTCCATGCCACAGGAGATGGATCGTCTCCTCGAAAGTGGCGTTTCCGGCGATTTCATTGATGTCGTAACCGGCGTAAATCAAAATGCCCTCTTGTCCGAGAACATCACTGAGGCTGGTTGAGTTGGCGACGATTCCTTCGAGTCCTTTGGCTGTAACAGGCATAATTTTTTTTGTTGGTTGGGGCAGGCTCGCGAAAGTGTGAACAAGGGTTTTTCAAATGAAAAGCCTTACTGAGAAAATTCTTTGGCGCACCTGATACGCGCGCTGCTGCTTGACGCTGCCCAGCCGCTGCGTTTAATTCCGCCGCACGCCATGACCCGCAAGGACTTCACCATTCTTATCGCCACAGCCCTGATGCTCTCCGGCTGCGCGAACTACGACAAACGCCTGACCAGCACCAGCACCAGCTATCTCGGAACCGACGGATCGATTATCTCGCGCTCCGCCGAATCCACTCTCGCCGATAAAAACTCCTACTGGGACGGCGACGGCGTGCAGGGGGCGCCATCCATCGTCATCGACCTCTCGGATCAAAAAGCCTCGTTCTACAAGGGCTCAAAGCTCGTGGGCGTTTCGGCTATCTCATCCGGCCGCGAAGGCTATGGAACACCGACCGGCTCTTACAAAATTACCCAAAAAAATCCCAACCATGTCTCGAACCTCTACGGCGACTATGTGAATGCCCAGGGCGATGTGCTGGTGAAAAATGTTTCCAAAGGCAAGGATCCCGTGCCGCCGGGCGGAAGCTTTGCCGGCTCTCCGATGCCATTTTTCATGCGACTCGGCCGCACCGCCGTGGGATTGCACCAGGGATTTCTTCCCGGTGTTCCTGACAGCCACGGCTGCATCCGCATGCCAGAGCGAATGGTGAAAGTTTTCTTTGAGAACGCACCGGCAGGCACACCGGTGACGATTATTAATTAACCCTCGTAAAAAACGCGCACCAAAGAGGTGCAGCGCTCATGCGGAAGCACGCCGCTTTCCATTTGGTTCATCACATAACCAAAACCAACGCCTTGCTCCGGGTCGGCAAAACCCAGACTTCCGCCGGCACCGGCATGACCGAATGCCGAAGGCGATGGACCCAGTAGCGAGCGGATTTTGCGACCATCCGCATCCAGCGGATCCATCATGAAACCCGCCGAGAAAGACATCTCCCGCTGCAGGACAGGATCAAAGCCCTGAGTGAGCCGGGTGGACATCCAGCCCAGCGTTTCTTTTTTGAACAAAGCCCGTCCTTCCCAGAGGCCTCCGCCCGCCAGCATGGCATAGAATTTTGCCAAGGCATGCGCGGAGCCGATACCTCCCATCGAGGGCAATGAGGCGGCGCGGATTTGCGGGGCGTTCATGGCTGAGATTCCCGAGAGACCTGGCGGACTCGCGAAGGCCCGGCGCGTAAGAGAATTCGCATCCGTAAAAGCTCGCAAGAAAAGCTCGTCACCCGCAGCGGGCGGGCCGGCGCGTGGCGGAAGGATGGTGGCCACACGGGGATTTTGATTTTCCGGAAGGCCGATCCACAAGTCGATGCCGAGCGGTTCGGCAAAAACCCGGTGCCAATAATCCGCGAGGGACTCCCCGCCGGCGAGACGGCGCACGATTTCACCGAGCACAAATCCAAAGACCCTTGGCCCGTAGGCGGGGCCTGCCTCCACAGGCAGAAGGGGCGTTTGTTTTTCGATCGCCCGCACGACGCTGCCCCGGTCGAGAATATTGGCCGATACATCTTCCAACGCGCACAGCCCGGCGCGGTGGGAGAGGACATGGGCCAGCGTGAGCGATTCTTTTCCAGCCTCGCCGAATTCCGGCCAAAAATCGGCAACGCGCGTGTCGAGGTTTACGCCCGCCTCCTGCATGGCATGCAGCGTGCAAGCAGAAGCCACGCCCTTTGTGGCAGACCAGATGAGAACAAGCGTTTCATGGCTCCACGGCAGCGTTCGAGCCGTATCGCAAAAGCCTCCACTGAGCGAGACAGCCTCGCCACCATCACGGAAAATGCTCAATCCGGCACCGACCTCGATGCCGCCGGAGAAGTTGTTTTGGAAAGCCTGCTCGACGCCGCTCACAACTGGTTGCGGACTTCCTTCAAGTCCGGATCGATCTTGGCGATGTCGCGGAACTTGTCATCCATCGCAAAACTTCTCTGGGCGTAATCCACCGCCTTCTCCAGATCGCCAAGAACAGCGCTGTAGCAGGCCAGGTTGTAAAAATAGGTCGCTTCCCGCAGCAGCGCAGGCGGACCGCTGAGCAGAAGATCCAACGCCTCGTCCGTTTGCCTGCGTTCGTGAAGGCAGAATGCCCCGTGGATGTAACCGGCGACTGACTCGGGATAACGCTCCCGCAGTTGGCTGCAAATCCGAAGCGACTCGTCCCAATTGTGGCTTTTCATCGTGATGAAGAGCCGCAACTGCAAAGCGGATTCCACCTCCCTGTCTTCCGCCGGCATAGAATCAAGTTCCGCCATGGCCTCGACCGGCATACCAAGTTCCAGATAACCCTGCGCCGCGAGAAGGCACTTTTCAAAGGACATGGGTCGCAAACTAACGACCGGACATTCTCTCCCGCCAGCGTTATTTTCCGCTATGTCGCAGACGGATCATCTGTTATCAGCGAATCACTCATTCGTGAACGTCTCCGACCTGCGTGAAATTTTGCAATATGTGCCCCTCTTCCGGGAGCGCATCTTTGTGGTTGCGGTGGATGGCGAGGTCGTGGATTCGGAGAATTTTCCGAACATCCTGCTGGATCTCGCCGTGCTCCGCTCCCTGAGTATCAAAGTCGTCCTGGTGCATGGCGCAAGCCACCAGATCGAGGCCCTCGCCGCTGCCCGCGGAGTCCGGATCACCAATGCCGACGGCATCGGCCTCACCGATGAGCCAACGCTGCAGGTGAGCATCGATGCGGCGATCCGGCTCACCAACGAAATTATGGAGGGTCTTTCCTCCGTCGATCTGCGCGCGGCCTACATCAACGCGCTCATCGTCCACCCCGCAGGCATTCTCGGCGGCGTCGATCAACAATACACCGGCAAGGTCGAGCGCGTGGACACCAAGGCGCTCCGCCTTCTCCTCGACGAAGGAATCATCCCGGTCATTCCGCCGATGGGCTTCGATGGCGAGGGACGCACCTACCGGGCGAACTCCGACAGCGTCGCGCTGGAAGTCGCCGTGGAACTCGGAGCCGCAAAAATCCTTTATCTCGCGCCAGGCCGGGTCTTCGAGGAATCGACACCGCTGCCGCGCCAGCTTTCGATTTCCGAGACGGAAGATCTCATCAAAAAACGCAAGGCCGACTTCCCGACCGGCCTTCTCTCGAAGCTCGAGAACGGTGCCAAGGCCTGCCGCCAAGGCGTTGCCCGCGCACACCTGCTGAACGGCGGCATGAACGAGGGCCTGCTCAGCGAGGTCTTCAGCCACGAGGGTATCGGGACCATGGTTTACTCGAACGAGTATCAACAAATCCGGCGCATCTTCAAAAAGGATGTCCGGTCTGTGATCTCGCTCATCCGTCAATCCGTGCAGAACGAGGAACTCGTGCGCCGCTCGCGCACCGAGATTCTGGAGTGCTTGAATGACTACTGGCTTTTGGAGGTAGACCGCTCTCCCGTGGCCTGCGTGGCCCTGCACCTCTATCCCGAACAATCCGCCGCCGAACTCGCGTGCCTCCATGTGCGCAAGGCGCAGGAAAATCAGGGCTACGGACGGAAACTCATGGCGTTTGTGGAAAACCTCGCCCGTGAGAAAGGCGTGAAAACCCTCTTCGCCCTCTCCACACAAGCCTACAGCTACCTCCAACAAAAAGGCGGCTTCACGGCGGCGGATCCCTCCGTTTTGCCACCTGAGAGACTTCAAAAATACGAAGCCAGCGGAAGGAATTCCGTCGTGCTCATCAAAACCCTACGCCCGTGACACACAACGCCGCCCTTTTCATCGACGGCTTTGTTATCCTAGCCTACTTCGTCGTAATCGTTGGTATCGGCCTCTATGCCGGACGCCGGAACGAAACCCTGCAGGAATTCGCCCTCGGGGGGCACAAAATCCCTTGGTGGGCTGTCCTGGCCTCGATTATCGCCGCCGAGACCAGCGCGGCGACATTTCTTGGCACACCGGCCGAAGGCTACAAGACCCTCGGCTTCGCCTACGCGCAGCTGGCCATCGGAACGATCCTTGCCCGCATCATCATTGCGTATCTTTTCATCGCTCCGTATTTCCAATTCAAAGTCCAGAGCATCTACGAATACCTCACCGTCCGCTTCGGCCCGCGCACGAAGAACATGGCGAGCGGGATTTTCCTCCTCGGCCGCGTGCTCGGAATCGGCGTTCGACTCTACCTCGGCGGCGTGATTCTTGTCGTGATCTGGCGCTACCTTTTCCCCGGCACGGAAATCACGATCTGGACCTACTTCTGGGGCATCGTCTTTGTCACAGCCGTCACTGCGGCCTACACCGCTATCGGAGGGATCAAGGCCGTCGTCTGGACCGACCTCATCCAAGCCTGCCTCATGTGTGGCGCGGTGGTTTTTGCGATGTTCACCATCCTGCACAGCATCCCCGGCGGCCTTGGAAAAGTGAATGAAATGCTGGATGGACGCCAAGTCTCCATGTTCCAGACAGGCTGGGAGGCGACGAAGCCCTTTGGCGAAGCCCTCCGGCAAATGCTGGAAAATCCCTACACCATCCTTGCGGCGATCCTTGGTTCGACATTCCTCACCATGGCGACCCACGGCACCGACCAAGACATGGTGCAACGCATGCTTACTGCGGAGAATATCAAGAAAAGCCGGTTCAGCCTTATTGTGAGCGGATTTGCCGATATCCCAATCGTGCTGGCATTCCTCGCAGTCGGCATTCTCCTCTGGGTTTACTACCAAATAAGCCCCGACCCCTCCCTCCCCGCCGCGCACAACGAAATCTTCGCCCACTATATCGTCCACGAAATGCCCGCCGGCATTCGCGGGCTCATTATCGCAGGGGTTTTCGCCACCATGATGGGTTCCACCTCCGCCGCGCTCAACGCCCTCGCCACTTCATTCATCCGCGACTTCTACCAGCCCTACTTCAACAAAACCTCGACCGACGCCCAGTCGATCCGGGCCGCGCGCACGGCAACCCTTGTTTTCGGCGGACTCATGATTCTCGTCGCCACCGGCGCCGCCTACGCCGTGCTGGAGACAAACATCACAATCATCCCCCTCGCTCTCGGCGTACTCGGCTACGGCTACGGCTCCCTGCTCGGCATCTTCCTGCTCGGCGTCCTGACAAAATCCCGGGGCAACGATGTCGCCAATGTCTTCTCGATGTTAATAGGCATTGCCGCCGTCCTGATTCTTGGAAAAGTCAAAATCCCGGCCATCGATCTCCTCGCCCTGCTCAAATTCCAGTTGATCCCAGCCGAGTGGAACTTCGGCCTCTTCATGCCAACCTGGTGGCCCGCCATCTCCTGGCCCTACTATGTCTTCATCGGCAGCACGATCACCTTCATGCTGGGAGTTCTATTCAAATCCCGCCAGGCCCCAACACCGTCACCGGCAAACTAAAACGCAAAGCCAGCTTCCGCTCGGCTGTTGGTGCGACAGCACCTCATAAAAATTGGTAGGGAAGCCGCGCCGTCGGGGTCCCAAGCTTCAGGCGCGGACGCGCCGTTTCTGTAACGACACCAGCTCTCGCGGCAGGCGCGAGATCGAGCGAGTCAAATAAAGCGAATTTTCACAAATGGAAAAAAACTAGTGGCAAGTAATTTACGCCTTCCTCCTATGACTATTACAAACGCCTACGAATCCAGCTTCGGAGCGGTTGGATCTTGGTTGGGCTGTGGCGAGTCGGGGGAGTTTGAAGCGTCGGCAGGGCGCGGACGCTTTCAAGTTGGCTCGCAAGCGGGGCATCTCGCTCGGTGACGAAGTTCACCACAAGCCCCGGACGGCCCGCGCGGGCGGTGCGTCCGACCCGATGCAGGTAGTTTTCGATCTGCTGCGGCAAATGATAGTTGATCACTCGCCCGACATGGTCGACATCCAGCCCGCGTGAGGCCAGATCGGTCGAAACGAGCAGATCCACGGCCCCTTCGCGAAACAGTTTCAGATTCTGCCGACGCTCCACTTTATCCATTTCTCCACGGTAAATCACATGAGCAATGTTCGCGGCAGCAAGTTCGGCTGCGAGCTTGTCGCATTGCTCTCTCGTGTTCGTAAACAGGATCGTTCCGCCCTCCACTTTCTTTTTGAGCAAACGCTCCAGCAGCGGGAACCGCTGACCTCCCATGACGACCTGCTGCATCGTCGTGAGTGTCGGGACGACGCGATGGCTCCCCGCGCTCCGAATCACTTCGGCTCCCGAAAATAAATCGGCAATGAGTTTTTCCACCGCTGGCGAGACGGTTGCTGAGAACAAAGCCAGCTGAGGCTTTTGCGGACAAGCTTGGATGATTTTTGTGACATCGGGCATGAATCCGTGATCGAGCATCTGGTCGGCTTCGTCGAGGATCAGCATTCGCACATCGTCCAATTCCACGAGCCGCCTCTCGAGCATTTGCACAAGCCGTCCCGGCGTTGCGACGAGAATCTCAAACGGCCCGGCAAGCCCTCGCTTCGCAACTTCCGTGGTGGTGCCGCCAAGCACCGAGCGAACGCGAAGACGAGTCGTGTGAGTAAATGGCTTGAAGGCCTTCGTGACCTGTTCACCGAGTTCCCGAGTTGGAACCACCACGACAGCCCTTGGCCGAGCAGAAAGCGTGATCGCATCACCAGCGATTTCCAGGCTTTTAATGTGGTGCATAGCCGGAAGCGCATAGGCCAGCGTCTTTCCACTCCCAGTCTCTGCAATGCCCACAATCGAGCGTCCGCTCAGAAGCGCTGGTAACGCTCGAACTTGAATCTCCGTCGGACGCAAGATTCGCTTTTCCAGCAAAGTTTCCTGCAAGGTGGCCAGCAGGCCGAATTCAGCAAAAGTATTCATCAATCCCCTACATATATTCCTACTTCCTGCCAATGAGGAGGTATTATCCCGACAGGGTGCTAAGTTTTTTTGAAATCAATTGATCCTGTCTCGAAAACTGGGCGTTCGGGTTCATTTTCTTTCATTTTTTCCGATACAAAACACCTCAGCATTTCGGGAACCTTTTTCACGATCCGCGATCAACCCATGCGGTGGTCGGTAGCAAAACTGACTGACAGATGCAAAGAGTGGCAGCGCATTGGGTGCTGTTGACGATTTCTTTAGCGTTCTTGACGAGGTTTGTGTCGATGGTGGGGTTTCTTGCCATTCACGCAGTGAAGCAAAATACATCTCATCTTGAAAAAATTAGAATTAAGCTTTGACTTCTCAAAATAAAAAACGATCTTTCGTTTTTTATTGTCCAACAATCTCCATGCCTAAACTCACTTCCGAACGTTACGAAAAGCAGAAGCTCGCCATCCTCGATGGGTGCATGCGCTGCTTCGCCCGAAAGGGATTCCACAGCACTTCCATGCGCGACCTCTGCGAATTC
>JBILWM010000194.1:0-3729 GCA_044369905.1 Terrimicrobiaceae bacterium | reverse complement strand
ATCGAGAACGGCCAGTAGGTGAGGGGACTGGAAACCGTTTGGTTGCCCACAACGAGATCTTGAGCAAAGTCCTTGTAGTCGATGCCCATACTGGCCGAGTGGTAGAAACCGGTCTTTGCGGGGAGGTTGAAAAGGAAGCGTCCGCCGTAGATTTCGCCGTTTCCGAGCGAGTCGGTGCCGCCGAGAGTCGAGACCTCGCTGTTCTGGCGCGTAGCTTGAAGCATGAGCGCGACCCAGTCGATGGATGGCGTGCGGGCTATATAGTAACCGGAAAAAATAAGGGCGTCGCTTGGGCGTTGGGGAGCGATCTGGAAGCCTGCGCCGATCGTGTGGCCCATCTGCCACAAATTGTCGTAGCGCACCGAGGCGTCGAGGCGCAGGGGTGTCGTGTTCGCGCTATAGCGGTTGTTCAACTCCACGCTGCCGTGCAGCGGGAACTTGTCCTTCACAGTCAGCTCAACATCAACAGTTCCTGGTGTTTTTCCAACAGCAAGTGAGGGGGTGACTTGGAGGTCGGCGGTCTGGTTGAGGGCGATGATGTCGCGCTGGACATCGTTAAAATTCGGCACGGTGCCCTCTGCGAGCGCAGGGGCCATTTTTTTGATCCTCTCGATGTCGAAAAACCGGGAACCCCTCACGCGCAAGCGTCCAACGGTCGCCTCGGTGACATTTAGAACGATGACGCCTGTGTTAATGCCCTGCGGCGGCACGGAGACGGAAACGGTCTGGTATCCTTCTTCGTGATAAGCCTTCTCCAGCGAGGCGCGGGCGTTTTCCACATCCTCCGGCGTGCGACCGGGGCCAAGATGTTTGTAAACCGCCTTGTCTACCGAGGCGGTCGGAAGCGTCTTCGAGCCTACTACTCGGAATTCACGGATGAGAAAAGTCTGTGGAGGCTCTGGATCCACGACCGGCGGCGGTTCCTCATCGATAGAATGATTCGTGTCCTGCGCGGCCAGGTGGCCGGACAGGACGACAGAGACTCCCAAGACCCATTGAAGGATCAGGCGCCTGAAGCGGATGGTGTGAGAACTCCGAATCATTGGACGCAGTAGGTCAGCAGTTGGACCCTCACCCGGCAACCGGAGTAATGTTACGATCTTGTCACAAAGAATCCGGGCTTGATTTTCAGGCAAAGGTCGCCGTGGTTTCTCAAGCCGTGTTTGGAACAAGGGGGAATGCGGGGCGGCAAGATAGTGAAACAGGCGGGAGCGCTGCCCCCGCCTGTTCCTTTTGCACTGATTCTCACACCAAGTGCACCCTGTTGAATCTTGGCTTCCGATGCATTGTGCAACGGAATTGATGTTACGAATTCGTAACCTTGGGATGTGCGTGTTTGGTGGTTCTCCTGTTTCTTGCCGCGCTCAGATCGTGGCCAGAATGCCATTGAATGTGGCACTCGGGCGCATGGCGACGGAGGCCTTGGCGTCATCCGGCATGTAGTAGCCACCGACATCGATCGCGCTGCCTTGCACGGCAGCGAGTTCGTTGACGATTTTCGCCTCGTTCGCGGTGAGCGCTTCGGCGACGGGAGTGAAGATTTTTTTCAACTCAGCGTCCTGGTTTTGAGCGGCGAGTGCCTGTGCCCAGTAGAGCGCGATGTAGAAGTGGCTGCCCCGGTTGTCGAGTCCGCCGACCTTGCGGGCTGGGGATTTGTCGTGCTCGAGGAGTTGGCCGGTGGCGGCGTCGAGGGTGTCGGCAAGGACTTTGGCTTTTGCGTGGGATTGCGTTTCGGCCAGATGTTCAAACGAGGCGGCTATCGCAAAAAATTCACCGAGCGAGTCCCATCGCAGGTAATTCTCCTCGAGGAATTGCTGCACATGCTTCGGAGCGGATCCGCCGGCGCCTGTCTCGAAGAGGCCGCCGCCATTCATGAGGGGGACGATGGAGAGCATTTTCGCGCTGGTGCCGACTTCCAGGATCGGGAAGAGGTCGGTGAGGTAGTCGCGCAGGACATTGCCGGTCACGGAAATGGTGTCCTCGCCTTTGACGATGCGCTCGAGGCTGAATTGGCAGGCGGCTGCTGGCGGGAGGATGCGGATGTCGAGTCCGGCGGTGTCGTGGTCGGCGAGATATTTCTCCACCTTGGCGGTGAGTTGGGCATCGTGGGCGCGCTTGGCGTCGAGCCAGAAAACAGCGGGGGAGCCGGTGGCACGGGCGCGGCGCACGGCGAGTTTCACCCAGTCGCGGATGGCGGCATCCTTCGTCTGGCAGGCACGCCAGATGTCTCCGGACTCCACGCTGTGTTCGATCAGCGTTTTGCCGTCGGCATCTGTGATGCGCACAATGCCGTCAGCTGGAATTTCAAAAGTCTTGTTGTGCGATCCGTATTCTTCTGCAGCTTGGGCCATGAGACCCACATTTGGGACGGAGCCCATGGTCTTGGGATCGAGCGCTCCGTTTTTGCGGCAGAATGAGATGACAGTCTCGTAAACCGGCGCGTAGCAACTATCGGGAATCACGGCAAGAGTGTCCTGGGTTTTGCCCTCGGCGTTCCACATTTTGCCGCCCTCGCGGATCATGGCTGGCATGGAGGCGTCCACAATCACATCGCTCGGCACATGGAGGTTCGTGATGCCTTTATCGGAGTTCACCATGGCCAGCGCGGGGCGGGAGGCGAGGCTGGCTTTGAGGTCTGCTTCGATGGCGGCTTTCTCGTTGGCGGGGAGTTTTTCGATTTTTGCCACGAGGTCGCCAAGGCCGTTGTTGAAATCAACGCCCAGCTTGGCCAGCACGGCGGCGTGTTTTTTCAGGAAATCACCAAGGAAAACCTTCACCACATGACCGAAGAGAATCGGGTCTGAAACCTTCATCATCGTGGCTTTGAGGTGGAGCGAGAAAAGCACGCCGAGATCCTGCGCGGTGGCGATTTGATCGGCGAGGAAGGCCTCGAGAGCCTTGCGGCTCATGAAGGTCGCGTCGAGAACCTCGCCGGCCTGGAGTTTGAGGCCGTCTTTGAGCACGACGGGTGCTCCGCCATTTGGCAGGAACTCAATCTTTGCCGTGGTGGCTGCAGGAAGGGTTACGGATTTTTCATTCGAGAAAAAGTCGTTCGCTCCCATCGTGGCGACGCGTGTCTTGGAGTCCTGCGACCAGGCGCCCATCTTGTGCGGGTGCTTGCGGGCGTAGTCTTTTACCGCTTTCGGCGCGCGGCGGTCGGAATTGCCTTCGCGGAGGACAGGATTCACCGCGCTGCCTTTGACCTTGTCGTAGCGGGCCTTGATGTCCTTCTCGTCATCATTTGCTGGAACCTCGGGGTAATCCGGCAGGGCGAAGCCGCGTTTTTGGAGTTCCGCGATGGCGGTCTTCAATTGCGGAATCGATGCGCTGATGTTTGGAAGTTTGATGATATTTGCTTCGGCCTTGAGCGTGAGCGCACCCAACTCAGCGAGGGCATCCTCCGTTTTTTGCTCCGCAGGCAACCGGTCTGCAAATACTGCCAAGATACGGCCAGCGAGCGAAATATCCCGCATTTCCACTCCGATGCCGGCATGTTTTGTAAAGGCTTCGATAATCGGCAGCAGGGAATAAGTGGCGAGCAGAGGGGCCTCGTCGGTCTTGGTGTAGATGATGGTCGGTTGGGTAGGCATAAGAGAAAGGGGGATTATTAAAGGCTTTTTGGGTGACCGGTCAAAGCAAAGGATGCGCATCAGGGCGCTGGCGCAAGGGCCGAGCGCAGTTTTGAACCGGCGAGGTCAAGCAGGATGATCGCTATGAGGATGCATGCCA
>JBILWM010000159.1:0-3733 GCA_044369905.1 Terrimicrobiaceae bacterium | reverse complement strand
TCCGTCAGGGCGCGATCTTCATCTGGAGCGGTTCCGCCGAGTTTTTGCAAAAGCTCGAACTGCCCGAGGGCGAGGGTGAGTTGGTAGTTTTTGACCTGACGGTCGATCGCAAGGGGTGTGAGGGACTTTCCGTAAATCGTCGGATTTTCGATCGTGGCCAATTCGTCAAGTTGCGTTGTGTTGTAGAGGAAAATAAAGGCCACGATTGTCAAAACGGCCACCACCAGCATCAGGACTCGCTGATTTTTTCTGAGAACTTGAATCATAAAATTTGATGAAAATGTTGATTAACTAGCCGGAAGGTATTAGAGAGTCACCCCGATGAAAGCAAGCATCCCCCGTTTCTGGTTCATGGCAGCAGCTCTCTTTGCGACCTCACTGTCCGCAATAAACGCGCAGGATGTCGTCATTCAAAAAGACGGCCAGCGGCGCGAAGGCGAGATCACAGGAGTCAAGGCCGATGCCATCCGCATCAAGATCGGGCCGGTCGAAACCGCCGTTCAGATGGCCAATGTTCAATCCGTGGAAAAAGCCGCTCCCGCTGACTTCGATGCCGCCAATGAATTGTGGCGCGCGGGAAACGCCGCCGGTGCGCTGGCCAAGCTTGAGCCGCTCGCGCAGAAGTTCAGCGGACTCCCCACGCCGTGGGCGGAGCGTGCCAGCTCCCTGCTTCCCGAGTTGTATATCGCCCAAGGACGCGCAGCCGATGCCGACACCGCCTTTAGGAATTTCCAAAAACTCTACCCAGGCGCCGGCTCCTCCTCCGAGCTTCTCCTCGCCCGTCTTGCCATCGCCAGAAAAGACCTCGTCACAGCCCGCGCCAAGCTCACGCCGATTGTGGAAGCCGCCAAGCAGACGAAGCTCCCGGCCGGAACCGACGCCGTCGCCATGAGCCAAGCCCTCTGCCTTATGGGTGAAATCCAAGAAGGCGCCGGTGAAAAATCCGAGGCCCTCGGAAATTATCTTCTTGTCACAACCATTTTCAAAAACGATCCCTCTTCCGCAGCACGCGCCGCAACCCGCGCCGAGGCTCTCCAGAAAGAAAAAGTGATCGTTCCCTAATTTTCCCAACCTGTTCTAAAAACCATGCAAAAAACAAACCCAGTCATCCATCGCATCCTCCCGCTCGTTCTCTTGATGGCAGCAGGCTCCATGGCCCACGCCGCGGACAAGCCGCCAGATCAAATGAGCATCATCGAGATGATTCTCCACGGCGGTCCGCTGATCGTGGGAATCTGGTTGTGTATTGTAGGCACATCGATGGTTCTTTTCACTTATTGCATTCAGCTCTTCATGACCCTGCGTGCCGAGAACCTCGCGCCAAAGGCCTTGATGGAATCTTTGAAATCCACCATTGATGCCGGCAACTACCAAGAGGCTTGGGAAACATGCAAAGCAAACAAGGCTTATGCGGCCAAAGTCCTCCAAGGCACGCTCGAGCGTTTGGGACGAGGTCAAGATGCGGTTCAAGCAGGATTGATTGAATACGGACTACGCCAAGCTCAGCCGATCAAAACAAAAATCAGCTATGTTTCGGTTATCGGAGTTATCGCTCCCATGATCGGGTTGTTGGGAACGGTTATCGGAATGATGGGCGCGTTTGCGGTTCTCGGTCAGTCTGGTGTGGCCGACCCGCGCGGTCTCGCTCTCCGAATCGGTGAAGTGCTTATGGCGACGGCTGCTGGCCTCTTCATCGCTATTCCCGCGTTTATTTTCTATTACTACTTCCGAAATCTCTCCACCATCCGGATCGGTCTTTCGGATGACAAACTCCTCCATCTCATGGTGGATGTGCCTTACGAGGAGTTGCACGGGATCATCATTGGTGAAGGCGCGGACGGATCCTTCACGCCTCATGCAGCCCCTTCCGGCGCATCGCAAAATATCGCGGCAGCCGCCGAAGCGAACTGCCCGGTTTGCAACGGAGCGATCTCCGTTGGAGAAACCCCTTGCCCTCATTGCGGATCGCCTATTGATTGGGGAACATAACCTCTTAAAAAATGTCCGACGCAGCACATTCCGGCGGAAAGAAAAAACTCGTCCGCAAGCCAGAACACGAGCCCGATCCGGAGTTCCAGATCGCTCCCATGATCGACATTCTTCTGGTCTTGCTCGTGTTCTTCATGTCCATCAGCTCGACGGAGGTTCTGCAGTCAAACAAGGAAATCAACCTCCCCATCGCCAAAGAGGCCAAGGAGGCCAAGGACAATCCCGGTCAGGTTATCATCAATGTGACCTACACTGCCATGAATGGCATGACCGCCATCGAGGTGGATCAAAAAGATTATGCCATGCCGGCTGAGATCGTTCCCATTCTTCAAAACAAAGTCAGCGCCAATCCTCTCATCCGCGTTCTTATCCGCGCCGATCGAGAGGTTCGCTATGACTATGTTCGCAAGATTCTTGAGGCCGTTGGACAATCCGGCGTCGGCAATGTAACTTTCTCGGTTGTGGACAAAGACGCTAATCCGCCAGCCGCTTCCTAAAAAATCCCCATATGCTAAACGAAATGCAAAACATCCAGAATCTTTCAACCGGAGGGCTGTTCTAAGCCATGGGTGGAGGTGGTGTATCCGAAGACGGAGATCCAGGGTTTCAAATCGCCCCGATGGTCGATGTGGTGTTCGTGCTGTTGCTGTTCTTCATGGCGTCAGCTGGATCTCAAGTTATTGAAAAGGAGTTAAATATCAGTCTTCCAAGCGGCCGCTCGGCTGGCGCTGCGGGAGGTGTGCCCTCGACGCCAATCATCATAGACATCCTGCCCGACGGCAAAGTCCAAATGAACAACAAAATCTATGATTCCCCGCAGAGTCGGGAGCTTCCCGAGCTGAGGTCTTGGCTCAAAGAGACGATTGCAAAGTTTGGTGACAAAGATCCTGTGATTCTCCGGCCCGATCCCATGACGAAGCACGAGCGCGTCATGGATGTGCTCAACGCAGCATCGGCCTCCGGCGTTACCAAGCTCTCGTTCAGCTAACGATTCGGCCGTGCGCGGTCCAAGGCGTTCTTCGAACTCTCGCCGTAGGGTTCTTATCATTTTGTTTTTTTGTGCGCTGCTCGCGGGCGCTGTGGTGTTCCTTTCCATTCAGGTCGGACGCTTCGTCCATAGTCCGGGTTTTTCCCACTTCATCGCTTCGCGTGCTGGAGCGGCATTGAAAGCGGAGGCCACGCTCCAACCCCTGCGCTGGGATGGCGATTCGGCGCTCAGTGAGAGTTTGATGCTCATCGGCCGCGAGTCGGCTGCTTTGGATCGATTGGAAGCCAAAGTTCTGCGCGCCCAATGGAACTGGCGCGCCCTGCTCTCAGGTGCATGGAAAATCGAAAACATCGAAATTCAAGCCCTCTCAGCCGCATTCAAATTAAAAACCGAAGCCGATGCGGATGCCGCACCTGTCGACGCTTCCAAGAAACCCGCTGCCACCTCATTCCTTGCCTCGTGGCTTCCCTCCCGCTTCGAACTTGGAGGCTTTGATGTGCGGAAAGCCGATCTGCGTTTCGGGGATATTCAAAGCACCGGCCAAGCTCTCACAGTTCAGCCTGTTGATGGGGGATACAACATCGAGGCGAGGGGAGGGGCTCTTTCCATTCCCGGGCTGCCGCCTCTCGCGCATGCGCAGAGTCGCATTCGCGAGCGTGAAGGCATCTATTACCTCGACGATTCCCGCTTTTTTCTTCCGAGTGCCGGATCGGTTGTGGCGTCAGGAAACTCCGGCGCGAAAGCGCGGTTGACGCT
>JBILWM010000076.1:0-13008 GCA_044369905.1 Terrimicrobiaceae bacterium | reverse complement strand
TTCCATTCAAACAAGGAGAACCTCTGTCCGCCTTCTTCGAATTTTACCACCGCCACCGCAGAGAAGCCCTCAACCTCATCCTCAACACGCGTCCCCTTCTATGACCAATCCAGCCAAACGCCCTGGCGCGCCTGGCGGCTTGTTTTTTTTAGCAAAATGAAGAGCATCCTCTCCTAACGAGATATGTCTTCATCGGATTTTTCCATCACCAACGAGCAACGCAAACAAATCGATGCCGCCTTGCTCTCCTTCAGCGCCAAGGACATCAAAAAGGGACAAGGCCTCTTCAGGCGGGGAGATGTGAGTGATTTATCGTGGGATGATGCAGGCGAAAAAATTTCAACCCAAGTCTACGGGGGGTCGCTTTACTCGATTGAAGTCCTTTTTCAAAAAAATCAACTCCTGCTAAACTGCAACTGCCCGGTGCGTGGACTCTGCAAGCACCTTGCGGCCACATTATTGAAGGCGCGGGAAGTGTCTGTCGCCGAGGAGGCGCCAGTCATGGAAATAGGCTCGGACACCCTTTACGGGGCCCTTGCCCATAAACTTCCGGCAAAATTACCCCGCGCGGTCCAGCGGTTTTTAAGAGATGCGGAGGTTTGGTGGACGAAAAAATTACCCCGGATCAATCTCAGCGACCTCAAAAACGCCGTCGGAGACCCGGCTTTCTGGCGTATGGGCGATATCGAGATTTTCCCTTTGGAGAATCCACCGGCCAACGCCGCAGAGTATTTTGCCTATCTGGCCGCCGCCAGTAAAGCCCAGCAAATCAAGCTTCCGGAACCGCTTTCGGGAGCTGTTGATGCCGCCGCATGGGCGCGTTTGGAAGAGGGGTGGAAGCGCGCGAAAGAGGTGAGAAAATGGAAGACAACCTTCGACAAATGGGACGACTCTGATGGGAGCGCCCTCCCGCCGGATGTGGAATTCCGCCTTATGCTCCTGCCCGGCTCGGCGGTCATTCAAGCGCGCGAATCCGGTAGCTCGGAATTTGGCAAAACCTCGATGAAATTCGTCAACCAATTCATCGAGAAATCCTATCAATCGCGCAATGCACCCCTGCTGAGCCTCGGGTCCAATCTGGTTCTCCAGGCCGGGAAGGATGACTACGGAACCATCTCGAACCTCGAAATCCGCGGAATGCGTCCCAGCCTTTCCAAAAGCCTCACCCAACTCGGCACCAGCAAGGATTTTTTCAATAGACATGTCGTGGGGCAAGACGGCCAGCCGGTGCGGTTTTTCGATCAGCCCCTGCGTTGGGAGCTCAGAGCTCCGGAAGGCACGGGGGATGATTACGCGCTCCTGCTGCTGGATGCGGACGGCAAGATGCCGCCTCCCCCGGTCGCCGTTCTTTCCGGCAGGCCGCTTCAATATGTGACGAGCACCGCAATCTACCCCATCGCGGTTTGGCCTTTTGGAGAGGAAAGCCCGCAGTGGCCACTCGTGGTTCCATCGCAAGCGATGGAGTCCCGCGAGGGCATGGGCGCGCTTGCGACGCTGGGCATTCCCGTGCCATCGCACATGGAGAAAAAAGTTCAGCGCATCGCGGCCACGGTGAATATCCAGTGCAGGATTTACCGCTACCACGGAGGCACGGCAGATTTTTTCCAACTCAACGCTCAGACGGATTTCCAAGGCTACGAAAAACCGTTGGTTTGGAGTGGAACGAACTGGTGGGATCGCAATTCGTGGGATTTCCAACCTAAATCTGCAGTTGATGCGCTGATTCAGTTCGACAAATCCGCCATGGGTCCTGCCGCCGAGTGGCTCCGCTCGATTCCCCTCAAGCAGGCTATGCATTCCGGGCACCAAATCTGGCATGAGCAGCGCATGTCCGGCAAGGAGTGGCCGGACCAATTCATCGCATGGCTCGAGCGGCGCCCGGTGGGTTGCGTCGTAGAGCTCGACGCCCAGCTCGCGAGCCTGCGCGACGGCAAAGTCGCCGGTCATGTGCAGATCGACATCGAGGATTCGAAGGACGGCATCGACTGGTTCGATCTCAGCGTGGCCCTGCATGTGAATGACAGCACGCTCACCCAGGAGGAAATCAACCTCCTCCTCAAAGCCAAGGGCAAATGGGTGCGCCTTGAAGGCAAAGGCTGGCGGAAACTCGAATACCAACTCACTGAGGAACAACTCAAGGAACTCGCCGACCTCGGCCTCTCGGTGAACGATTTCAGCAACGAAAAGCAACGCCTCCACGCGCTTCAGCTCTCCGGCCTCACCAAAAAAACCACCTCGCTTCTCGGCGCCGAGCGCATCGCCCAGGTCCGCCGCCGCGTGGAGGAAATCCAGACGCGCGTCACACCACCGGCACCCGATGCCATTACCGCCACCCTTCGCCCCTATCAACTCGACGGCTTCCACTTTCTCGCCTACCTCACGGCAAACAATTTCGGCGGCGTGCTGGCCGATGACATGGGCCTTGGGAAAACTCTGCAGGCCCTCTCCTGGATCGCTTGGTTGCGGAAGGAAGGCAAGATCACCGATCCCGTGCTCGTCATTTGTCCCAAATCCGTTCAGGACAACTGGGCCAACGAGTGCGGCAAATTTTTTCCAGAACTCAAAGTCGATGTCTGGAATCGTGCCTCGGCTGGAAAAACCGCCCTCGACGGGTCGGTGGACCTGCTTGTGATCCACTACCCGCAACTGCGCTCCCACGAAGATGCCCTTCGCGCGGTCTCTTGGGGAGCAGTGATCCTCGACGAGGCGCAGGCGATCAAAAATCCCACCTCGCAAAACGCCAAAGCCGCCTGCGCCCTGGCCTCGAAATACCGCCTCGCGCTGAGTGGAACGCCGATCGAGAACCGCCTGCTCGACCTCTGGTCGATCTTCGCCTTCGCCATGCCTGGCGCCCTTGGAAACCGCACCGCCTTCACCAAGCAGTTCGACAGAAAGGACGATCCCTTCGCGCGCCGGCGCCTCGCCGCACGCACCCGCCCGTTCCTGCTACGCCGCACGAAAAATGAAGTCGCCCGCGACTTGCCTGACCGCGTGGAGGAGGATCTCGTCGTGGAATTCGAAGGTGTGCAATCCACCCTCTACAAGGCCGAGATCAAGCGCGCCCGCGCCCAGTTGCTCAAAATCGAAACCTCAAAGCAGCTCGATAAAATGAGGTTCAACATCCTCACCAGCCTCCTTCGCTTGCGCCAGATTTGCTGCCATCCGCGCTTGCTCGGCCTTGAGGATACCAAGAAAAAGAAATCCACCGACACCACCGAGGACAGCGCCAAACTTTCCGCGCTTCTCGAGCTCCTCGAGCCCCTCATGGAAGAGGGCCAGAAGGTGCTCGTCTTCTCCCAGTTCGTGGAAATGCTCGAAATCATCGAGTCCGAGATCACGGCCAGAGAGTGGACGACATTCAAACTCACAGGCTCCACCGACGACCGCGGCCCGCTCGTAGATTCCTTTCAGAAACACGAAGGCTCCGCCGTTTTTCTCATCAGCCTCAAAGCCGGCGGCTCCGGCCTCAACCTCACCGCCGCCAGCTATGTCGTGCTCTTCGATCCCTGGTGGAACCCCGCCGTCGAAGCCCAGGCGATCGACCGCACCCACCGCATCGGACAAAAACAAACCGTCTTCGCCTACCGACTCATCATCAAAGGCACGATCGAGGAAAAAATCCGCCTACTCCAAAAGAAAAAAGGCGCCCTCGCCAACGACATCCTCGGCGAGGAAAACTTCGCCCGCGCCCTCACGCTCGAGGATTTCAACTTCCTCTTCAGCGAGCAGGAGGACTGAAAAAACCACTCAGCGCAGCAAGCATGAATCTGAAATGGTGTGTGCTTGCCGCCCGACGCCGGAATTTGGAAGAATCTTGGAATGGCAGATGAATCGATTCATGTAAGCTACGCGGAGGGGTTTGAAGGCTTGGTAGAAGCCTTGAAGACGCTCGAGAGGCCGGGGGATTTTCAGGTTTCGGGAAAACACGAGTCGCCCATGCCGCTTTTATCAGTCCAGGGCGTCGGGCAGATTTCCTTTCCCGTTCCCGATTCTCAGGCGAGGGATCTCATTGCCGCAGCGGCCGAGCGCGCTCCTTACGGCCGGGGCGACCAGACGCTCGTGGACGAAAGCGTGCGCAAGGTTTGGCAAATCGCGCCGGAGAAAATTTCTTTGGAAGGCAAAGGCTGGGCATCGAGGTTTGAGGAGTTGGTGTTCCGCGTCGCGGAGGGTCTTGGACTGCCGCCCAAGGAGGTGAGGGCGGAGTTTTACAAGCTGCTCATTTATGACGAGGGCGGTTTTTTTCAGGCCCATCGAGATACGGAAAAGGCAGGCGGGATGTTCGGCACCCTGGTGGTTACCATGCCCTCGGCACATGAGGGCGGCGAACTGCTGGTGCGCCATGCGGGCCGGGAGGTAGTGGTGGATTTGCGCGGCACCGATCCGGGCGAAGTGGGCTTTGCTGCTTTCTATGCGGATTGCGAGCACGAGGTTCGACCTGTGGCGTCGGGCCATAGGGTCTGCCTTGTTTTCAACTTGATCCTCGCCTCGCGCCAACGGGATGGTGATACGCAGCCTCCTGACGAGAGGCCGTTCGTCAAAAAGGCCGCCGAGGCCCTTCAGAGCTGGACTTCGCGCTACGAGGCCGGCCCGAAAAAAGTAACTTGGTTGCTGGACCACAAATACACGGCGTCTGGCTTGTCGTTTTCGAGCTTGAAGGGCCGCGATGCGGTGGTTGCGAAAGTTCTCCTTGAGGCGGCGAAAATCTCCGGGTGCGCCTTCCACCTCGGAATCGTTCACATTGAGGAAAGCGGTTGGGCCGAATACACGGGCTATGGAGGTGGAAGAAGACGGCGCCGATATTCCGATGACGAATGGGAGGTAACCGATGACGACTACGAAGCTGGCGAGGTCTGCGACTCAGATGCCTTCATCGACGAATGGAGGGACTCCGCCAACCGGCCGGTCGAGTTTGGAAAAATTCCGCTCGGACAAAATGAGGTCCTTCCCCCGAAGGCCTTGGATGGCGAGGAACCCGACGAGATTCATTTTTCCGAGGCCACAGGCAACGCGGGCGCGGATTTCGAGCGTTGCTACCTGCGCGCCGCCGTCGTCCTCTGGCCCGAATCCGGCTATGATGAAATCTGCCTATCCGCCGGCCAGGAGGCAGGGATCGCACGGCTCGGAGCTCTCGTGCGCGGCCGGGCAAAGGATTCCGTCGAGCATATGACGGAGCTTCTTGTCGATCGGTGGAAGGACCGACCGGAAAATCTCGACCGTCTCCTGCGCGTGCTGAACGAACATGGTGATCCGGAGCTGCTGGAGCGCGCCGTTTCCGAACTGGTGCCGATTTCCTACGATGGGTCCCAGAATGAAGCGCTCCTCGGCAGTGCGTGTATTCTTCAACCCGGGACGGCACACCGCCTCCTGGCAACGCATTTTGAAAGCACCGCGCCGTGCCTGCCCGGAGCTGCGATGGATTTTTGGAACTGCCTTGCCGCTCTCGATACAAAGCAACTTTCGGATTCTCTTCTTGGCGACCTGTTGGATGCCCTTGAAAATTCCAAGAGCAGCGCCCGCTCCAATGCCCCATGGTCCGCAAATGCCGATTCCAATCGCATCAACGCACCAACATTTTCCCGTTTTTTGGAACTCCTCTCCGGCCCGCATTTCGCGGCGCATGCAGCCCGCGTCGGCTCACTGCCCGAAAAAAATCCTCTGCTGCTTCATGTCGAAACAGCACTTCTTCCCGCGCTCGAGTCCGCCTTTGCTTCTGCCACCTGCCCGCCTGCCGAACTGGTGAATCCTCTCTGGCTGCACGCGGCGGTATTTTACTTGGGCCGGAGCGAAAATCCACCGCCCGCTCCCGTTGATTGGGCGCAGCAGGTTTCCGTTGGGAGCCAGCGCTCGCCCGAACTCCGCGAACTCGAACTCTTCGCGCGCGATCCCGTGCGGCAAGTCCATCGTTTCCGCATCAACCAGCAAGAACGGCAAACAATCCACCAAACGATCGAGCGACTCGGCCTCGACATGACCCATGTCACCGAACGCAAGGGCCGCCCCTACACGCTGGTCTGCACGAAAACCCGTGCCACCTACGAGCGCGCCTGCAAGCAGCACCAGAGCGATCTCGGCGACATGCGACGACTCCTCGCCTTGCCTCCTGCGGAGTCGCCGGAATTCTCCAAGTTAACCAACCGGCTGCTTGCAACATCTTTGCAGAGCAATCATGAATTTTTTTGACAAGCCCGCAAAAACCAAGTCCTCCGCCGCCGAGTCTGCTATCACTTCTCCGAACAAGGCCGCCTTAAAATTTCCCAAGCCGAAGATACTGCTTTTGGATATGCCAGACTCCGCTTCGACGACCCTTCGTTCGAAAGGTTTCAATGTCAGCTGTGGGACGCTTGGAAAACCATATGAAGTCTGTAAGAGTAGCGGATATGCAGCTCTTATTGCTAAAGGAGATGCACCTAATCACACTGAACAGGAGATCGTCGTCGTTGATTTTGGTTATGGCGATTTGGAGCCCGGCCCACGGGGGGAAAAGCACCGGCCGGATGATGAGCCAGACTTATGGGCTAAGTGTGATCAGGGATTTATCGATCCGCGCGTAAGGACAGCCTGCGATCTGCGCGCTTCGTTCGACAGAATTCATTCCAACGGCGGTGTTTTCATTGTTTTCGCCGATCAAAAAACGGGGATGCATATCCAGCTCGCAAGGAGCAATCGGTATATCGAACTCTACGACAATGAGCCGTTTCCCTATGATGTGTGGTGCTTGTTATCCGAGATAGCGGAGATGCAGGTGCGAAGCGACCCCGGCACGGAAATGCATGGTGCAAAAACGAACTCTCCGCTTGTTCGCTTGCTGGCTCAATTCCTCGCAAAAGGGCATTTCACTTGCACGCTTGAAGGCGGGGATGCTCAGAAGGAAAAATGGGAGCCATTAGCGGTGAACAAATTCGGTGCTGTGGTTGCATTAGCCTGCTGTCGCGCCGACAAGGGCTCTGTGATCGTTCTTCCACAAATTGAAGAGAAGGCAGCTTTCTTAGATGTTTTACTTTCGACGGCGTTGCCTGAAATTGCGCCGCACCTCTTTCCGCATATTGCCAGGGGGGCGTGGACGCACTGGCCGGAATACGAGCTGCCCCGCGTGCTTGAATTGAAATCTCAGCAACAAGAGGTCGAGCGGCGCGCACACGGAGAAATTGCACGCCTCGATGGAGAACTTGAAGCGGAGCGCACTAAGCAAGGCTGGATTCATAACCTCCTTACTGGAACCGATGCCGAATTGGTTAGTGCTGTGAAGATGGCGTTTTCCGAACTCGGTTTTTCGAAAGTGGTGGATGTAGACATAGACCGCGATCGAGAAGGCAAGAGCCGCCGTGAGGATTTGCAGATCGAGGACCAAAGCCCAACACTGGTGATTGATGTCAAAGGTATCGGCGGCTTTCCAAGCGACGAAGACGCCCTCCAAGCGGATAAACACGCGACCATCCGGATGAGGGAACAGAAGCGCACGGACATTGTTGGGCTTTCGATTATTAACCACCAGCGACATCTGCCGCCATTGGAGCGAGAGAACGCAATGCCGTTCCGCCAAGAGCTCATTGACGTCGCCGAGGAGCAAAGTCTAGGGCTGATGACAGCTTGGGAACTCTACCGGTTTGTCAGGAATTTCCGGAAGCTTGGGTGGGACGGCGCTAACGTGAAGCCGGTCTTTTACAAGAAGGGTCGTATCGATGTGGTCCCTGTCCATTACCAACTCATCGGAAAAATTGCGAAGGCATGGACGGATAAGTTTGGAGTCGTAATCGAATACGGAGAATTGCGAATTGGAGAACGCATCGCGATTGAGTTGCCGATTGAGTTTGAAGAAATCCAAGTCGATTCGATTCGGGTAAATGATGAAAGCGTCCAGATTGCTTCTGTGGGCGACCCGGCTGGGCTCCTTTGGCCCACAGGTGCGCCTAAGTTACGGGAGGGAATGCGTGTCTTCCGGATTGTTGTTCCTGCATAACGCATGTCCTCCCCCACAGAATCCATCGTCGAAGACGCCGCGCTCGAGTGGTTCCTGCTTCGCCAAGGGTATGGCAGACAGTTCGGGGAGCAGCATCGCGTTACCTCAACCCTCCCTTCCCAGCCTTCTCCGAGCGGGAGAAGAGGGAAGATCACGATGCCGCTAATTACGATCTCCTCGCCAGCCAACCCTTCAGCGACTCCGACACTGCCCTATGCGCTTGCGCATTGATTGAAAGCGAAGCCACAATGCAATTCGTGAGCAATGTGATGGAAAATTTCCGCATAGACGACGATGTGCGCTGCCAACCGCACGGAGCGAGATCGACTGCCAAAGGCAGCCCGCAGGGCGAACGCGAAAGCGCTCATCAATTCGGCGTCCCAGCCAAGCCTACCCTGCGCGATAGAGCGACAATCTCATTCGAAGTCCCTTCGCTGGTCCAGAGCGGAGCGCAGAACCGAATCGCTGCGCTCCCCCTCCAGCTTTTCTACAGAACGCAGATTCCCTCTTCTTCATTCGTATGTCTAGCCGCGTAACACTTGCTCAAATCGTCGAAAACATCACACAGCTCTCGTCTGCGGTGAAGCCCGCCGAGTTCATCTACGATTTCCTCACCTGCTTCGGTGTGCCCAAGGCAACCATCGCTCGCTTGAAAGGCGGCGCATTGAATGTGGCGAAGAAGGAAGGCTGCACACTGCTCAAGACCAAGGTGTATTTCGAGCCGCTCCGAGACGAGCTGCCAAAAGCAACGATTCCCATGCAGGCGATTGAGGCGGCGCAAAAAGATTCCCGCATCGCCGCGAACAAGCCGCGCTTCCTCATCGCCACCGACTTCAAGACACTCGCCGCCTTCGACACGAAGCGACGCGACACCGTGGAGTTCCCCATCGGCGACCTGCACGAGCACTACACCTTCTTCCTGCCCCTGGCGGGGATGGAGAAGAGCACCTTCCATGCGGAAGCTGAGGCCGATGTGAAAGCTGCTGAGAACATGGCGAAACTCTACGACCTCATCCGGGCCGACAATCCGCCCAAGACCCGCGAGGAACGCCATGCCCTCAATGTCTTCCTCACCCGCCTGCTGTTTTGCTACTTCGCCGAGGACACGGGCATTTTCCCGGACAAAGCCTTCACCAGCGCGGTCGAAAGTTACACCCAGCCGGACGGCTCCGACCTTGTCGACTTTCTCAAGCAGCTCTTCCTCCATCTGAATACAGAGAAGAAAGCCCGGTCGAAAACGCCACAGCACCTTGTCAGCTTTGACTATGTGAATGGCGGCCTGTTCAGCGACACCCACGCGCGGCAATCGGCTGTCCCCGTGTTCTCCACCAAGTCCCGGCAAAAGCTCATCGAGCTGGGCACGAAGAGCTGGAAGGAAATCAATCCCGACATCTTCGGCTCCATGTTTCAGGGCGTGGTGGACGACGAGAAGCGTGCCGAGCTGGGCATGCACTACACCTCCGTGCCGAACATCATGAAGGTCATCCGGCCCTTGTTTCTGGATGAACTGTATGCCGAGTTCGAGAAAGCCAAAGGCTCCGAGGCCAAGCTCAACAAACTGCTTTCCCGCATCTATCGGCTGCGGATTTTCGACCCGGCCTGTGGCTCGGGGAATTTCCTCATCATTGCCTACAAGGAACTACGGCGGCTGGAAATGGCGGTGTTTCAGGAGCTGCAACGCATGGCCGTCCAGATGCCGTTGTCGCTTTCGGGCATTCAGGTCAGCCAGTTCTACGGCATCGAGCTGGATGACTTCGCGCATGAAGTCGCGATTCTGGCTCTCTGGCTCGCCGAGCATCAGATGAATATCGAATTCGAGGCTGTGTTTGGAAAAGCCCCGGCGTCTTTGCCACTCAAGGACGGCGCGAAGATTGTTTGTGGCAATGCTCTGCAACGCGAATGGCAGGAAGTGTGCCCCAATGAAGCCAGCTATGAGATTTTCGTTTTGGGAAATCCACCTTACTACGGAGCCAGGAAGCAAACTGCCGAGCAGAAGTTAGACGTGGTTCGTGTCGCGGGCAGTTTGGATGGGCATAAGAACCTTGATTACATCGCGTGTTTCTTTCTGAAAGCCGCAGCCTATGTTCGCCAGACCAACGCGGCAGTCGCGTTTGTGGCAACAAATTCCGTCTGTCAAGGCGAGCAGGTGGCGTTGCTGTGGCCGCATGTCTTGAATGACTTGGAGTTTCATTTCGCCTATCAGGCATTCAAATGGGTTAACAGCGCGAAGGCGAACGCAGGCGTGACCTGCGTCATCATCGGAATCCGCCAGCCTCGGAATCATCCAAAACGCCTATTCGGATCTACCGTGGTCAGAAGCGTCGAAAACATTAATCCCTACTTGGTCGCTGGCAGGAACAAGTTTGTGCATAAGCGTAGAAGTTCCATCTCGGCCATGCCACCGTGCGATTTCGGAAATATGCCGAATGATGGAGGAGGGCTGATGCTCCGGCCTGACGAACGCGATTCGTTGGTGGGTAGCCATCCGTCCGCTGGCAAGTTTGTCCGCCGGCTGCTTGGGACTGAAGAGTTTATTGATGGCAAGGGTCGCTTCTGTCTTTGGATTAGTGACGCTGAGCTTCGTGAGGCTTCAGAGATTCCCTTCGTTGCAGGTAGAATTGCGGCTGTCAGGTTGCATCGCGAAGACAGCGATCGTGAAGCAACCAATCGCCTTGCAGCCCGGTCCCACCAGTTTGGAGAAATTCGCCACCAAGACGGTGCGGCGATCTTGATTCCGCGACATACAAGTGAGCGGCGTGAGTATATCCCAAGCGCATTCCTCAACTCGGAACAAATCATTCATGATTCAGCCATCGCCATCTACGCGGCAGCACCTTGGATTTTCGGGATCGTATCGAGTAAGATGCACATGGTTTGGTCGCGAGCTGTCGCAGGCGGACTAGAAACCCGGGTCCGCTACTCCTCGTCCATCTGCTACAACAACTTTCCTTTCCCTCAACTCAGTCCAGCGCAGCGCGAGAAGGTTTCTCAGTGCGCAGAGGCAGTGCTGATTGCTCGCGAGCACCATCCAGAGAAGACCATCGCTTGGCTCTACGACCCGGACACAATGCCCGAAGACCTGCTGGCGGCTCATCGGGCATTGGATGAAGCCGTCGAACAGTGCTACCGCACCAAGCCATTCACCACCGACGAGCAGCGATTGGAATACCTCTTTGGGCTCTACGAGCAAATGACCGCCGCCGAGCAAGCCGACTTGCTGACGCCCGCTGCGGCCAAACCCGCGAAGAATGGAGCGAGGAAGTAAACTATCGAAAAGTGCTCGGTAGTTGTCTCCCTAGGAATTCGTCGGTTTACAAGACGCAGAATTTTGCCTAAAGTGTAACCATGAAAACCACAGAACTCAAAAAAGCATTTGGCGAACGGCTCCGGCGTGCGCGGCTGATGCGCGGGCTGACCCTGCGCGAGGTGGCCACGCGGTTGGCGGCAGCGGGCAAAAAGCTCTCCCACGCCGCGCTGCAAAAGTATGAGCAGGGCTTGATGGGGCCGGATTCCGGGATGCTGATCGCGCTGTGTGAGGTGTTTGGGCTGGAGACGGGCTACTTCTTTCGCCAGCGGGCGATACGGCTGGAAAATGTGGACTTTCGCAAGCGCACGGCCTTCCCCGTAAAGGATGAGAACCGGGTGCGCGAGGAGGCGCTGGATGCCTTTGAGCGGTATCTGGAAATCGAGACTATCCTAGAGCTGGAAGCGCCACCCTTGCCCCGCTACCCCCTCGATTTGGCGACTCTGGCCGACGACGCGGAGGCGGCGGCGGCCAGCCTGCGCGACCAGTGGAAGCTAGGGGAAGACGCGCTGCCAAATGTCACCGAAATGCTGGAGGAACACGGAGTGAAAGTGAAAGAAGTTGCGGCGGCGAAGAGCTTCGACGGCTGCTCCGGCTGGGCCAACGAGACGATGCCCGTAGTCGTGCTGGCGGAGGGTCTGAATGAAGACCTGCCGCGCAAACGCTTCACGGCCCTGCATGAGCTGGGGCATCTAGTGCTCCAGTTCCCCGAAGACCTCACGAAGAAGGAGGTTGAGAGCCTGTGCCACCGCTTTGCCAGCGCGATGCTGATCCCGACGGCGGCGATGAAGGCCCGGCTGGGGGTAAAACGCCCGGATGGCATCAGCTTTGCCGAGATGAAATCGCTAAAGGTGGATTGGGGCATCTCGCTGGCGGCGCTGATGTATCGGGCGGGCGACCTCGGGATCATCACGCCGAGTCGGCTGAAGTCGTTTCAATTTACCCATCGCACCAAAGGCTGGCACCGCAAAGAGCCCGGCGAGTGGTGTGGCACGGAGCGGGCCAACCGCTTCACCCAGCTCGTCCACCGCGCCGCCGCACAGGAACTCATCACACGCGCCAAAGCCGCAGAACTACTGGAAATGACGCACCGGGAGTTCGACCACAGCTTTGCCGCCGCCTAAACTCCACGAATGAAACTCGCCGTGCAGGACGCGAATATCTTCATAGACTTGGAACTCTCCGGGCTCTTCGATCTCTGGCTGCAAATGGGCGTGGAAGTGCATACGACCGACCTCATTCGTGGCGAGCTGGAAAAAGGAAAGCACCACATGGCACTGGCCTATCTTCGCGGGATGACGGTGCATGAGGTGGACTTCGAGGAACTGGCCACTATCGCCGAGCTGGAACGAAGCGTGGGCAGCAGGGCGAAATTCAACGATTGCTCCGTGCTCTACCTCGCCGGGAAGCTCCGCGTGCCGCTGCTCTCCGGCGATGGTGCCCTGCGCTCCGCTGCCGAAAAACGCGGGCTGGAGGTGCGCGGGACACTCTGGATTTTCGATACGCTCATCGAGCGCAAGTTGCTCGCGCCTTCCGTCGCCGCCGAGAAGCTGCGTGCCCTGCTGGGGCAAGACCGCTTTTTACCCAAGTCCGCCTGCGATGAACGGCTCGCCCGCTGGGAGAAAGCCTAGCAGCCTGTCGGAGTTAAAAATCTGAAGCTCCCAGAATCCGGATTTCTCATTTTTATAAAACTGGGTCTTTTGATTTTTGCAGGGCTACATTCGGTCATCGGAGCTTCATCTTTATC
>JBILWM010000158.1:0-3806 GCA_044369905.1 Terrimicrobiaceae bacterium | reverse complement strand
TCTGTCTGGCGCAGATACTTCCGCGCCGTGTTGCGGGAAACCCCCGCTTTCATTGCACTCATTGTTATACTGACTCTCCTGTTGCGCTCGAAAACGAGCTGGTTGATTTGACGACGATTGATCATTTAAGGATGCCTCCTCGGCATCCTCACAGCGCGCTTACCACGCCAAAACCTCCACCCCATTTTTCCTGTAATCGGGTGGTCAGTTTTAATTGTCGTCAGGAGTCAGTTTTAGTTGTCGCTACACACTATTGGCTTAATCGGGTTGGCCTGGGGGGTGTGGATGTGCTTCAGACACGCGCTCTCCACCCGACGCAGCGACGGACTGTGACGGACTTGAGATTCTCGCTGCGGCGCGTCCCTATCGATGGAAATCAAAAATGCCGCCTCACATTTTCTTGATGAAATCTTGAAGAGTCGATGCCCCGTCTTCTATCGCTTGCGAGAGGGTCTTATTCTAATTATCTTTCAAGATGAGCTGTATTATGCTTTCCTTTCGAGATGGCACGAAAACCCACTATCGATCCGATTCTCGTTAATAAAGCCCAAGAAATCGCCAACGACACCAAGTGCGCTAACACCCTTCGCCTATGCCAGTCTGTTTTGCTTCCCTCGCGGATCGGAGCCACGCTGGAACAAGTCGCATCCATCCTTGGCGTGAGCCGAGCCACCGTTCCACGCATGCAAAAGACTTTCCGCACTCAATTCGGCGGACCCGCCTCAGCACCGCCTCGTAACTGGGGCGGCCGCCGTCGCCAACTTATGAGCCCCGCCGAAGAAAAAGTCTTCCTTCAACCTTGGCTCGATCAAGCTTCATCGGGCGGAATGGTCGTCGTCTCCCCCATTCGTGCCGCACTCGCTCAACACCTAAACAAAACCATCGCCGCCTCAGTCGTCTACAAACTCCTTGCCCGCCATGGATGGCGCAAGGTCGCCCCCGACACCCGGCACCCCAAAAGCGACCCCAAAGTCCAAGAGGAGTGGAAAAAAAACTCCCGGAAGACCTGGCGACCATCCTCAAATCCGAAGTTGTCCAAGGCCGAAAAGTGAAAATCCTCTTTCAGGACGAAGCCCGCTTCGGTCGCATGGTGCGAATCCGCCGCTGCTGGGCCCCCGCGCCCATGCGACCCGTCGTCGACAACGGCTACGAACGCCAATTCACCTATGTTTACGGAGCTGTCAGCCCAGTCGATGGGGGATTGGACTGGATGCTCGCCGAGAAAATGAACACAGAAACCTTCAGCACCTTCCTCGCACAAGTCTCTGCGGCATATCCCAACGACTTTCTCGTGATGATCGTCGATGGAGCCAGTTCCCATGTTTCTAAAGAGCTCAAAATCCCTGAAAACATCCGTCTTCACCGCCTTCCGCCCTACTCGCCGGAACTCAATCCAGTGGAACATCTCTGGGATGAAATCCGGGAGAAATCCTTTCCCAACCGCGTCTTTTCCGAAATGAAAGCAGTCATTGCACAACTCGCAAACGACCTTCCAGTCCTAGCTTCAGACACCGCTCGAGTGAAAAGTATCACCGCATGGCCGTGGATTGTTAGACTCAACTTGAAAGCAAATTAGAATTAGACGCCTTGCCCAGCAGGCTGTGGGCTTTCCTTTTGGCGAGGATACGGGACTCATCCGTGGTTTGGGCTCCTTCGCGGATGCCACTGCGCAGCAACGCCGTGGCCTCATCGAGGAATTTCAGCGCTTGTGTCGCCAGTTTATTATGATGAACGATTGGCTTGCTTCTGACTTTGGGGGCAAGCTTCGCGAGGACAGACTTTTTCTTTGTCGCTGGTTTTTTGGCTGCGAGGCGGTGCGTGTGTGTTGTCATACCCACAATCTAGAACAATGCTTGCCCGCTCGGTATGCGTAGTTTTCAGACCTACTGTAACCCAAGCCCGCAGGCCGGATAGGCTGCGGAATTCGCGTTTTCGGAGTCGCTGGTAGATTGTGAAAATGAACTCCACATTGATCGTCTCTGCGCTCGTCGTTATGGGCGTCGCCTTGTCCATTTGGGGCTGCAAGACATCCCGTTCGGGATATGAATCAGCGCCCTACTCTGCAGTCTTGTCGGATGGTAAATACGAGCTGCGTGACTACCCGGAGTTGACCATTGTCGAGACACCCATGCCCAAGGAGGGTGGTGGTGAAAATTCAGGCTTCGGCAAATTGTTCCGCTACATCACAGGCAACAACAAAAGCCAGGAATCAATCGCCATGACCACGCCCGTGTTTATTTCCAGGGATGCCCACACCATGGCATTTGTCCTGCCAGCCAAGTCCTCTGCTGACCTCGCCCCGGCACCTCTGGACTCCTCGGTGAACATTAAAAAAATCCCTGCAGGCCGATTCGCTGTGCTTCGTTTCAGCGGCTCTCGCTCCGCAGCGAAGGAATCGGAATGCCTCGCCCTCCTGAAAAGTTGGATCGACGCCAAAGGTCTCACAGCCGTCGACCCGCCGATCTATGGCTTTTTCGATCCACCATGGACCCCCTCATTTTTGCGGCGCAACGAAGTCATGCTGCGTCTCGCACCGAAGCAATAGCTGCGCATCTCGGAACCAAGCTTCAGGCACGAACGCGCTGTCTTCCCAGCAAATCTTCACGCCAAGACCCAAAGCCGCAAAGAGGGCAGAACGGCCGTCTCGGCCGTTTTTAAAAAACAGGGACTCTCACGGAGACACCAAGACACGGAGAAAAGTTCTCGGCCGGAACGCCGACGTCCTCGTCTGCATCAGCAACTTTCTGCGATGACACTGCGGCAACTCCGCTAAACCCAGTGCGTCAAAATGCGGAGCAAATTAGTGCTTTTGCCTGATTCAAACGCTTGATTAGCGTGATTAAATATCAATAATTTATGCCTGACCCCTCTGACTATGGCGGTGGACCTGACACGAAGCGCTTCATGCTCCACTACAACTTCCCGCCCTTCAGCGTGGGTGAGACCGGCCGTTTCGGTGGCCAAAACCGCCGCGAGATCGGCCACGGCGCTCTCGCCGAGCGTTCGATCGAGGCAGTGATCCCGAGCGAGAAAGACTTCCCTTACGCACTCCGCGTCGTCAGCGAAGTCATGGAATCGAATGGTTCCACCTCCATGGCCAGCGTCTGCGCAGGCGTTCTCGCCCTCATGGACGCCGGCGTGCCACTCAAGGCCCCAGTTGCCGGTATCTCCGTCGGTCTCGTGACCGAATACGAAGGCGAAACCCTCAAGCGCTACACCACGCTCACCGACATCATCGGCAGCGAGGATCACTTCGGCGACATGGATTTCAAACTCTGCGGAACATCCCAAGGCGTGACCGGCTTCCAGCTTGATCTCAAGCTCCCCGGCATCTCCCACGAGATTATGTTCGAGGCGGTGGCCGAGGCCAAAAAAGCCCGTGGAGCCATCCTTGATGTGATGAACGGCGTCCTCGCCGCACCTCGCTCCGAGTTGAGCCAATACGCGCCACGCATCGAGACCATCCGCATCAATCCCGACAAGATCGGCCTCATCATTGGCCCAGGCGGCAAGACGATCAAAGGCATCGTTGCCGAGACCGGTGCCGAGATCAACATTGAGGACGACGGATCCGTGCACATCTACTCCAACAACGGCGACAGCCTGAAACGCGCCAAGGAAATCATCCTCGGCATGACCAAGGAGATCACCATCGGCGAACTCTACCAGGGCACAGTCGTCTCCATTAAGGAATTCGGCGCCTTCGTCGAAGTCCTGCCCGGCAAGGACGGCCTCTGCCACATCTCCGAACTCGCCGACTTCCGAGTCAACAAAGTCGAGGATGTCGTAAAAATGGGCGACTCCAT
>JBILWM010000157.1:0-3849 GCA_044369905.1 Terrimicrobiaceae bacterium | reverse complement strand
CCCCTCCTCTCAGGGGAACAGAAAAACCCCTTGCCAAAACGAACCCAAAAAACCTAAAAAAACACCCGTCAAAGGTGGTGCACTTTGAAGTGACCACAGGTGGTGCATTTTGAAGTGACCGCTGACACGGGGACAAGGGATCCCAATCCCGGGATATCAAAATCGCACTGCGTCTTGCCAAGAACCTTCCCGATTCATTTTTATCATGAAAAAAACTAAAACCACACGCTACGATGTTGCGGAGCATTTGAGGACTCCCGAAGAGATGGCAGTCTACTTGGAAGCCTGCTTTGAAGAGGGCGGCAACGATGCCGGTTTCATCGCCAAAGCGCTTGGGGACATCGCCCGGGCAAAGGGAATGACGCAAGTCGCACGTGATGCGGGAATGTCACGCGAGAGCCTTTACAAGGCGCTTTCGGGGGATCGGAGTCCTGCCTTTGAAACGATCCTCAAGGTTGTTGGCGCCCTCGGCTTGAAGCTACACGCCCAAGCGGTGAAAACTTGAAGGGCCTACTACTTGGGGAAGAGTCAGAGAGGAAAGTAAATTATTGATATTTAATTGCGTTAAGCATGCCTTTGAATCAGGTGAGAGCACGAATTGGCCCCGCATTTTGACTCGCTGGGTTTGGCGGAATTGCCGCAGTCAGAGGTGCGAGGTGCTGATGCCGACGAGGACGTCGGCGTTCCGGCCGAGAAGTTTTCTCCGTGTCTTGGTGTCTCCGTGAGAGGCTTGCGCGGCAGGCGATGTGGTGGAAGCGCCGCAGAGATTATGCCGCATTTTTCTCGGCTTTCAGCCCAGAAATGGATTGCGTTCCGTGCTGTTCTGAATAAAAATGTAATGCGTTCCATAAATTAATGAATCCGCAGATTTTTGAATTGAGTCGTCAAATGGTGAGGCAGACTCATCGTCCGTTTCGCCGGTATCTTATGGAGCGAGACCCGTTCGTTAGTCGTTGCACGATGATTACCGGACAGAGAGGTGTCGGAAAAACCACGTGTCTGGTTCAGCATCTCGTGGATTGTTACCCGGAATATGCTTCCTCAATGCGATGCCTGTATCTGCCTGCTGACCATTTTGTAGTGGCTCAACAGCCACTCTATGAGATCGCAACGGATTTTTGCAATGGGGGCGGCGAGTTGCTCTGTCTGGATGAAGCTCACAAAAACCCGAATTGGTCGCGTGATCTCAAAAGCCTCATCGATACACTGCCATCGCTTCGCGTGGTTGCGTCCGGGAATTCCATGTTGCAGTTGCAGAAAGGAAGCCACGACTTGAGCAGGCGGGTTTTAATCAATCGCCTCGAGGGCCTTTCCTTCCGGGAATATCTGGCGATTTGCCATGGCCACGACTACTCGCCGATTGGTCTCTCCGAGATCATTGGAGGTCACGAAGTCGAAGCACCTCGCATCGTGGAAGATCTGCGGGCCAAGGGGCTGCATGTCCTGGCGGAATTTCGCGAGTATCTGGCTTGGGGTTTCTACCCTTTTTTTCTTCAATTTACTGATAAGAAATCGTTTCACATTGCCCTTGAGCAAAGCATTCATGCGGTGATCGAAAGCGACTTGCCGGCGATCTACCCAGCAATGACAGGCAATAGCATCGCACGAATCAAGCGGCTTCTCTCGGCTTTGGCCGCGAATGTGCCTTTCACGCCGGATCTCAATAAACTCAGAGGTCTGCTGGGCATTGGTGACGACCGGACCCTCAAGGATTATATGCAATGCCTTGAGGATGCTGGACTCATAATGGCAATCACTAAAGCAGGAAAGGCGTTGCGAACTATGGAAAAGCCGGATCGCATTTACCTCGGGGATCCCAATATTGCCCATGCACTGGCGGCAACCAGCGACCCTAATTTAGGGGCCTTGAGGGAGACCTTTTTCTGCCGAATGGTTTCTTCTGCGCACCATGTGGCATCCGGCGACAAAGCCGACTTTCTTGTGGATGGAAGCCTAACTGTGGAAGTTGGCGGTAAGAACAAAGGGCATGAACAAATAATTGGAAAAGAAAACGCCTGCCTTGCCTTGGATGATCTGCCTGTTGGTTCGGGGAATCGTATACCGCTTTGGCTCTTTGGTTTCTTGTATTGATTTTCACCAATGCGCCAGAGGTCAAAGGGGTTAGAAGGCATAAATTATTGATATTTAATCACGCTAATCACGCGTTTAAATCCAGCAAGTGCAAGAATTGGCCTAGCATTTTGACGCACTGGATTTGGCGGCGTTGCCGCAGTGTCATCACTATGAGGTGCTGATGCCGACGAGGACGTCGGCGTTCCGAGCGAGAAGTTTTCTCCGTGTCTTGGGGTCTGCGTGAGAGGCTTGCGCCCCAGGCGATGTGGTAGAACCGCCCTGGAGATTATGCCGCATTTTATCGGCTTTCAGCCCAGAAATGGATTCACCACCTTTGCTGACCCCTCTGACATCGGCATGGTGCTTTAGCAAAGCCAACGAGGACATTGGCGCTCCCATACCAGCCGCAAGATTGCGAAATCTATTCATTTCAAGCCAAGCATTCATACAATTAATATAAAAAGAATGACTTGCTTTAATGAATAGATGTTTTATTCTATTCACATGAGCGAACTCGTTTCAAAAATCCGCCTGCAATTTCTTTCACGAGGGGTGCTGGGTGCTCGAGATCTGGCGGAGGCTTTGAAGGTGAGTCAGCCGACGATTTCACGGGCCTTGTGTAGCATGGACGCGTCTCTTGTGCGGATCGGGCGCGGGCCAACGACGCGCTACGGGTTGGCTTCGCCGATTGGCGATCGAGGGCATTCCTGGCCGCTCTATCTGATCGATCCCCTTGGCGCTCCCAGAGAAATCGGCATTCTGCATTCGCTTGCCGGTCCCGCTTGGTGGCTGGAATCAGCATCGGGCCTTCCTTGGCAGTCGCTGACCGGCATCGAATTTTCGGATTCCATTTTTCCCGGCCTCCCTTGGTTTCTCGACGATTTACGCCCCCAAGGCTTTTTGGGGAGAGCGTTCGCCCGGAGGCATGGAACCTTGCTTGGCGTCGGAAACGATCCCGTCAACTGGTCTGAACGCGCCATTGCCGAATCCCTCTTGAGGTTTGGAGGTGACCTTCCGGGTGGTTTTGTCCTCGGACGCGAAGCCCTCGCTGGTGCGCTTCAGTCGTTTCACCATGAGACGATTTCGGTGGACTCGCGAAAGGAAGACTATCCTCGTCTCGCCGCAGAGGCTCTGGCGGGTGGATTGCCAAGATCGTCCGCGGGCGGGGAACAACCGAAATTCACGGCAACTGTCCAAAAACATGATGGTCCATATTCCGTCATCGTGAAATTTTCTCCGCCCCTCTCAACACCCGAGGGTGAACGCTGGGCGGATTTGCTCGCGGCCGAGGCGATGGCATCGACCGTCCTTGCCGATGCAGGCTTCCATGCTGCAGAAATCGAGTGGCTTGATGCTGGTGGCAGGCGGTTTCTTGAGGTCACACGCTTTGACCGCACGCAAAATGGAGGTCGCATTCCCTTTGTATCCCTGAGTGCGCACGACGCGGCCTTTTTTGGAGAAATGAACACACCCTGGAGCGATGCGGCCGAGCGGCTTCACTCGGAGGGCTGGCTGCAAAGGAAGGATGCCGACCGCCTGACTTCGCTATGGCGCTTCGGTCGTCTGATTGCGAATACGGACATGCATTATGGGAATGCGGCCCTCATTCTCAGCGAACGGCCACCTCTCCAGCTTGCACCGGTTTACGACATGCTGCCCATGGCCTACCGCCCCGGCGCTGAAAACATGATACCCGGACTCTCCGATGACGCGCTCGCCGTGGCCCGCTCGGAGATCGCCGCGACACCGGAACGCGAACTCGCCGCAAAATTTTGG
>JBILWM010000019.1:0-41809 GCA_044369905.1 Terrimicrobiaceae bacterium | reverse complement strand
CTTCCACTGCATCGGGCGGAGGTGACGGATGTCTTTTACACTCCCACCGTGCCCCGACCCAATTATCCCGCGTTTATTGTGAAATCAAATACACCTGATTCCTCGTGATTATCTCGGCGCGGGACATGTTTTTGTCGAACTGCGTTTTCCATTCCTTGGCGGAGGGAATGATGCAGAAAACTCGATTTTCGCAGGAAAGGGCAAGCGCGATTGCCTTATCCTGAAATAGCAACGAGCCATTCTTGCAGGCTGCCGTAGATTCCCATTCTCATGAGGGCCAGTTCCCTTGGGTCGTCGAGGTCGCCGGGGGCACGACCGAGTTCTGCGTCCGTGAATTGATGGATTTCAGCAAGGGCGAGGCGGGATTGGTTGAGTGCGCTGAGCCAGTTGTCAATGTGAGGGCGGGGAATGGTGAAATGCAGCGAGCCGTCGGGGTTTTTTTGTGCGCTGCGGAGGTCGGCTGCCACGGATTCCCGTGCGGCCAGAAAACTGTCGTGCAGGTCAGGTTCTATAAGGGACTTCCAATCGTCCAGTAGGTCGCTCTCCTCGTCATCATTGGTGGGCTGGGGAAACAGGCGCGATTCGACCGAGGGATCCCCTGACTCCACCGGCTCCCGGATCGAGCAGAGTATCTGGTAAAAAGAATCCTCCACATGATCGAAAAAAACTGAGCCGTTCGGGAGTATTTGAATTTTGATCATTTTAGGATTTTAGACAGAATTAACAGAACTTCAGAATTAACAGGGCAAAGGCATTTGTATTCAGTCCGGCCTAATTTCCTCCTCCGTGTTCTCCGTGTCCTCTGTGGTTAAAAATTTACGGTGTCGGCGCTTTTTCCAGCGTGGCGAGGAGGAGGTGGGCGTGGAGTTGTTGGACATAGAGTTCGGCTTGCTCGCGTGAGCCGGACCAAACCATCGAGCGGCCTTTATTGTGGACTTCGAGCATGTGCCGTTCGGCTTTCTGCTTTGAAAAACCCAAGACGCGACGGAAGATGAGCGTGACATAGCTCATGAGATTCACCGGGTCGTTGTGGACGATGACCGACCAGACGGAGTCTAGGTCCGATTTGTCTTTGGTTTCGATGTCGGGTGTTTCCAGTGTGGCCATGGTATTCAGGCGGCTCGGAAGATCGAGGGTTCGCAGGCGGGAATGGAGGAGAGGCAGTCCTCGATGACCCTCCAGAGTTCATCGACCCTAGCTGTGCGCATTTCGGCAAAGACGAGGCCGGCGGTAACGATGTCTTTGGGAAAGTGAAAAATTGACGCGCGGGCTGTAAACACAGTTGCCATGTGTCCCGGTGAGTCGCCGCAAGTGATGGCCCGCAGAAACTTTTCGAGCCCATGTTCGCCGGTCGGAGCATGCATGGAGGCGGCGATCAGTCGCCCTGCAGACCGGCTTCTTTTTGCAAGCGGTCCCGCGAGCTTGGCGTCCAGGGCGGCATCTGCGGCCACCATTTCACGACATCCTTGTTTTCCAGCCAACCAAGCGCCAGCCATTGCGGGAACGAGCACAGGAACAAAAACGGAATCCTTCCACTGCCTGCGTTGCTGTTCATTTTCTGCATCCCCATCGAAAGTGATGGTCCCAAGAGTTGCCAGATCGGGCGCACAGAGTCTCACCAAGCGGAAAATCTCCGCCCTCATCTCAAGGAGTGTCTGGTCGCCCGCTGGTTTCATTGTGGGAATCTATCACTTTGTTTTATTCCTGCAGAAAGAAAAAAACAGACCGGCCTATTGCTGACTTGGATCTCAAAGCAAGGCCCAGACGGTCGCCGACGGGGAAGTGCCCAAAAAATCGGGTGGAGACGGGACTCGATGGAAGTTCGTTTTTGCGGGCAGAACGCCTCGGGCGCACTGGATGAGTGCGGATTCATCCCATGCGGTAAAATTTGTTGAGAGGAGAATCGCCCCGCCCGGTGCGCTCAGCTGGTGCGCGCATTCCAGCAGGGCGGGAAAGTCCCGCTCGAAGCGGAATGTCCTGCCCGAGCCGCTGCGGCCGAAGGTGGGCGGGTCGAGAATGATCGCATCAAATTTTTCCCCGCGTTTGATCAGGCGCCGGAGAAAGGCGGGAACATCCTCGGGAATGAAGCGGTGTCCCGCAGGCGGGATTTGGTTCAGTTCGAAGTTTCTTCGGCCCCGTTGGAGGGAGGATTTGGAAACATCCACGCTGACCGTCTCAGCTCCGCGGCTGGCTGCTGCGACAGAGAAGGCGCAGGTGTAGGAAAAAGTATTGAGAACACGCTGGGGCCTGCGTTCCTTCAAAAAAAGGCGGTTCAAGCGCTGGTCGGGAAAAAGCCCAGGCGAGTAGCTGGCGCTGAAGTCCAGTTCGTAGAGAAGTCCGCTCTCGCTCACCGTTTCCAGCGGCGAGGATTGAGGGTCGCCACTGAGCTGGACTGGCGTGTCTCGCTCGCCGGGATTTCTGACGAGTTGCCGCACAAAGACGCGTTTGGGATTCCAGTCTGTCTGGGCAATCGAGGTTGCGAGCGCATGGGCATCAGGCCCTGGCCGCAAGGAAATGAGTGCCGTCTCACCAAAGCGTTCGATCCAAAAACCATGGCCTGATGCGATGCGGAAGGCATTAGTCCCATCCGCGAGGAGGTGCTCTGCGAGTTGCTGTGGAATCCAATTTCCCGCAGCACTCATGGGGTTGGCACGAAGGGCGGGATGGGGCAATCCACCGTGTCGGCAATGGCGCGGAGCAACTCAAACTGTGTGTCGTTCACGACACCATCGTGGACGACAGCGACCGAGCATGCGGTAAGGATGGTTTTTTTGATTGCGAGTGAAGCCGTGGCGAGGTCCTCGAGGGCCTTGTCGAAATCCATCAAGTTCACGCTCGACTGGCGGGCGAGGGGAAAGGCCGCCGCCGATTTGCCGAGTTTGGAAACTCCGGCCTGAAAAGCTGCGTGCAGCGATGTGGAATCGCCATCATCTGCATTCGCTATCGCTGAGAGTAGAGTGCCGGTATCTGGCAGCAAAGGGACCAGCGAACGGTGTTGCACACGCTGTGGGCGGGCGCCGGTGAAAGCCGCGTCCAGATGCCGGAGAAGCAGCTTTTGCAGCGTGAATTCGAAGAGGTGGATTTGCCCGTCTGCTTCTATGAGTTGACGCACTCGACTGCCAAAAACGCTGTATTGTTCAGGCGAAAGGCCCCGCAGGACGGGAATCGCGAGATCGACGAGGCTGATCTTCTGCGCGGAGCTCAGTTGGCTGCGGTTGGTGAACATTTCGCTGATTTCTTTTTGCAAGGTGGCGTCGGGCTGCAGAACGGCAATCTGTGATTCTCTGACCGACTCGTCCTCGGAAAGCAGAAGCGCAAAAACCAAAGCGCAGGCACTGTGTATCTCCCGCAGCGCCGGCTTTGAAAACTCGGGCAGTCCGGCGAGCATGGAAGTTGCCGCTGCGAGTTGGGCATCGCCCGAAAAACGCGGCGCAGCCGAAGCAAGCGGCGGTGCAGCAGGGGAGGCGGGCTGTGCGTCGAAGTTGGGAGCGATCTCCGCGATGCGTTGCTGGATCGGTGGATGTGTCGCAAAGAGCCCCAGCCAAGCCTCGGCCATTCCATTTCCAAAAAACATGTGACTGGCCTCCTGCGCCTTCGGATGCTCCAACCGCGACGAGTGCGAGGCGATCTTGGAAAGCGCACCGGCAAGGCCGTTCGGATTGCGCGTGTATTGAACCGCCGAGGCGTCGGCCAGAAACTCCCGCTGGCGGCTCACGGCCGCCTTGATGAGCTTTCCAAAGAAGACGCCGATCCAGCCCACAATGTAGAGCACCAGACCGCCAGCTACGAGCGCTGCCACAATCGAGCCGCCGTTCTTGTCATTGCTCGAGCGCGGACGGCTTGTCAGCGCGAGGCGTATGAGCACCCCGCCGAGCAATGCTAGGAAAAGGATGCCGTTCAGCAGGCCCATGAGGCGAATGTTGAGCCGCATGTCGCCGTTCAAGATGTGGCTGAATTCATGGCCGATGACGCCTTGAAGCTCATCCCGCGTCAGGCGCGTGATGCATCCCCGCGTGACCCCCACAGCGGCGTCTGCTGTCCCATAGCCTGCGGCAAAGGCGTTGATGGCCTCCTCGTCGAGCACATACACCTGCGGCACAGGCAAGCCCGAGGCGAGGGACATTTCCTCCACCACATTCAAAAGGCGGCGCTCGCCGGCATCCGTGGTTGAGGGATTCACCGGAACGCCTCCTAGCATTTCGGCGACGGCTTTTCCCCCCTTCGATAGCTCCGCAATTTTTACCAAGCTCCCGATGACCACCGAAACCAGGACGCCTGCCGCCGTGAAGCCCAGCATCTCCCAATCGTCGAGCGGTTGCCCCAAAAGCAGGCTGAATCCGATGTGCAGAACCGCAATAATGCCGATAACGGCTAGCGCAAAATAAAAAACCAGCCACTTCGTTTGAAGCCGGGCCTTTTCCTGCTTTTCAAAAAAATCCATCGGCTGCGGTCTGGTGCGCGCCTGCCTCGCGCGTGGGCTTTGTTTCCTGATTGGCGATTAGCGCGACCAGTCGAGAGCGCCTTTCTTGATGGCGTAGACGTAGCCGAACAGAAGGATCAACACAAAGCTGAGCATGCTCCAAAGAATCGTCGGGCCAAAGCGAGCCACATAATCCTGGAAAATCACAGCCCATGGATACATGAAAACAATTTCGATATCGAAAAGGATGAACAACATCGCCACGAGGTAGAACTTCACGCTGAAACGCGGCTGACCCTTCTGCTCCGGCACCATGCCGCACTCATAGACTGTGTCCTTCGTAGGATTGCGCTTGCCGTGGCGGCCCAACGCCAAATTGGCAATCATCGCCACAGTAGCGAAGCCGATTGCCACAATCACATGCAGAAGCACTGGAAGATAGGTCTCTAACATGCCCCATCGTTTAGTCGCTCTACCGCCAACTCGCAACTTCTAAAAACCACACCGCCAACCCTCATCATTCGCAAAAGCTCGAACCAAAAATTTGGACGATCGTCCAAATTTTTGGTTCGTTTGCGATGAAGGGCTGACTCGCAGGTTGCGTGTATGGTTGCGGATGAGGCTTGCGCGTCATGGCGGCAACCTTTCCAATCCAGCCTCGCTGCCAAATATTGCATGGGCATTTTTAACATTCTTTCGCCGGTTCTCCTGTTGGTCGTTCTCGGTATCATTCTGGCCCGTGTGCGGTTTTCCGGACCGGTTTTCATGGGGGAGCTGAACAGGTTCACTTTCTATGTGGCACTGCCTGCCTCGCTCTTCCGCACGGCGTCGATCTCGGGGGACTCGGGGCCGGAGGTCGCCGGGATTATTGGCACAGTTCTCAGTGCGACATTTCTTGCGGTCGTTGCTGGCTGGTTGGTTTCCGTCGCTCTGAAGCTCTCGGACGCTTCGCGCGCCGCCGTTTCGCAGTCTGCCTTCCGTTCCAATCTCGCTTATATCGGTATGCCTGTTCTTGCCTATGCATTCGAGGGGTTGCCCGATGGGAAAAGTCACTTCGCCACAGCCGTGGTTTGCATGGCTGTTCTGATATCCAGCTACAATGTTCTGGCCATTATCGTGCTCCAAGCCGGCCGCCACCAACTCTCTTGGAGCGCTGTGAAACCCGCTTTGTTCGCCTTGTTCACGAATCCCCTCCTGATTTCCTGCGTGGCGGGTTTGGTCTTTAACGCGTTCGATTGGTCCTTGCCGCTCTTTGTCGACAGAACGCTCGAAACAATCGGAGCCGCAGCCGTTCCTATGGCATTGGTCTGCATAGGGGGATCGATTGCCTTTATCAAATTGGGAAAAAACATCGCCGGAATGGCAGCAGCGGTCTTGCTCAAACTTGTCTTCGTTCCAGCGGTGGTTTTCGCCATCGGAACGCTGGTGGGGCTGGCGACGGTCGATCTGCGGATCGCCATGGTTTTTGCCTCCTGCCCGACGGCTGCTGCGGCTTTTGTGATGGCCCGCCAGATGGAAGCTGATGAAGCCGTCGCGAGCGGGTCTATTGTCTTGAGCACGATCTTTTCTGCATTCGCCCTGCCGGTGGCGCTCTGGCTCACAAGATGACTTTGAAACCTCTCGTCCTCCTGCCGACCTACAATAGCGGCCCACGCCTTGCTCAAACCCTTCGTGAAGCCCGTGCCGAGTGTGATGCTGTGTGGGTGGTGGTGGATGCCAGCACGGATGGCAGCGACACGGACGCCGAACGGATGGGCCTCGAAGGCGTGAAGTTTCTCCGCCTCCCACAAAATTCCGGGAAAGGCGCTGCCGTGCTTGTCGCGTTGCGGTCTGCACAAGCCGAGGGCTTCACCCACATGCTGGTGATGGATGCCGATGGTCAGCATCCCTCGGCGATGATCCGTCCGTTTTTTGAAATCTCTAAAAATAACCCATCCGCTTTTATCTGCGGGGTGCCTGCATTCGGGCCTGAAGCGCCGATTGAGCGGGTGCTGGGTCGCTTCGCGGGAAATTTCTTCGCCACGCTCGAGACGCTTGGCGCGGGGGCCGAGGATTCGCTCTTTGGCTTCCGTCTCTACCCAGTCGGTCCCGCTTTGGAAGTCTTGGAAAATACAAAGTGGGCGCGTCGATTTGATTTCGACACGGTTCTTTCCGTTCGCCTCACATGGGCCGGCTTGCCTTGCATCAATGTCGCCGTGCCTGTTTTTTATCCCCCGCGCAGCGAGGGCGGGGTGAGTCATTTTCGCTACCTAAGAGACAATCTCCTGCTCGTTGCAGCCCACGCGCGGCTTCTTTTGGAATGGCCGTTTCAAGCCCTTCGCGCCCTGCGCCCACGAAAGCCGTGAAGAAGGTCACGATTTTTACTGATGGGGGATGTCTCGGAAACCCCGGCCCGGGTGGCTGGGCGGCGATTTTGCGTTATGGCAAACACGAGCGCGTGATCTCCGGGGGCGAGGCCGCCACGACCAACAACCGCATGGAATTGAGTGCTGCGATTTGTGCTCTCCAAACGCTCAAGGAACCCTGCGAAGTGACCATTTTCACCGATTCCCAATATCTGCGGATGGGCATTACCGAGTGGATTCACTCCTGGCGCAAGAGGGGCTGGGTGACCGCCAAGCGTGAACCGGTCAAAAATGCCGATCTTTGGAAGGCCCTTGATGCCGCTTGCAAGCCTCACCTCATCGATTGGAAGTGGCTCAAGGGCCATGCCGGTCACCCTGAGAACGAGCGTTGCGATGCCCTGGCACGCGCTGAGATCGAAAAAATCAAAAACACCCACACCCGCCAGCAACTGGACGCGCTCCTCAAGGATTTCCGCAAAGTCGATGAGGAGCTCTTTCCGCTCTGAGGCAGCGCCTCAGCGGCCGATTTCCCGCAGGCGTTTTCCAGACATGAGTCTTCTCTCGATCGCTTCGAGCGAGATGCCTTTTGTTTCGGGCACGAGGAGGATGAAGAAAATAATGAAGAGCACATTCAATCCGCCGTAGAGCAGGAATGTGTTTCCGCCGCCAATCGAGTTGATGAGAGTCAGGAAGGTTTGGCCCACGATTGCATTGACGATCCAGTTTGTTGCTGTGCTCACGCTTACCCCGAGATCGCGTCCCGAGAGTGGGTAGATTTCCGAGCAGATCACCCAGACGATAGGTCCGGCGCTCATGGCGAAACCAATAATGAAAATAAGAAGCGCGCCGATCGCTGGGTAGCCGAGGGACGGGTGCTGCTCAATACCGGAGTTAAAAAGCACGCCCACCGTGGCCATGGCGGCGCCCATGGTTACGAAGCCTGCATACATGATTGGCTTGCGGCCTAGGCGGTCTACAAAGGCAATCGCAATGAAGGTGGCCAACACATTGGTTATTCCCACGAGCACGGTGCCCCACATTTGCTCGGTCTTGTCGCCGAATCCCGCCAATTCAAAAATCCGGGGTGCGTAATACATAATCACATTGATGCCGGTGAGCTGCTGGATGACTTGCAGGCCGATGCCGAGTGCGATGGCGCGCCGGAAGTTTGAGTTTTGGGAGAAAAGTTGCCACCCGCTCTGCTTCACTGCCGAACTTTCTTCGATCTCTTTGATCTCCGCTGCGATTTCAGTTTCGTCCAGCTTCATGGTCCGGAAGACATCCTTCGCGCGGTCGTGGAATCCATGCAGGAAAAGCCAGCGCGGACTCTCCGGAAGTGAAAGCACGCCGACGAACATAATGGCTGCGGGAATGGAAATGACTCCCAACATCACGCGCCAGTGCCCGCCAGTCTGGCCTCCGAAGGTCGCGTAGGTGGCCAACCAAGTGTCAGCGAGAAATGCAATCAGGATGCCGATGGTGATCATCAATTGATACATCGAGATCATCGAGCCGCGCACCGATTGGGGAGAGATTTCCGAGAGGTAAAGCGGTGCGGTGAACGAGGCCACGCCCACACCGATTCCCAGTAGGAAACGGGCGCCGATGAGGAAATTCTCATCCGGCGAGAAGGCACACGCCAATGAACCCGCCACAAAGACTACAGCGCTCACCAGAATCGTCTTCCTGCGTCCGAATTTCGAGGAGAGAAAACCACTCATCAGCGTGCCGGCCACGGCACCCCACAGCAGGGCGCTCACGATAAACTCGGCCCGCGAGTCGGCTTGCAGGGGATTCAACTCCGAGAGGAAATCTTTTTTAATGAAATCCAGCGCGCCGGAGATCACTCCGACATCAAGGCCGAAAAGGAGCCCCGCCAGTGCGGCGGTGAACCCTATGAAATAAACAATGAAGCTGATTTTACGAGGGGTTGATGGGTTTGACATATGGGGTGGGAGTAGATGCAGGGCAAATGTAGTCCTATCTTTGAAGAAATGGCAACGACGACGGCGTGATTTTGTCGGTTTCGCGGTCAAATCCTTTTGTCACCCAGGAGTGAAAATTTGAACTCTTGCGACTTTGCATTACCTTGGCGGCCTTATGAACGATTTCAACCGCTCACCCACCCGTATCCTTATTCCTGTCGCCATTCTGCTCATTGGAGCGTTTGCCGTTTTATCGTCGATGTCGGTGGTCGTTGAGAGCGGCAATGTGGGTGTTGTGACGACTTTGGGTGCCGTGCAACCCAATGCCCTGCCGGAGGGTTTTCACCTCAAGAAGCCCATCATTGACCAAGTCCACCAAATCGATATCCGCCTCACCGCGAGCCATGCGCAAGCCACCGCCGCTTCGAAGGATCTCCAATCCGTCTCCACGCAGGTGACGATGCAGTATTCGCTGAACGGCGCTTTGGCCCCGCTCATTTATCAGCGCATCGGCACGCTCAAAAAAGTTTCCGCCTCGCTCGTGGAGCCTGCCATCCAGGAGTGCGTGAAAGGCGTCACGGCCAAGTTCACCGCCGAGGAGTTGGTGACGAAACGCGAAATCGTGAAGCAACAAATCCAAGATGCGCTGGGCAATTTTTTCAACGGCACCCTCCGCGAAAAGGGGCTGGAAAATGCCATCACCATCGCGAATCTGGCCATCACGGACTTCGAATTCTCGCCAGAATTCAACCGCGCCATCGAGGCCAAGGTGAAGGCCGAGCAAATGGCCCTCCAGGCCAAGAATGAAAAAATCATGCGCGTCACCCAAGCCGAGGCAAGCGCCGAGGAGCGCAAGCTCGCCGCATCCGCCGAGGCCTTCTCCACCGAGGTGCAGTCCAAAGCCCGCGCCGACGCCATTCAGCGCGAGGCCCTCGCCCTCAAGCAAAGCCCCGAAATCATCCAACTCCGCTCGATCGAAAAATGGGATGGCGTCCTGCCACGCATCAGCGGCGGCGGAGTCGTGCCTTTCCTGAATGTGGGTGAGTTTCAGGGATCCGCACCCGCGACATCGCCGCGCTGAGTCAGATTCCAGCGCCGCGCGGAAGCGCGCCTACCGTGGGAGGGCCATCCTCCGGCATGGTCCATTCTTCAGCCGCGAAGCGGCGTTTGAGGGGGGAATTGAGGATAGGTCTCCGTCCGTGATTCAAATTTGGGCCATGCGGGACGATGGCCCTCCCAGCGCTTGAATCGCAAATTGAACACTTTCACCTGCTCTTTACACTGTCGGCTGCATGAACATTACAGCTGAGTTTTTTCAACGCGATCCCGTGACTTGTGCGCGCGAGATGATCGGTTGCGAGCTCGTTTGGAGCGGCTGCGGGGGCGTGATTGTCGAGACAGAGGCGTATTCGGTTCGCAACGATGAGGCGTGTCATGCTTTCACGCGGCCTTCCTCAAGGGAGTTTGTGACGCGAATGCCGGCTGGCGCGGCGTATGTGTATTTGAATTACGGGGTGCACTGGCTGCTGAACTTTCTGGTGAGGGGCGGGAGCGAGGATGGCTTTGTTTTGATTCGAGCCTTGGAGCCGACGCGGGGCATCGAGGAAATGACGCGCCGCCGCAATATGACGACACTGAAAAACCTCTGTTCCGGTCCGGGCAAACTCACCCGCGCCTTGCGGATTGATGGGGCTTTTCATGGGCGGAACCTCTTGTCGGATCCAGGTGCCTCGTTGCGGCATCCGAGCGTTGCGCCCAATGTCCAAGCCTGCGCGCGCGTTGGAATAACGCGCTCGGCGGATTTCCCGTGGAGGTTTGTGGCTGCTGGCAGCCGGTTTCTCAGCGTGCCAGCGGATCGGGGTGTGTAGGGAACGCGAAAAAAATTAGGCGGCGAGGTGTTTTTGGACATCTGCGCTGATCGTGCGTCCATCGGCGCGGCCGGCGGCTTTTTCGTTCACGATCTTCATGACGGCTCCCATTTCCTTGCGGCTTGTGGCGCCGGTTTCGGCGATGGCGGCTTGCACGAGTGCGCTGATCTCCTCGGCTGAGAGAGGTTGGGGGAGGTAAGTTGCGAGAATTTCGATCTCGGCTTTTTCGGTGGCTGCCATTTCGGGGCGTCCGCCTTTTTCAAAAGCCTCAATCGAATCTTGGCGCTTCTTGACTTCCTTGCGAACGATGGCAAGTGCATCGGCGTCGTCGAGCGTGCTGCCGGCTCCGCCTTTTTCGATAGCAGAATTCATGAGGGCGGTTTTCAGCATGCGGAGGACGCCGAGTTTCGCGGATTCGCGTGCGAGCATGGCGGCTTTGATGTCTTGGTTGATTTGGTCTTGGAAGCTCATGGGAAGTTTTAAGAATTAAGAATCGGAGCGAAGCGGAGAAAGACTGCCAGAGGCAGCCCGAAGGGTGAAATGTAATTTCATCAATTAAGTTTTAAGTTTGGCAGGGCGCACGCTGATCGAGTGGCGTGCGGGCCTGAGCCTGAAGACATCAATCGCGGCGGAGTTGTTTTTGATTGGTGTAGGAGTTTACGATGATGTCGTAAATCCGCTGAGCTGGCAGCACGCGGGTGCTGAAGCAGTCGAGGTTGCCATCCGCTCCGATCACGGCGATGGCGAAGCCTGTCGGCACATCGTAGGCGTCGGCTGTGCCGGGACCGTCTGGCACGGTGAGGAAGGGGATGTTTGAGCGGATGATGTCTTGCTCGCCTGAGAAGGCGGCGACGCATAGGAGTTTCTCGGCGGCGAAGCGGGCGTAGATTTTCTGGAGTTGGCCGACTTGGGAGCGGAAGGCCCATTCGCGTGGGCTTTTGGCAATGACAAGGACCACGGGTTGTCCACGCAGGTTTTTTAGCGGCTTGGCGGAGCCGCTGGAGTCGGTCCAAGTGAAGGCAGGAGCTTCACGAACGACTTCGGCCTGAAGTGCGGCTGAGAGACAGAGTGCAGCAAGGAGAGCGGCGAGGGCTTTCATATTTTCATCAATTCCGCCTCTTTCGCGGCGGTGTGTTTGTCGATATCCGCAACGAACCGGTCGGTGAGTTTTTGGACCTCGCCCTCGGTGTCCCGGAGTTCGTCTTCGCTCATTTTGCCGTCCTTTTGAGTTTTCTTTGCGGCATCCATCGCACTGCGGCGGCTGGAGCGCACGCGCACACGGGATTCCTCAGCGATGCCTTTTACGGTCTTGGCCAAGTCGCGGCGGCGTTCTTCCGAGAGCTCGGGAATCGGGAGGCGGATGAGTTTGCCATCCACCGCCGGATGAATGCCAATGCGGGATTCATTCAGAGCGCGCTCGATGTCGCGGACTGTGGCGGCATCGAAGGGCTGGATCACAAGCAAGCGGGGTTCCGGCGTGGTGATGAGAGCGAGTTGTTTGAGTTTCATCGTGGAGCCGTAGGCTTCGACATCGATGTTCTCCACGAGGGCGGGGGAGGCTTTGCCGGTGCGGATGGCGGCAAACTCGTGCGTCATGAAGGCCACGGCTTTTTCCATGCCCTCCTCGGCTTCAAAAAGGATTTCTTCGATACTCATGGTGACTATTCGGATTTTTCGGAAACAAGGGTGCCCACTTCCTCGCCGGCGATCGCCAAGCGGATGTTGTCGGGCTTGTTCATATCAAAAACGATGATCGGCATTTTGTTGTCCATGCAGAGACTGAAAGCCGTGGAGTCCATGACCTGCAGGCGGCGCGAGAGGGCATCCGAGTAGGTGATGTGGGTGAAACGCTTGGCGTCCGGGTTTTTCACTGGGTCCGAGTCGTAGATGCCATCGACCTTTGTGGCTTTCAAAATGACCTGCGCGCCGATCTCTGCGGCGCGGAGAGCGGCGGTGGTGTCGGTCGAGAAAAAGGGATTTCCCGTGCCTGCGACAAAGATCACGACACGGCCGAGTTCGAGATGGCGTGTGGCTCGGCGGACGATAAACGGCTCGGCGAGGTTCTGCATTTCGATAGCCGTTTGGACCCGGACCTCGACGCCTTGGGCTTCGAGGGCGGCCATGAGTGCGAGGCCGTTGATCACTGTGGCCAGCATGCCCATGTAGTCTGCCGTGGTGCGGTTCATTCCGCGGTGGCTTGCCGTGAGGCCGCGCCAGATGTTGCCGCCGCCGATGACGATGGCCAGTTCGACTCCAAGTTTGCGGGCCTCCGCGACTTGAGAGGCGATTTTTTGGACGACTTCGGGGCTTATGCTGTCGCTGCTTCCTGGCTCGCGGAGAACCTCTCCGCTGAGTTTGAGCACGACCCGTTTGTAGCGGACATGGGATGTTTGGGACATGGGCGAGTGCCCACATAGAACCGCATCAGGGCTCCGGAGAAAAGGACAAATCAAAACGCGCTCCCGGAGTCAGCGGAAACCCCCGCAGAAATTCGGCGGCGGGCAGGCGCTTGCGGCCTTCGAGTTGCACACTCAGAAGCCTCAGAGAACCCGTTGCACAGGCGACCACAAGAGAGTCGGTATCCGCTTGCAGCACACTTCCGGGAATGCCTGAGGCGGAATCTTCGATTGCGGAATGGACTTTCAAAACATGACCCGAAATGCGGGCAAATGCTCCCGGCCATGGTGACATCCCCCTCACCCGTAGGGCGAGTTCCGATGCGGGCCGGTTCCAATCTAGAAAGCCATCCGCCTTTTTCAATTTCGGCGCGTAGGTGGCTTTTCCCGAATCTTGAGGCGTGCGGGGCGCGTTGCCCGCCGCCAGCAGCTCCAAGGCTCGGAGAAGGCATGGAGCGGCAAGCGCCGCCAGCCTGTCATGGAGTTCTCCGGTTGTCTCTTGCGTGCCTATTTTTAAAACCTCCTCGAGTAGGACATCCCCCGTATCGAGGCCCTCGTCCATATACATCACAGTCATGCCAGTGGTGGTATCCCCCGCGAGGATTGCCGCGTGGATCGGCGACGCGCTGCGATGGCGGGGCAGGAGCGAGGCGTGGAGATTGAGGCAACCGAGGGGTGGCAACTCTAGGACGGACTTCGGTAGAATCTGACCGTAGGCCACGACCACCATCACGTCCGGCTTCAGGCTCCGCAGTATTTCGATGGATGCCGAATCGCGGAGCTTGGGAGGTTGGTGAACGGGAATTCCGCGTTCCACGGCTAGCTGCTTGATTGCCGAGGCGCGTGGCTTCAGGTCGCGCCCGGCGGGTTTGTCGGGCTGGGTGATGACACCCGGCACTTCGTATTTTCCCGAGTCGAGGAGGGCCTTCAAGGCGGGGAGCCCGATCTCCCCGGTGCCGCAAAAAACAACGCGCATCATTTTTAGAATCCCAGTCGTGAAGTGGCGGCCTGACGCGCCATCTGTGCGCGGGACATCATGAGTTCACCTGCCGTGACCTCGCGCTGGCCTAGGGATGAGGCGCATCCGGTGCAGAGGTAGTCGTAGATTTCCTTGTCGGGCAGAACGAGAAGAAGCTTCTCGCGCACCGGCATGGCGGTGGCGCATTTCTTGCAATAGAGCGACGAGGCGCGAAGGCTTTCGAATTGCTGCATGGGTCAGACGGATTTCAGGTTGTTGGTTGCATATACACTAAATCCACCCGTCCTCTGGATCAACCTTCGCGGTGCGGCTCGAATCGCGATTGTGCTTGCCAGACCAGTATCGAATTGGTTTTTCGAGGGCCTCATTTAAAATTCACCATGTCCGACACAACCATTCTTTCCATTCGCGCCCGCCAAATCCTCGATTCGCGCGGCAATCCCACCATCGAAGCCGATGTCGAACTCGCCGGCGGAGCTATTGGCCGTGCAGCAGTTCCCAGCGGCGCCAGCACAGGTGAGCACGAGGCTGTAGAGCTCCGCGATGGAGACAAGGCCAGATACCTCGGCAAAGGTGTGACCAAAGCCGTCGCCAATGTTTCCAAACTTCTCACTCCTGCTCTGATCGGCCTCGACGCCGCAGATCAAGTTTCGGTGGACAAAACCATGCTCGCAGTGGACGGCACGCCGACGAAAAAGAAAGTCGGAGCCAATGCCATTCTCGCCGTCTCTCTCGCAACAGCGAAGGCCGCCGCCGCGCAGATCGGCCAGCCACTTTACAAATACCTCGGCGGACCCAATGCCAAGGTGCTTCCCGTGCCGATGATGAACATCCTCAACGGCGGCGCGCACAGCGATGCTCCGATTGATTTCCAGGAGTTCATGATCGTGCCAAAAGACTTCCCGACCTTCTCCGAGGCCCTTCGTGCCGGCACTGAGATTTTCCATGCCCTCAAGAGCGAACTTAAAGGCCGCAAACTCTCCACCGCCATCGGTGACGAAGGCGGATTCGCCCCGGCCCTCGCCAGCGCCGAGGACGCTCTGGACTCGATCGCCAAAGCCGTGAAAGCCGCCGGCTACAAATTCGGCAAGGAAATCTTCATCGCCCTCGATTGTGCTTCCAGTGAGTTTTACGACTCCGCCAAGAAAGCCTATGTTTTCAAGAAGTCCGATGGATCCAAGCGCAGCGCCGATGAACTCGTCGCTTACTACGCGGGCCTCTGCAAAAAATATCCGATCATCTCGATCGAGGACGGTTGCGCCGAAAACGATTGGGTCGGCTGGAAAAAGCTCACCGACGCGCTCGGCTCGACCACCCAGTTGGTCGGCGATGACCTCTTCGTCACCAATGTGGAATTCCTCCAAAAAGGCATCGACCAAGGCGTGGCAAACTCGATCCTCGTCAAGGTCAACCAAATCGGCTCCCTCACCGAAACCCTCGACGCCATCGAGCTCGCCAAGGAAAACAAATATACAGCCGTCATCAGCCACCGCTCAGGCGAGACCGAGGATGTCACCATCGCCGATATCGCCGTGGCCACAAATGCCGGCCAGATCAAGACAGGCTCACTCTGCCGCACCGACCGCGTTGCCAAATACAACCAGCTCCTCCGTATCGAAGAGGAACTCGGCGACAACGCCATCTACGGCGGAAAAATGCGCTGAGTCTGGGTTGACCACAACCGAGCGCCGAGGCAGGCGTGAGGTAGAGCAACCGGAGGGGCGAGACGAGCGTGAGCGAGCGAGTCAAAGGACACAGAGTTCACAGAGAAGTAAAAGGAAAGAAAAGAAGGGGTGATTTGGACCCCTTCTTTCAAACCCCGATCAAGAGTCAAATTCCTGTTCTGATCATTCTGTAAATTCTGTCCGATATCCCGCTTTGGCTTCAATCAATGTCGAGGGGCACGGTCTTGGATCGTGCCTTTCGCGTTTTCGAGTTCCTTGCGTTGTGCGGGGGTGAGGTTGCCTTTCAGGGCGGCGTTGTAGTTTTCGAGGGCTTGGGTTGCGAATCCGCGTTTTGCCCAGGCTTGGGCGAGGTGGATGTGGATGATCGTTGGCTCCTCTTTTTGCTTTTCTGCGAGGGCGAGGAGTTTTTCGAGGGCGGCGATTTCGGTGGTGGGGTCGTTTGCCTCGCGGGAGATCCGAGCCTGCAGCCATAGCACGGACGGGGCGTTTGCGGAAAGGGCGGACGATTCCCCGGCGGCGCCGGAGATGTTGCCGGTCTCGAGGAGGGCTAGGGCGAGGAGGTAGCGGGCTTGGGTGGACGAGGGGTCGGCTTTGAGGGCGGATTCAGCGTCTTTTTTTGTCGTTGGCCATTGCTTGAGCGCTGCGGCAAGTGTGGCTGATTGCGTGAGCACGAGGGGATCGCGCGGCGCGGTCTGGCCGGCTTTGGACATCCACTCTCGGGCGTCTTTGTTTTTTCCCAGGAAGTGCATGACCATGGCGGTCTGGGCATCATGCAGTGCTGAATCCCGCTTGTTGGAAAACATGGGGTCGGCGGATGAGGTGCCTGCAGGTTCCCTGCCTCGTCGATAGAGCAGGCCCTGATTGTCAATTTTCGCGAGATGCCACTCGGGAGATGAGTTGAGCATTTCGACCAGTGGACGGGATTCTTCCAATGGAACGGAGAGAAGAATGGCTTGAAAGGAAGCGCGGCGATCCTCCTCGCGCCAGCGCACGGGCGAGGCGGCGAGTTCTCGGATCGATCGGGCATCGGGCGCGCGCGATGCGACGCCGGGCGAAAGAAGGCGCGCCGCCGAGAGGGCGGGGGCATTAAGGAAAACGCGCCCCTCGCCGGCTTGTTCTAACAAATCAAAGGGAGCCAGGAGCCGGATGTCCCGAATGTCACTCCGCGATGCTTGGAATGCTTCGAAGGCACCGAGTCCTGCGACGAGCAATGCGGCAATCAGTAACCCCAAGCGGATGCGGTTTTGAAAGTCCGCCGGGAGTTTTTTGCAAATCCATGCGATGGCCAAAAAGCCCGCAAAAACCGGGGCTGCCACGCAGAGCGCTCGGACTATATCCGCTCCCGGTAGCCTCCCGACCGCAAAGCCTGCGGCGGCGAGGCGATCCAGCCATCCTGCGTCCCCTGCGCACCCCGCCACGGCGGTGCGCAGGCTTTCAGCTCGGGAAAAAAAACAAGGACAGGCCGCCGCGATGGCTGCCAAGGCGCCAGCAACGATGGGGGGTCTGGATTTGCCTGTCACCGGATAATGATCGTTTGCCATGTGCCTTTGCGCCAATAAAGTGATTGCCATGCACGGCAAGACAACCCTCGTCGCAATTATCACTATGAGTCTTTTTGGATTTGGCAGCAAAGTAAAAGCCCTCGAGGCCGGAGCGCCCGCGCCGGTTCCCGTTGCGGTAGATCAGGACGGCAAGGCTTTCGCGTTTGCGGATGTCTATGCGAAGGGCGTCACGCTGGTTTTTTTCTATCCGAAAGCGGACACCCCCGGCTGCACGGCACAAGCCTGCTCGCTTAGGGATTCCTTCGAGTCGCTGAAGGCTGAGAATCTGCAAATCGTGGGAGTCAGTCGCGACACGCCTGCCTCGCAGAAAAAATTTCAGCAGAAATACAATCTCCCTTTCTCCCTCGTGGCGGATGCGGACGGCAAGGTCGCCGAGGCCTTTGGGGTGGGTGGGGTGATGGGTTTGCCTGTGAGCAAGAGGCAATCGTTCCTGATCAAGGATGGGCGCGTTGTTTGGATGTCCCCATCGGCCAAAACCGGCGAGCATGCAGCGGAGGTGCAAGCAGCTCTCGACTCGCTGAAGTAATCGCGGAGTTCAGCGGGCGGGGCCTTTGAGAATGGCGCGAACGCCTTCCTCGGTGCCTTGGAAGAGAATCAGGAAGCACATATCCTTTTCCCGGCTCAAGGCTACGGCGTATTCGGGATCGATCTGGGCCGTGCGCCACTCCCCGTCGGGAATGACGATATTCCATGGGGCTGCGCTGAAGACGGCGAGTTGAGCTTTCAGCGCGGGCAAGCACACGACAGCGAGGGGTTGTTTTTCAAACTCCAAAATACCTGCGGAGTCCACCTTGCCTCCGAGCAGGAAGGGCGGGGTCTTGAACCCGTCGAAGCCTTTCAAGACAAACCAATCCTCCAACTCTTCGGGCGGAACAGTCACTTCCTGGAATGCGGAGTTCTCCGCATTCAGAATGGCTTCTGCGACCTCCAATCCATCCGGCGGAAATGAGGCTGGTCGGCCGAGGAAGTCCCAGGTCAGAACAAAAATTAAAAGCACAAATCCGATGATCACCGAAATGATCGCTGGGTCGCGGGGGTTGAAATGCCGGGTCGGAATGGCCTGAACCTGCGCTGCGAATCCGCCCAAGGCCTCGTCCGGGACCTCGGTGTCCTTGAAGGCTGCTCGCAGGCTCGCGTCAATGTGCGATTGCTTTTCGTAGTCGGCCTGTAGCTCCGGAGATTTGGCAAGCGCCTTTAATGCGCTTTGCATCACGGGCGGGACATCGCCGTTTGGATCATCCACATGGCAGGCGAGAATGCGTCGTGCTGCAGCGGGTCTCATGAACGGGGAGACTCCTGTTTGGAAAAATCCTCGCGCGCGGCGGTTAGGATGGAGGGAAGCTCCTTCTCCGTTTTGCCGATAATGACGGCGATCTGGTCGGAATCGAAAAGCCTCAGATGCAGGAGAGCGAGCGCACTGCGGCCTGGTTCCTGGATTTTGTGCAGTGTGGCGAGTGTCGAGTATTTCTCCTCGGCGGGTTCACTCTGACGCGGGATTTTTTGTCCCTCGCGAAAGAGCATCGCAAAAAACAAACGCCGCCTTCTTCTTGAGGAGACTAGATCGTTTCGCGTCGCCACGCCTTGGAGGGCCTTTGAGACCATTTCGGTCGCGGTCGCCTCCCGGCCAGTCAGGACGAAGGCATACATCCAGCCCGAGCGTAGGAATCGCCATTCTTTAGGGAGGTTGGTCATTTCGCTTTCTTGTAGGGGGAGAGTCAGTCGATCTCAAGCCCGCATTCAGCCAAAGAGTGGCTGCCCCGCATGGACTCGAACCATGAATAATGCCTCCAAAGGGCACTGTGTTACCATTACACCACAGGGCAAGGTGGAATTAGATATTGCCCGGAGAGCGGCCGGGACGCAAATGTTTTCCATGAACAAAAAAACGCGCAACCGACTTTTGGCTTTGGGATGTCTTCTGGTCTTCCTCGCGCTGGGCGGGCTCTTTTACATCAACTGGGTTGTCCAGCGTCCCTTTGCGGTCATTGTCTTTCTTGCGGATAACCTCACTCCGTCTGTTCTGACGCCTGCGAGAAATTATCAGGGCGGGGCGGATCACCGGCTGCAGATCGAGAAGTTCCCGAACATTGCGCTCGTCACGACCCATGCGAATGACTTCGCGGTTCCAGATGCCGCCGCAGCCGCGAGCTCAATTGCGACGGGCCAAAAGGGCAACAACGGCATGCTGGGAGTCAATGCCGGCAAGGGCGCACTGCCAACGTTTGTCGAAATAGCCCGCCAGCGTGGACGCGCCACCGGTATTGTTTCAAACGCATCGATCACGGATGCCACGGCAGCCGCATTCTACGCGGAGACCTCCGACCCGCTCGACTATCCTGTGATTGCGCGCCAGTTGGTCGAGTCGCAGGGAGTCGATGTGATCATGGGTGGAGGCGCGGCGGATTTTGTCTCTGACGGGCAGGGTGGCCGTCGAAACGATGCAAGGGACCTCATCCAAGAGATGCGTGACAAAGGCTATGATGTCGTGCGCTCGGAGTCGGAGTTGGAGGGCACGCCCTCTTGGAGAAGCCCGAAAACACTGGGTCTTTTCAGCATGGGAAATCTGAATTTCGCCGATGAATTCGCCGCCGAGGCTGGCCAGCCGAGCCTTTCGACAATGGTGAGAAATGCCATTCGGCTCCTCCAATACAATGCCCGTGGCTACCTGCTGATCGTCGATGCCGGACTCGCTGGAAAATCTGCCGCACAGAATGAAGGGGAGCGGACCCTGCGCGAAATCCTCGCCCTCGATGATGCCGTGGCCGAGGCGGTGCGCTATGCGGGGCCGAAGGCTCTGATCCTCGTTGTCGGCAAGCGCAATGTCGGTGGGCTGCGTCTCAATGGGTATCCTTTCCGCAATGACAAGGGCGCTGGCCTGCTCGGGATCAATGCCCAAGGCGCGCCTTCGATCACATGGTCCACCGGCCCCGAGTCGGGCACGCGCACGAGCCCTGAGGGACCGGTTTCCACCGAGCCCGCAGCCAGCAAGAGAGCGGCGGCCATTGGAGTCGCGGAGGATGCGATTGCTGTTGGCAGTGGGCCTGGAACCGAGGCGCTGAGAGGTTTTCAGGACAACACGGAGATTTTCCGCATCGTTCAAAAGGAACTCTGAGTCGCCTGTTCAGGGCAGCAATTTTTCCAGCGTGAGACGGGTCCCCTTTGCCTGGGGGGCATAATCGACATGGTCGAAAACTGTTCGAATAATGAGAAGGCCGTATCCACCGGGTTCAATGGTTTTCAAGTCGCGGACCGTGATGGCTGGTGGACGGAATGGCTTGCCGTAGTCGCGCAGAACAAAACGCAGGCGGTTGCGAAGCCGTGTCATTTCGAGCCGCACGGATTTTACCACGCCGGCGTGGGCGTGGCGGATGATGTTCGTGCAGGCTTCGTCGAGCGCCATGACGATTCTGGCCTCCTCCTCTTCAGCGAATCCCGAACCGCCGAGAAAATCTCTCACGCCTTCGCGCACTTTCGCGAGTTGGGCGGGTTCGCTTGAAAAAACGATCCTGCGGGGAGCTTTCATAAATCCCACCCGGAAATCTAACCCCGGCCCTTGGCTGCTAGCATTGCCAGGCGGCGCTTCTTGGCGGCATGGATGCTTCTGGTTGTCCATTCCCACAAAATCAGCGTCACGGGATAAGTCACGGCTGCCAAAAGAAGGCCTGCGGGAACAATGCCGACCAGAAACGGCATGGGGGCGCCCGAGAGTGATGCGAGGAGGTCTGGATCCTTGAAATGCATCGGATCGCGGCCGGTCAGGAAGCAGCCCAGGCGGTATTGAAAATACACGCAGAATGGAAAGGTGAACGGATTGCTGATCCATGTGCCCGCTATGGCGGCGGGGATGTTTGCCCGCAGAAAAAACGCGGTGAGTGCGGCGGCGATCATTTGGACTGGCAGAGGCATGAGCGCGAAGAAGGCGCCTATGGCCATGCCGGTGGCAAATTTTTGGCCCGTGGGATGCCAGAGTTCGTGCGCGAAGAGGCGTTCTCCGAAAATCCGGTGGATCCATGTGCCGCGAATGTGTTTTGCGCGCGGCAGGTGGCGCAGATACCGGCCAAATCTTGTGCGCCGCCACTGTATGGGTTTCATTTTCTCAAAGGGTCTCCGTGGTCTTGATGCTTGCCAGTCAAGATTGCTTCTGTTTTTTTCCACGCAACATGAAAAAAATCGAAGCCATCATCAAGCCCTTCAAAATGGAGGATGTCAAGGAGGCCCTCGCCGAAGTCGGTATCGAGGGAATGACTGTGAGCGAAGTCAAAGGTTTCGGCCGCCAGAAAGGCCACACCGAGATTTATCGCGGCAGTGAATATACGGTGGATTTTCTCCCCAAAGTCAAAATCGAGCTCGTCGTGAGCGATGCCATGGTGTCCAAGGCCATTCAGGCTATCACCACGGCAGCCAAGACCGGAAAAATCGGCGACGGTAAAATTTTCATCCTCCCGATTGAGAACGCCGTGCGCATCCGCACAGAGGAAACCGGCGAAAGCGCAGTCTAAGGGAGTAATTGCTTGGCGCTCCCTGAATGGCTGATCGTTATCATCCTTGGCATTGTCGAGGGTGCGACCGAGTTCATACCGGTGTCATCCACCGGACATCTGTTGATTTTCCAGGAGTGGTTGGATTACCGGCAGAGTGACCTCTTCAATGTCGTGATCCAAAGCGGCGCGGTGCTGGCCGTATTGCCGCTTTTCAAGGATCGACTGCGGATGATGGCCGACTGGCGGAGTCCACAGAGTGTGGATTTCAATTTCAAAATCCTCGTCGGGTTCCTCATGACCGTCGTCGGGGGGCTCACTCTCGACAAGCTGGGAATCGAACTCCCAGAAACAACGCTCCCCGTCGCAGGAGCGCTTATCATCGGCGGCATACTTTTCATAGTGGTTGAGAAAAAACTGCAGGGCCGCACGCTTGCGGACTGCATCACCTGGCCGGTCGTCTTCATGGTGTCTTTTGCGCAGATTCTGGCGGCCGTTTTTCCCGGCACCTCCCGCTCCGGGGCCACGATCATCTTTGCCATGCTCTGTGGATTGAACCGGGTTGTGGCGACCGAGTTTTCCTTTCTCATCGGCATTCCGACACTGCTCGCCGCCGGGGCCTATAAAATCCTGAAGGCGATCAATGGCGGAGCGACTGAGAATTGGGGACTCCTCCTGCTCGGCACCGTGGTGTCGGCCATAGTCTCCTTCATCGCCGTGAAGTGGCTTCTGCGCTATGTCCAGACCCACACTTTCATTGGCTTCGGTGTTTACCGCATCATTCTCGGCCTTGTCTTGGTCTGGATGTTTTTTTCGCGGTGATTTCGCCCTGCCGCCATTTGTTGACTTGGGGTTATTGCTCCCGTAGATAGACCTCCTCATTTCCTTGCCGCCGTGTCCCAGAATGACGAATACACAGTTGAAGTCCTCCGCGACCTCGGTCTGCTGACCAAGTCCCAGATCGAAGCCGCGCGTGCCAACATGGACGTGGGAGGTTTGCTTCACACCTTGATGCAAGGCGGGGTTGTAACGCAGGAGGATGTCAGCCGTGCCCTGGCCGCGCAGAACAGCATGGAGTTCGTGGATCTCGAACACATGCAGGTCGAACGCAATGTGGTCGAACAAATGCCGGCTGAGGATGCCCGACGCTACCATGCCGTGCCCGTCGCTCTTCGTGACGGGATTCTTATCATTGCCCTTGCCGACCCTATGGCCATGCAGGCGATGGACGACCTCACCTACAAGTTGAGGCGCGAGTTGGAATTTGTCTGCGCCACGCCTGATGCCATTCACAAGCTGATCATCAAATTCCACGGAGACGCGGACGACGCGGCTTCCGGCCTTCTCAAATCCATGGGCGATGTGGAGGGAAGCGATGTTGCACGGGGCGAGGACGAGGGTGATGCGGGTGAAGGCGACGCGCCGGTCATTAAGCTCGTTTCAATGCTGCTTCTGGAAGCCTACACGAACCGCGCGAGCGATATCCACATCGAGCCGCTCGAAACCAAGCTGCGTTTGCGTTTCCGCATCGACGGCGTCCTTCAGGAAATGCAGTCGCCTCCCAAGCGTTTGCACGGCGCCATTGTGAGCCGTCTTAAGATCATGTCTCGCACCATGAGCATCGCCGAGAAGCGCCTTCCACAAGACGGGCGCATCCAGGTGCGTGTTGGTGAAAAATCCGTTGATCTTCGCGTTTCCACCATTCCGACCGTGCACGGGGAGAGCGTCGTGATGCGTATTCTCGACAAGACATCACTCATGCTGGGCCTGCCGGACTTGGGTTTCCTCTCGGATGACCAAGCTAAGTTCGAGCAGTGTATCAACCTGCCCGACGGCATCATTCTTGTAACGGGCCCGACCGGCTCGGGAAAAACGACCACTCTTTACGGTTGCTTGAACTACATGAACAAGCCCGACCGCAAGCTCATCACGGTAGAGGATCCTGTGGAGTATCAGATGAACGGCATCAACCAGGTGCCAGTCAATGCCAGCATCGGCATGACATTTCCAGCCGCGCTCCGCTCGATTTTGCGTCAGGCGCCGAATATCATCATGATCGGTGAGATTCGTGACAACGAGACCGCCAGCATCGCAGTTAACGCCTCGCTAACCGGCCACTTGGTGCTCTCGACCCTGCACACAAACGATGCCCCGAGTGCGATTGCTCGTCTCGTGGATATTGGAGTGAAGCCGTTTCTTGTCTCGAGTTCCGTCCGCGCTGTGGTCGCTCAGCGCCTTGTTCGCAGGCTCTGCCCGACCTGCAAGCAACCCGGCGAGTTGACGGAATATGAAATGAGCGCCCTGCAGATCGAGCCCGGCATGCTCTCCCAGGCCCGCGTCATGCAGCCAGTCGGTTGCGAGGCTTGCAGGGGCAAGGGATTTAAGGGCCGGATGGGTATTTTTGAAATGTTCCTCGTCGATGACGAGGTGAGGAACATGGTCAACAACAATGCCTCCACCATCGCTCTGCGTCAACGCGCCCGCGAGTTGGGCATGAGAACCCTGCGCGAGGATGGAGTGCGCAAAGTGCTCGCCGGCCTGACCACCGCCGACGAAGTCATCAGTTCAACAATGGCGGATTTGGATTAACCAACATGGATTCCCGGCAAGTCACCGACATTTTTGTGGAAAAGGGTTACCTCACGCCTGAGCAGGCAGAGGCTTTCATTCAAGCGGCCGAGGCAGGTTCCAAGCCTATCGAGGAGGTTTTCATTGAATCCCAGCTGGTCGATGAGTCTGGCTTCGAGATTGTCCTCGCTGAGGCCATCGGCGCCGAGGCGCACAGCTTGAGCGAATTCATCGCCGATGCCTCAACGCTGAGCCTGATCCCGTCCGGTCTCGCGCGTTTGCACGGCGTTTTGCCCGTGGGCGCATCTGGAAACACCATTTTTGTCGCCCTTGCTGATCCCCTGAATCCTCATCCGCTCGAGGACATCCGCTTCGCGCTTGGCCGCGAGATCGTGCAGGTTGTTTCGTTTCCACCGCAAGTCCGCAAGTTCATCCGCGAGCACTATGGATCCGAGGATTCTAACATCCAGGAAATCCTCGCCCAACTCGGCGGCGATATCACCGTTGAGGAGGGGCCCGAGGAGCAATTCAATCTTCAGGCGGTCACCGCCGAGGCGAACGCCGCTCCGGTGGTGAAATATGTCGATCTCATCCTCGACAAGGCCGTTTCTGCGCGGGCGAGTGATATCCATTTCGAGCCTTTCGAGACCGAATTTAAAATCCGCTACCGGGTGGATGGCGCCCTTTACGAACTTGACCCGCCTCCCTTCAAGTTGGCGTTGCCGGTTATCTCGCGCGTCAAAGTGATGTCGAATCTCAACATCGCTGAGCGCCGCCTGCCGCAGGATGGACGCATCCAGCGCATGATCAATGGCCGCCAGGTCGATCTGCGTGTTTCCACGCTGCCGACCGCCTTCGGCGAGAGCGTTGTGCTTCGTGTGCTCGACCGCTCCAGCGTGAATCTCGAGCTCGACACGCTCGGCATGCCGCCGGACATCATGGCCTACATTCTGGAGGTCATTGAAAAACCCAACGGCATTTTCATCGTCACCGGCCCGACCGGTTCTGGAAAGACCACCACGCTTTACTCCTGCCTGCGCAAGATCAACACCATCGATTCCAAGCTCCTCACCGCAGAAGATCCTGTCGAATACGAGATCGACGGCATCATACAGGTCCCCATCAACGACGCAGTCGGGCTGACATTCTCCCGCGTTCTCCGTGCGTTTTTGCGTCAGGATCCCGACCGCATTCTTGTAGGTGAAACGCGTGATGCCGAAACCGCCCAGATTGCGATCCAAGCGTCGCTCACAGGTCACTTGGTCTTCACCACGCTCCACACGAACGACTCGACCGGTGCCGTGACGCGTCTCATGGACATGGGTATCGAGCCGTTTCTCATTTCCGCTTCGCTCGAGTGCGTTCTCGCCCAGCGCCTCATCCGCAAAATTTGCACCGCATGCCGAACTGCCTACGAGCCCAGCGAGCAGGTTCTGGCCTCCCTCGGCCTCAGCATTCACGACATCGGCGACAAAAATTTCTACTACGGAAAAGGCTGCGAGGCCTGCAACCAGACCGGCTACAAAGGCCGCAAGGGCATCTATGAACTCCTCAAAATCTCGGACCCCATCCGGGAAATGATCAACGACCGCGCGCCCGGCATCCTCATTCGTCAAAAAGCCATCGAACTTGGCATGACCACGCTGCGCGAGGACGGCTTGCGCTCGATCTATGACGGCCTGACGACGATCGAGGAAGTTGTGAAATACACCTAAGACCCGCATGGGGTCTTCACCTTCCGGTGCTGGATTTCTGGAATTTCCGGATATGTTTTTTCCATGAATCCGCCACTCGCACTTGTCGAAGAAATTGTTCTGCTTTCGTTGGATGACACCACCGGCGCGCATTTGCCGCTGATGCCTCAGGCAATCGGCTATGGCTTGGCGGGTGCTGTTTTGGTGGATTTGGAAATGGCCGGGCGCATTGCGACGCGAACAAAGTGCGTCGAAGTCCTCAGCGCCACCCCGACGGGAAATCCGCTGCTCGATCCCTGGCTCCAGCGCATAGCCGCCGCCGAAAAATGCCATTCCATTGCCTATTGGCTCCTGACTTTGTCCGATGAGAAGCGCGACATCGAAAAGGCGGCGCTCGACCACCTCATCGAGCGCGGCATTCTGAAGCGCCAGGATAAAAAAATCCTCTGGGTCATCGGCCTGCGGCGTTACCCCACCGTTCACAACGAAGAACGGATCGAGGTGAAAACGCGCCTGGCCCGCTTGATCCGGAGCGAAGAACTGCCAACGCATTTCGATGCGACACTCATCAGCCTGCTCCAAGGGAGTTATTTAATCTCCGAGGTTTTCGGAGGCGATCTTTTGGACGGACGCTCCGCCCGCATTGCTGCCATTGCGGATGCCGACCCCGTGGGACGCGAGGTCGCCGCCGCCTCGCGCGAAGCAATCGACGCCCTCATGCTGGCGCAATCCTCGACCACTGCTCCCTTTTGATTTGGGCTTCCCACGAGGCGGGTGGGGGTGTTGAGTTTGCGTCCATCCATGATTGCCGAAGCCGATGTCATTTCCCTCACGAACGAACGCTTTCCAAAAACCGGAAACGGCAACGCGGCGGTGACTCCGCTTGAAAAAGGCGGATCCGAGCGAAAGTTCTACCGCATTCGATTCGGCGATGAGTCGATGATCTTTGTCAAATACTCAGGCCACAAAGAGGAAAACCGCCACTATGTGGATATCGCGCGCTTCCTGAATGGGGCACGAGTGCCGGTTCCTGAGATTCACCACCACGATCCGGAGGTGGGGTTGATCTGGATGCAGGATCTTGGTGAACAGGATCTCTGGAGCTTCCGAAACGCCCCTTGGACGCCACGCCGTGCGCTCTATGAATCCACACTCGATGGCGTTTTGCGCATGCACACGCAGGCGACGGAGTTGGCACCCGGTGCGGATTTACGCTTGGAGCGTGTCTTTGATACCGACCTCTACCTTTGGGAGCAGGGGTATTTTTTTGAGAACTGCCTTGGGAATTATTTTCAAACACCTGAGTCCGAACTCGCCGAGTTGGCGGCTCTTCCCGCCCTGCGTGGTGCTGCCGAGTCTCTCGCCGCCCGTCCGCGTGTGCTCGTGCATCGGGATTTCCAGTCGCAGAATGTCATGATCAACGAGGGCGCGGCATGGCTCATCGATTTTCAAGGCATGCGCTACGGGCTCGCCCAATACGACCTCGCATCCCTCATCTACGACCCTTATGTCGCGCTCACCTCAAATGAACGCTGCGACTTGCTCTCTTTCTACAAAAAACGCTTGGAGCAAAATGGCACCCCAGTCGATTCCGATTTCGATGAGATCTTCCGCTGGTGCGCCCTGCAGCGTCTCATGCAGGCCCTCGGCGCCTACGGATTTCTCGGCCTCAAAAAAAACCGCCCCGATTTTCTCGCCCATACGCCGGTCGCCCTGAGCTCCCTCCTTGAAGTCGCCTCTACACTCGATGGACTCGCGCCGCTGGTCAAAAAACTCAACTCCCTGTCATGACAAAAAGCCCTGAAACAGTCGTCATTCGACGCATTACTCCCTCATTGGACAACGCCCGTTTTGCCATCAAGCGCCCGGTGGGTGGCGAGATCACGGTGGAAGCGGATATTTTTAAGGAGGGCCACGACGAGGTGGCCGCAACTCTCAAGTGGCGTCGCGTAGGTGAGAAGGCTTGGAACGAAACGCCGATGCGTCCGATGCAAAACGACCGGTGGACAGCCATCCTCTGCGTCACGGCCGAGGGGGCGTGGGAATACACGGTCGAGGCGTGGGGGGATGTCTTTTTTTCCTGGCAGCACGAGTTGGAGAAAAAATTCGCAGCCGGGCTTCGCGAACTCCAGAGCGAGATTCTCGAGGGAGCGGCTTTTATCGAGTCGGCTGCAGCCCGTGCGGGCAAGACTTCTGATGGCGAGGCTTTGAAAAAATCTGGAGCCGCCATGCGGGTGGCCGATGCGCAGCAGGCCCACGACCTCGCGCATGATCCCTCGCTGTGCGCTCTCATGCGCGTGTATGCCGACCGTTCGCTGGCCACCTCGGCGGAGCCATTTCATCCGGTGTGGGTTGATCGTGAGCGCGCTGCCTTTGCTGCTTGGTATGAGTTTTTTCCCCGTTCGGCCGAGGGCAAGGCGGACTCGGGTTCGACATTCCGCCAGTGCCTGCCGCGCATCGACGATGCGAAGTCGATGGGATTTGATGTTATTTATTTTCCACCCATCCATCCCATTGGAACCAGCAACCGCAAAGGGCGGAACAACTCGCTCAAGTGCGAACCCGGCGAGCCTGGTGTGCCTTACGCGATAGGAAACAACAAGCAGGGCGTGAATGGCGGTGGACACAAGGATGTCGCGCCTGAGCTCGGCACGCTGGAGGACTTCGACTGGCTCGTGGCCGAAATCCGCAAGCGAGGCATGGAGATCGCCCTTGATTTTGCGATCAACTGCTCGCCCGACCATCCCTATGTGCACGCCCATCCAGAGTGGTTTTTCAAGCGCCCCGACGGCTCGATCAAGTATGCCGAGAACCCGCCCAAGAGATACGAGGATGTGTATCCGCTGAATTTCCACAATGCGAACTGGCGTGAACTCTGGGACGAACTCCGCGATGTCATCCTTTTCTGGTGCGAGCACGGCGTGGGCATTTTCCGCGTGGACAATCCCCATACAAAACCCGTCGCGTTCTGGGAATGGGTCATCGCCGAGGTGAAGGCCAAATTCCCCGGCACCGTCTTCCTGAGTGAGGCATTCACCCGCCCAAAAATGATGCAGGAGCTGGCGAAGGTCGGTTTCACGCAGAGCTACACCTATTTCACTTGGAGAAACACCAAGCACGAGCTGGCAGAGTATCTCACCGAACTCACCACTCATCCGATGCGCGACTTTTTCCGCGCGAACTTCTTTGTAAACACTCCCGACATCCTGCCCGAGTATTTGCAGCACGGCGGGCGTCCGGCCTTTTTGATCCGTGCGGTCTTGGCTGCCATGACTGTGCCCGTTTACGGCATCTACAGCGGATTCGAGTTGTGCGAGAACGCGGCCGTTCCCGGCAAGGAGGAATATATCGACTCCGAGAAATACCAGTTCAAAGGCCGCGACTGGAACGCGCCGGGGAATATCAAGGACTACATAACCCGCCTCAACCACATCCGCCGCGACAACCGCGCCCTGCGCGAATACGACAATCTCCGCATCCACACTGCCGAGAATGACCAAGTCCTCTGCTTCAGCAAATCCACGGCCGCCCTCGACAATCTCATCGTCGTTGTGGTGACGGTCGATCCTTGGAATCCGCAGAGCGCGTTTGTCCACATCCCGCTCGAGGAATTTGGCATTGGCGCCGACGAGGAATATGTGATGGAGGATCTCCTCACCGGCGAGAAATTCCACTGGCGGGGTGCCAGAAACTTCATCGCGCTCGATCCGCACCACCGCCCGGCCCATGTCTTCCGCGTCCGCCGCGCCATCGGTCGCGAATTCGGTGAGGTCGTCTTTGCATAGATCTTGAACACGGGGGATGGCTTGACTTGCCGGCTCCCGAACCCCGAAAATAAAAACTCATGACCGCGACAGAAATTTTTGGCCGTTTGAACGGCCCCCAAGCCGGTGAAGTCTTGAACTGGCTCGCCGAAAACGACCGCAATGCCTACAAGAGCGCCGCTGGAATGCTGGCCACCCGCCGCAAGCTCCGCGCCGTGTTTGTCGAGCGCAAGCCCAAGGACGAGCGCAACCAGTGGATCAAGGAATCCCTGTCCCGCCCCGCGAATGCCGATCTCGCCCTCGAGATTCTCCAAGTGTGGACGCTCGGCTGCAACGAGCGCATGGTCTGTGACTTTCTCGACGCCTTGGATATCGCCCACAATGGCAAAGGTCTCATCGATGACTTGCCGTCCGAACCTGCCGCCGACAAGGTCGCAAAAGCCGTGGATTTGTTGATCTCAAAATACCCTGCGCCTGCGGTGTTTGTGTATCTGCACCTCTTCAGCGGCATGGATTCGCAGGGGTGGACGACTCTCAGAGGGCTGCTCGAGACGCGCCCCGAGTTGTCAGCCGAGAAGGCACTTTCCCCTTCATGAGCCAATTCACGCAGTCCCTCGACGGCGCCTTGGAGACCTTCCAATCCCTCCGCCAGCTCGAACCAAAAATCACTGAAGCCGCCGAGCTGGTTCTCGCCTGCCTTAGATCAGGCGGCAAACTTCTCATCTGTGGCAACGGTGGAAGCGCGGCCGACAGCGGGCACATCGCCACCGAGTTCACCTGCCGCTTCCAAGGCGACCGCCGTCCCTATCCCGCCATCGCCCTCAGCTCCGACGGGGGACTCCTCACCGCCATCGGCAAAGACTACGCCTTCCAAGACATCTTCGCCCGCCAAGTCCGCGCCTTCGGCAAAGCGGGGGATGTCTTCATCGGGCTTTCCACGAGCGGCAAGTCGCGCAATGTCCTCTCCGCCATCGAAGAAGCAAAGCGAATCGGTATGCGAAGCATCGTTCTTCTGGGAAAAGGTGGAGGCTTTACCAAAGGTGCCGCCGACATCGAAATCCATGTCGCCGGAACCGTCACAGCCCGCATCCAAGAAGCCCATAAATTCCTTCTCCACACCATCTGCGAACTCGTCGAGCCGGGCCTCGAAAAGGAATAGGTCGAAATTCGGCCTACTCGCCCAGCGCGATGATGTGTTTCAGGGCTTCTGTGATATCATTCATCACGAAGTCCGCGTCTGTGTTGGATTGCTTTGAGCCGTAGCCTGTTCTCACAAGCACTGTGCGGCAACCGGCGTTGCGGCCGCACTCCACATCGATCGGTTTGTCGCCGATCATCCAGCTGCCGGAGAGGTCGATCTCAAGGTCCAAGGCGGCTTCAAAGAGCATGCCGGGTTGCGGTTTTCGGCGTTCGGTGGGTTGGTCCGGATGGTCGGCGCAGAAGTAAATGGCATCGATCCCGCCCCCGAGTTGGCGGAGGAGTTCCGCGTTGACTGCGTCGTATTGTTCGGGAGTGATGAGGCCTTTGGCGAGTCCGCTTTGGTTGGTGACGATGACGGTCAGCCAGCCTTGTTCGCGCAGGAGGGTGAGCGTTTCCCCAGCTCCCGGGATGGCCTGCACGGTGGCGGGGTCGTTGCAGTAGTTCACCTCCTCCATGAGCGTGCCATCGCGGTCGAGGAAGACGGCGCAGCGCTTAGGCATTTTTGGAAAAGGCGTGAAGGAGTTCGTCGGCGGTGAGTGTGGCGGTGCCGAGCTTGGCGACCACGACTCCGCTGGCGTGGTTGGAAATTTCAGCGGCCTCGCTGGGCGTGGCACCCGCGCAGACCGCAAGCGTGTGCAGGGCAATCGCGGTATCCCCCGCGCCAGAGACATCGAAAACCTCCCGGGCGCGGGTCGGCGTATGATACGGAGCTTCGCCGCGCTGGAACAAAATCATACCGTGTTCACCCAAGGTCACCAGCAAGGCGGGGAGATCCCATTTTTTCAAAAGAATGCCGCCGACTTCGAGCAGTGGGGCATCCGCTAGGGGATTCGGCCCAGCTCCGTTGTCCGGGATTCCTGCCATGGCGAAGGCCTCGGAGCGGTTGGGCTTGAGAAGATCGACGCCGCGCCAGTCGAGGGGATTGGTGGGATTCGGGTCGGCGGAGATATATTTGCCGGCGCTGCGGGCCATTTCGGTGACGCGGTCTTTCAACCCCTGCCCGAGGAAGCCTTTTCCATAATCTTCGAAAATCACGGCATCCACCGTCGGAAGGAGGCCGGCGATGACGGCGCACGAGCGTTCGAGCACTTCGGTGGAAACCTTCGCGCGGCGCTCGCGGTCAACCCTCACGACCTGCTGCTGGCGGGCGACGATGCGGGTTTTTACAATGGTCGAGCGGGCGGCATCGGCCACGAGGGCGTCGGTGGATATCAGCTCCTCCGCGAGCAATTCCCGGAGCCGGCCGGCATGGACATCCTCACCAACGAGTCCGCACAAGTGGACGCCTGCGCAGAAGGGCCTCAGATTGCGGGCCACATTTGCCGCGCCACCGGGGTAGGAGGTTTCCTTTTCCACCTCGACGACCGGCACCGGTGCTTCCGGCGAGATACGGGAAACGCGTCCCCACACGAATTCGTCGAGCATCACATCTCCCACGACGAGGAGCTTGCGCGAGGAGGCTGCCGTAAGAAGATGTTGTAATCTATCGCGATTCATTCCAATTTGTGTGTGTGAGTTCTAAACCGACCTCACACGCACAACAAAGCCGAAATTTTGAAAATGCCGAACATTCTGAACGCGGTGCTGGCCGCCGGCCTACTTGCCGCTGCCGCTACCACGCTTCACGCGCAGAAGCCACCCGAGGCGGTGGACCTCTCCTCATTCCCCGCGCAGTCGATTGACGATGTCGTGGTTCCCGTGCCGAGCGAGATTTTTATCGTTCTCGACAAATTGGGAAATCCCAACTGGCGCTCGGAATTGCGCGACTCGCTGGGGCGCCAGATTGGCAATCGTGCCCAGGTCGCCCTTCTGCTCGGCACCGTGATCGCCGAGGGTTTTGTAGCTGTGGAGGCCGAGGATTCCGAGAAGGTCAAAGACATCGGCCGCCGGGTGCTGACTCTTTCCAAAGCCATCAATGTCGAAAAAGCCGTTCTCGAGCGCAGCAAAAGCATCACCGACAAGGCGGAGGTGAAGGAATGGCTCGCTGTCCGTAAGGAATTCGACGGCGCGCTCCAGGATGTAAAAGCCGCCATGCAGGAACTCGGAGATGATGACCTCGCGCAACTCGTGAGCGTTGGCGGTTGGATTCGTGGCACCGAGGTTCTTACTTCAATCATTCGAAAAAACTACACCGCCGACTCGGCCGAACTCCTCCACCAGCCCGCATTGGTGAATTTTTTCACCAAAAAACTCGATAACCTTTCCAATAAACGCCTCGCCGAGGACGACCTCGTAGATCGTATCCGCAAGCTCCTCGCCGCCATTGCGCCTCTGATCGGAGACGGCGAGGGGGATGCTATTCCATCCGAGAATGTCACCCGTATCCACAAGATGACCCGCGACACCGTCGCGGCCATCGCTTCCAAGGGAGCTTGAATCCACCGTGAAAAAAGCTCTCTCATTATTCCTCACTCTCTTGATGGCCGCCACAGCCTGGGCCTATGTGGATGACGCCCTGTCCTTCGCCTACGAAGCGGCTTCGCCCTATGTAAAAAAGGGCTTCAGCGTCCGCGAAGACGCATGGGGAGGGGACTTGGGCGTGAAGGACCAGCAGGCTGTGCAGGCGCAACTCTTCAAGGGCAACGAGTATTGGTTCTGCCTTGGCACTGATGTGAAGGGCGCGGTTCTGTCAGTAAATATCTACGACTCCAAAGGCAATCTCATCAATGTCGAGACCACCCGCGCGGGACGCCTCTCCGCAGTGCGCGTGGAGCCACCGCGCACTGGCACCTACTACGCCATCGTGACCGTTCACAAATCTCCTGAAGAGCGCACGGGCTGGGCGTTGGTTTACGCCTACAAGTAGTTCTCGATGGAAACCCTCACGCTGGAATTCGAAAACGCCCGCACCGCGCAGGCTGTTTACGGAGGTGATACCAAGCTGCTCCACGAGTTGGAACGCCGCCTCGAAGTCCGTATCACCGCCCGCGATGGGTGGATTCGCGTGGAGGGCGAAAAGGCTGCCGTCGAGCATGCGCGTGATGCCCTCGAGCAACTCCATGCCGCCGTGAAGCGCGGCATCACCATTCATCGCCAGGAATTCGAACACGCTTTGGAGGCCTCAAAAAGGCCAGGCTCTGCCGAATCCCTCTCGAGCCTCATCGATACCCGCATCCAGTGCTCCCCTCGGAAGCCTCCGGTTGTCCCACGCACCGCTGGACAAAAAACCTATGTTCAGGCGATCCAGTCCCACGACATCACCTTTGGCGTCGGCCCGGCTGGAACAGGCAAGACCTACCTCGCGGTGGCATCTGCCGTTGCCGCCCTCAAGCAGGAGAAAGTGAAACGACTGATCCTCACAAGGCCAGCCGTCGAAGCAGGCGAGGCTCTTGGTTTCCTGCCCGGCGACTTGCAGGAAAAAATCCTTCCCTATTTGCGGCCGCTCTACGATGCGCTGCACGACCTCCTGGAGCCGGATGAGCTGCAGAAGCTCATGGATAAAAACATCATCGAAATCGCCCCGCTGGCCTACATGCGTGGACGCACTTTGAGCGGGTCTTTTGTCATTCTGGACGAGGCCCAAAACACCACCGCCGAGCAGATGCTCATGTTCCTGACTCGCCTCGGTCTTGGCTCCCGCTGCGTGGTAACGGGGGATGTCACCCAGATCGATCTTCCGCGAAACAAACTCAGCGGCCTTGTGGAGGCCGTCGCCGCCCTCCGCGATGTCGATGGCATCGGAATGCACTTTTTCACCGAAAAGGATGTCGTGCGGCATCCGCTCGTCCAGGCCGTGATCCTGGCCTACAAAAACCACCGGGGCTCACGGGAAAGCAGAATCTAAAATGTTCGGAATCTTTAAACGCTGGCGACTCGTCTGGAAGGGGCTTTCCTCCAGCAAGCGGCGTCGTCAGGTCGAAGAGAGTGATTTTCTCTCCGCCCTTCAAAATGGCTGGCCTATTCGTGCCGTTCTGCTCGCCGCTTTCATCTTCGGCCTCGCCGCCTTGATTTTCACTGGCCAGCAGGATGAACCCGCCAAAAAGTTCCTGCTCTGCCTGCTCATTTTTGCCACGGCTGTCGCGCAACTCTGGATCAACCATCCCCAGACATTTCGGCAAAATTCCCGCCTCTGCCTTGTGCTGGGAACGCTGCTCGCGCAGTTGGCCGTCATCAAAATCCTGCTCAGCCAGGCCGCTGCGGGCGCCCTCGACCTCCAACTCGCGCCGCTTCTCATTCCTTACGCCTTCGCGCCTCTTGTGCTTTCCGTGCTCCTAGGTCGGAACCATGGTCTCTACGCTGCTGTCTTCGCAAGCCTCTGGGGCTCGCTCCTTGTTGGCCGCATCGACCCGGTGTTTTTGGTAATTTCGCTCATCACCGGCTTCATCGGTGTCTTCGTGACGCTACAAGTCCGCCGTCGCAGTCGCCTCGTGCGCGCCGGCGTCTATGTGGGCCTCGCCACTTGGATTCTCGCTGCAGCCTTCGGCCAGATCGGCCCCGTGATTTGGGAAGTTCCCTCACAGACCGACTGGGCGATGATCGGCTGGCAGAGCTTGGCGGCCTTTGCCACGGGCATTGCCACAGCCATCGTCGTCAGCGGCATCCTGCCAATGCTCGAGCATGTTTTTAAAATCACCACCGACATCTCGTGGCTCGAGATGAGCGACCTGAACCACCCGCTCCTCAAGCGCCTGAGCTTGGAGGCGCCGGGCACCTACCATCACAGTCTGGCCGTTGCGAATCTCTCCGAGGCCGCCGCAGAAGTCGTCGGAGCCAATCCCACAATCTGCCGCGTCGCCTCATATTTCCATGACATCGGCAAGGTCGTAAAACCTCACTATTTCACAGAAAATATCCCCCACGGCTCAAATCCCCACGATGACCTCACTCCGACAATGAGCGCTCTCATTATCATCTCCCATGTGAAGGAGGGCGTGGATATGGCTCTCAAAAACAAACTCAACGCCGAGATCATCGATGTCATCAGTCAGCATCACGGCACCTCCATGGTTTCGTATTTCTACCAGCGCGCCCTCCAGCAGCAGGAGGATGCCCGCCTTGGCGGAAAAATCATGAACATGCGCGAGGAAGACATTCCCGAGGTAAGCGAGGAGAGTTTTCGCTATCCTGGGCCGCGCCCGCAGACGAAGGAAGCTGCGATCGTCAGCCTCGCCGACTCGATTGAAAGCGCCTCGCGCAGCCTCGAGCGCCCGACGCCACAGCGCATCGACGACCTCGTGCGGAACATCATCAAAGCCCGCCTCGACGAGGGGCAACTCGACGAGGCTCCGCTGACCATCGCCGAGATCTGGAAGATCGCCGACAGCTTCCGCTTCTCGCTCGTCAACATGCTCCACGCCCGCATCGCCTATCCGAAACGCGAGGAACGCCCCGCGCCGGAAAAACGCGAACAAAAATCCGCCGCGTGACCTCATCGCTGCTGAAAATATCTCTATCTCACAACACCCGCTCCGTTCCCTATGACCGCGAGCTTCTTGAGAGCCTCACCGCAGCAGCCATTCCCCACTGCCTCGCTCTTGCAAAAAAACACAATGCCGAACTGGCTGCTCTGGCAGGCGTGGAGATCAGCATCCTCGGCTCCCGCGCCATGGCGAAAGTGCACCGCGACTTCCTGAACATACCAGGCGCGACGGATGTCATCACATTTCCTTATGGCGAGATTCTTGTTTGCGCTCACATCGCCGCCGCACGCGCTCCTGAGTTCGGTCATAGCACAACTCAGGAACTCGCCCTCTACATCATCCACGGCCTCCTGCACCTCTCCGGCTTCGACGACCTCACTCCGCCCGACGCTAAAAAAATGGCTGCCACCCAGCAGCAAATTTTGAAACTCATCCTCTCCGAAGCGCGCTGATCTTCCCCGCTCGAGAGCCTTGTGCTATCGATTTCACACATGAAAACACCATTCGATCCGATTCCCGAAGTCATTGCCGACATCCGTCGAGGACGCATGGTGATTGTCACCGACGACGCTGACCGCGAGAACGAGGGCGATCTCCTCATGGCTGCCGCCAAAGTCACTCCCGCAGCAATCAATTTCATGGCACAGTTCGGCCGTGGTCTCATCTGCGCGCCCGTCACCGAGGAGCGCGCTGCCAGCCTCGGCCTCCAGCGAATGGTCGCCCAGAACCGTGAATTTTTTAAAACCGATTTCACCGTCTCGGTGGATGCCGCCAAGGGCGTAACCACGGGCATCAGCGTGAAAGACCGCGCAGCCACAATCCGTCTGCTCGCCAACCCCAAGGCACAACCCTCCGATCTCGTGCAACCCGGCCATGTCTTTCCCCTCCAAGCCAAGGCCGGCGGGGTTCTGCGCCGTGCGGGCCACACGGAGGCCGCCGTCGATCTCGCGCGCCTCGCAGGGCTCGATGCCTCAGGGGTCATTTGCGAAATCATGAAAGAGGATGGCTCCATGGCCCGCCTGCCGGATCTCGTCCGCTTCAAAAAGAAACACTGGCTCAAGATGTGTTCCATCCAAGATCTCATCGCCTACCGCCGCAAAGGCGAGAAACTCGTGGAGCACGAAGAGACGATTCACATGCCCACAGACTACGGGGATTTCAATCTGCACCTCTACCGCTCACTCGTTGATGGCATGCACCACATTGCGCTTGTGAAAGGCGAGATCACCGCCGCCAAGCCGGCCCTAGTGCGGGTTCACAGCGAATGCCTCACCGGCGATGTCTTCGCCTCCCGCCGCTGTGACTGCGGATCACAGCTCCACCAAGCCATGCAGCGCATCGAAAAAGAAGGGGCCGGAGTTCTCCTATACATGCGCCAGGAAGGCCGAGGCATCGGCCTCGGGCCAAAAATCCGCGCCTACAAATTGCAGGAGCAGGGCCTCGACACCGTCGAAGCCAACGAACGCCTTGGTTTCCCCATGGATCTCCGCGACTACGGCCTCGGCGCCCAGATTCTCGCTGACCTCGGCATCCACAAAATCCGCCTTCTCACGAACAACCCCCGCAAAGTCGTTGGCCTCGAAGCCTACGACCTCCAAATCGTCGAGCAGCTCCCCATCCGCTCCGTCGCAAACCCCCACAACGCCCGCTATCTCGAGACCAAAAAGAAAAAAATGGGCCACAAGCTCTGAGTTTTTTTCTCCCTCGACGCCTTCCATTCTCCTTTCTCCGCACGGATCGCCCGCCCGCAGAGCAAGTCTCCAAGCGGTTCCGCAGCGGGACTAAAAAAATCTAAAAAATTTCTAAAGCCCCGGCATGTCTCCGCCGATTATGAACCTTACGGAGGCAATCTCCCCCAGTGAGGTCGAACACTGAACCAAAGCGGCCCGACGGCGAAACGGATTTCGCACCATAGAAAGACAAAGGATATGTCAGTAGTCATCAACACCAACTCAGCCGCCACATCGGCTGCCTACAACCTCAGTAACACCAACGTCAACCTCCAGAGAAGCCTCAATCGCCTCTCCAGTGGTTCACGCATCAACTCATCCTACGACGACGCCGGCGGCCTCGCTGTGTCGATGAAGCTCAGCGCTTCCGTCCGCCGCACCGACGCCGCCCTGGCCAATGTGAACAACTCTATCGCCTTCCTGCAAACCCAGGACGGAGTCATCAAGACAGCAGATAAAATTCTGAACCGCATGTCGGAACTTGCCACACTTGCCCAAGATGTGACGAAATCCACCAACGATTTAGCTTTATACAACACGGAGCTGACTCAATTGAAAGGTCAGCTCAACCTCATGTTGTCTGAGAAATTCAATGGTATCAGCCTGTTCTCGGAGGGAGGTTCCTCTTCCGCCAACAATGCTACTATCAATCAAACTGCCACATTGACCGTAGTAACTTCGCATGATGGCGCGCAGACGGTTGGAATCACTCAGGTGGATCTGAATCAAATTGTTTTTGATATCAGCAACTCGGGTTCTTCCAAAAACATGGATATTTCTACCACATCATTGGCTAAGAATGCTGTGTCACATATCCAATCAGCAATCCAAAACCTCGCAACCCTCCGCGCCAACAACGGTGCCGAGCAGTCCAGGTTGACCTTCGCTGCCGACATGCTCGCAGTGAACAAGACCAACCTCGAGGCCGCCAACAGCCGCATTCTCGATGTGGATGTCGCCGACGAGAGCACGAAGCTCGCCCGGTTCAACATCCTGCAACAAGCCGGCACGGCGATGCTTGCCCAAGCGAATCAGTCTACCCAGCAGCTTATGAAATTGATCGGCTAAAGATTAGGGGAACCGAAAAATTGGGGCGGGGGACCATACCCCGCCCCAATACAGGCTTCTCGAAAGTAGCGGATTAAAGCACAGAGTTCAAGTAAATACAAAGTTTCCAACTCTAACCGTCAGTTAAGCCTGTTTTAAAACCTACCCTAAAGCCAATTCAAAAATTCTCTTAATTCTTTCCAATAAATTTTAGCCAAACCAGTGAGGTCGAACACTGAATCAAAGCGGCCCGACGGCGAAACGGACTTCGCACCATAGAAAAACAAAGGATATGTCAGTAGTCATCAATACCAACTCAGCCGCCACATCGGCTGCCTATAACCTCAGCAATACCAATGTGAACCTGCAGCGCAGCCTCAACAGGCTCTCGAGCGGTTCAAGGATCAACTCATCCTACGACGACGCCGGCGGCCTCGCTGTGTCGATGAAGTTGTCGGCCTCGATCCGTCGCACGGATGCGACGCAAGCGAATGTTAATAATGCGCTTGCGCTCCTGCAAACGCAAGATGGCGTTTTGAAGACGGCTGACAAAATTCTGAACCGCATGTCGGAACTTACCACACTTGCTCAAGATGTGACGAAGACAACCAGCGATTTAGCTTTATACAACACGGAATTGGGACAGCTGAAAGGACAGTTGAAACTGATGTTGTCTGAGAAATTCAATGGTATTAGTCTTTTCAGCTCAGGTGCTAGTGCTTCATTGGATACCACTAATTCAACCCTGACGGTTGTGACATCGCAAGATGGGTTGCAGACAGTCGGTATTACGCAGGTTGATTTGAATTATGTTAGCAACGCTGTTGGATCCGCTTCTGGAACTGGAATGAATATTTCCTCTACCACGGCAGCGAAGGCCGCTCTTACAACCATTACTGCGGCGATTCAAGATCTGGCGACCCTCCGCGCCAACAACGGTGCCGAGCAGTCTAGGTTGACCTTCGCCGCCGACATGCTCGCAGTGAACAAGACCAACCTCGAGGCCGCCAACAGCCGCATTCTCGATGTGGATGTCGCTGACGAAAGCACGAAGCTCGCCCGCTACAACATCCTGCAACAAGCCGGCACGGCGATGCTCGCCCAGGCGAACCAATCGACCCAGTCGATCCTTCGCCTGATCAGCTAAGAATTAGGTTAACTGAAGAACTGGGGCGGGGGACCATACCCCGCCCCAATTCAAGCGGGATGAGAGAGGAGAATTAACCACAAAGAGGTTTCAGTGCAAGGGTTCGAAGCAAAAGCAACGTCTCACACCAGCTTATTACCCCCAAGGTGACCCCAATTCTGTGAATTTCGTCAATTCTGTCTAAAAAACTCTCCAATCCCCCTGAACCCAATTTTCCACAAAAGCAATTAACCCAAGGCCAGGCAAGGATGCCACACAGCAGCAATCCACGGATGGATAACAGAATGAACTAATCGGCAGACGAACTACCGAAAAGGAAACAAAACTGGTGAAAAACCGGAACAAAATATCTAAGGAGCACACAGAGCCCATGGACGATTTGCAGCACATAGGCAAAGCGCCACGGAATTGCTGCCTGCCTGAGTCCCACTTCTCTGCTGTTTCCCCATTCTGTGAATTTCGTCAATTCTGTCTAAAAAACTCTCCAATCCCCCCTGAACTCAATTTTCCACAAAAACAATAACCCAAGGCCAGGCAAGGACGCCATACGGCCGGAATCCACGGATGGATAACAAAATGAACTAAACGACAGGCGAAACACCGAACAGGACACAAAACTGGTGAAAAACCGGAACAAAATATTTACGGAGCACACAGAGCTCAAGGACAAGGTGCAGCACATGGGCAAAGCGCCACGGAATTGCCGCCTGCCTGAGTCCCACTTCTCTGCTGTTTCCCCATTCTGTTAATTTCGTCAATTCTGTTTAAAAAACTCTCCAATCCCCCTGAACCCAATTTCCCACAAAAACAATTAACCCAAGGCCAGGCAAGGACGCCATACGGCCGGAATCCACGAATGGATAACAAAATGAACTAAACGACAGAGGAAACACCGAAAAGGAAACAAAACTGGTGAAAAACCGGAACAAAATGACCACAGAGGACACAGAGTCCACGGAGGGCGTGTGTTGCAGCGCTGAAAGACCAAAGCACAGCACTATTCCAGACTGCTTCTTGGATTCGAACCGCCCATGTGTCAACCCGGTCAACCTCGTCAATTAGATCAGCGCAACCCCGAGAACCCACTTTCACAAAAACAATGAACCTAGGCCAGGCAAGGATGCCGGAAAGCCGCAATCCACGGATGGAAAAGAGAATGAACTAAAGGACAGAGGAAACACCGAAAAGGAAACAAAACTGGTGAAAAACCGGAACAAAATGACCACAGAGGACCAGAGTCCACGGAGGGCGTGTGTTGCAGCGCTGAAAGACCAAAGCACAGCAGCATGCCGTCATCCTGCGCCATAGTGATCCTGCCATTTTGCTAATTCCGTCAACTGACTCGCTGCGCTCGCCCTCTGGGCTGCCAAGGTCAGTCTTTCTCCGCTCCGCTTCGATTCTGTCAAAAAAACTAAATTTCAACCATGAACCACAAGATACAGCTACATGAGCTACAAAAATCTCTCCGTGGTTTCCGTGTTCTCCGTGGTGAAAAAACAAAAGAATTTTGGAAAAACTCCAAGAAGTGAGGTCAAACACATGAAAAAGTGGCCCGAAGGCAGCGCGGAAGCTGCAACAAAGTAAAGGAATACTACAATGCTCAGTATAAATACAAATACAGCCTCAACATCGGCTGCTTAC
>JBILWM010000156.1:0-3862 GCA_044369905.1 Terrimicrobiaceae bacterium | reverse complement strand
CCAACGCCAACGCCAACGCCAACGCCAACGCCAACGCCAACGCCAACGCCAACGCCAACGCCAACGCCAACGCCAACGCCAACGCCAACGCCAACGCCAACGCCAACGCCAGAAAGAAAGAGCGAGACCGTTCATGATCCTGATACAGAATTCCTCCTTGTTCAGATTGCGAAAATGATGGAATTTCTGGATCCGCTGTCGACGATCACTACCCTTCGAAGCTTGCGCGAAGTCGGCAATGAAAGCGCGCGAACAGATTTACTGAGGTCAGAGGCCGAGAAGTGGGAGCAGGCGGCCGTAACTGCAAAACACTTCTTGCGTAGCCAGTCGCCGGACGAACTTACAAAAAAGCTGCTGAAAAATACCGTGGTTGCAGCGGAAATGTTTCATACTGAAAGATTCGAGGGCATCGAAGGCAAACTGAATGAAGTCGATTCTGATTGGCTGGCTTTGAAAACGGATGTAGAAATCTACGGCCCCGAGGGTGCTCCCAAGCCGAGGGCTCCTCAAGAGTAGCCACTTTTTAAAATCGCCCGAGCAAAGCGCCAAGCGTGGAAGTCAATTTTTCACGATTGTTCAGCGCGATGCGTTTTTGAAGAACGGGAAAATCTTCCCGTTCGATGTGGTCGAGGATTTTTTGATAAACGGCGCACATGATGCGCGCTGGCAGGAGCGATTTGAAGTCGGCCTGTGGAGGCACCGCCGCCGCGAAGCGTGCCCGTGCCTGCCCAGCCTCGTGGCGCATCAGGGCTTTTAACCGAGCGATAGGGCGGCGATTGAGTATTTCCTCTTCGCCCACCCCGAACCGTGCCATGTCATCCTGCGGAAGATAAATTCTTCCTTGCCCGGCATCCTCTCCGATATCGCGCAGGATATTTGTGAGTTGCAGCGCATGACCGAGATGAACGGCATAGGTCTCGCTTCGGCGATCCCGGCATCCGAAGATTTTTATCGAAACCAACCCCACCGCGCAGGCTACGCGCCAGCAGTAGAGTTCCAGATCCGCAAGCGTTACAAAACGGTGCGTTTCGATATCCGAGGCGCAACCGCGGATGATCTCCGTAAGAAGCGAGCGGTCGATCGAGTGCCGCGAAACGACGGTTTCCAAATCGGCAGGCAGGCCACTCTCCACTGCATCCAGCCACGCATCGAGGAGTCCATGTTTTTCTTGGTTCGTGAGCTCTTGACGGTCGGCGATGTCATCAATCGTTCGGCAGAAGCGGTAAAAGAGCATCGCGTCGGCGCGCCGCGCGCGGGGCAGCGAAAGGAGGGCAAAGGCAAGATTGGAGGACTTGGCGCTGGATGCGGGAAGAAGCTCCAAGGCACTCATGAGAGCGTCGGGAAAGCGGTGTGCCTGGTCATTTCGATCAAATTGTCTGCAAAGGGCAGGAGGTCGACCTTTTCGCCATTCCACAGAACGGCGGTTCCGATCTCATCCGCCAGCCGTCTTGCAAGCGGCAGCAACAATGGACTTGGTGGCGAAACAGCGATCAACACCGATGGAGAGTGCACAATCGCCCGGGCAAATGCGACCCGCCAGTGCGCGGTATAGTCCAATTCATCGACTGGAGCGCTGTGGAAACTTGCAACACCCGCAAACTCGAGCGCGGCCAGCGTGCGCTCCTGGTAGTCGCCCTCCCCGCAGATGCGTAAAAATGGCATTGCGACATTCTCTGCCACGGTGAAGGACGGAAGCAGGTGCGGATGGGTGAAAAGATAACCAAAGGAGGTGTCCCGGATTTTCGCAGAAATGGCGTCGGGAATTTGCAAGACCTCGTTGCCAAGCACAACAAGCCGACCGCTTTCGGGCCGTTCGATCATGCCGAGCAGGTTCAAGAGGAGTTCCTTCCCCCCAGCATCGGAGCCACAAAAGCCCGTCAAGTCCCCGCTGTTGAAATTGGCGGAGAAATCTTCGATCGCCCCGTGCCCGGACGCGCTTGCGCCGGAACCAAGGCATCGAATGTTCTCGCAACGGAGGGGGCTCATCGAACTTCCCGCACACTGACACCGGACTATATCGGCATCAATACACAAAAAGTGGCGAATTCACCCCCACCCTGCCGGTGGATGTGCCGCGCTTTGAGGCGCGGCGACATCCGCCGGAGCATCGGGGGAAATTACCTCGCGTATTCAACCCGGACGCGGCGGGCGCGTCCGTTTTTGCGGATCACCACGCGTCCGCTGTCGAGGAGATCCGCCATGGCGGCGATCGTCTCACGACTGTTGCGGGCGCATGATCCAACGATGGAGATCAGTTCGCCGAGGGAGTATTTTGTGCGGTTGATTTTTTTGTAGATATTTTTCATGGCAGTTTCTGTTTGCTGTGTTTGACAGCATGGATAATGCCAGCGTTCAAAAGAAATTTCCGCGTGCGTTCGCGCGTGGCTTCTTTCGTCCGCAGAAGCCCATTTTTCCTACCTCTGAGGCTTAAAACAGGAGAAAGGCGGCTGTGAAATAGGCGGCAAAAATTGCCACTACGAGGGTCACTCCCGTGATGCGTGCCGCAATTTCCGGAAGCGGCCCCCTGCCGAAATGCATGCAGAAGCCGGCAAAAGCGACCCATGCGAGCGGCAGGGCAAAAAGCCACAGGCTCTGGGTGGCCATCCACACCGAGAAGGCGGGAAACCGTTCCGCGACATTTGAGGCATAGCCTGCGGCCTTGAGCAGCACATTGACCGAAAGCATGCCGAGTGAAATGAAAACGAATTGAGTGAGTGCGATGGAAAGAATCATAAGCCGGAGTGGAGTGCGCGGCGCATTTCCTCAAGCGGCGCGGCGCGGTTGAACCAGATTTCAAAGGAGAGTGCGCCCTGGTGGAGAAGCATGCCGAGCCCGTTGGCGCAGCGCGCACCCGCTGCGGCCGCATCCTCGAGCAGTCGAGATGCCCCGCCCGCATACACGGTGTCGTAAACAAGGAGATTTGCGGTGAGCAAAGCAGGCGAAATCGCCGGAGGGTCCGTGCGTTTCATTCCGAGCGAGGTGGCATTGATAAGAATGTCGGCATTTTCCAACTCGCGCCGCAGGGCGTCGTCGTCAAACGGGACTGCCACAATGCGCTCCACCGGGCCGCTCAGCCTTTCGCTCTGAAAAAACGGGGCCAACTCCTCAGCCAGCGGGCGGATTTTTTCCAAGGTTCGGTTCACCAACACCAGCCGCTCGCAGCGTTCCATCGCGCATTGAACGGCAATGGCGCGCCCGGCGCCGCCGCCCGCGCCTAGCAGGACCACACGCAGGTCGCGCAGATCGACGCTGAACTCCTCGCGGATCGCCCGAACCAAGCCGGGCCCGTCGGTGTTGAAGCCCATGAGCTTTTCGCCGTTCACCACAATCGTGTTCACGCTGCCGGATGCGCGGGCGTAGGCATCCGCCTCGTCAACCCCGACCAAAGCCGCCGCCTTGTGTGGAATCGTCACATTTGCACCCAGAAATCCCGCAGCAGGCAAAGTATGTAGCACTTCAGCAAAACGCTCAGGCGGGACATGAAGTCGACCATATTGCGCTCGGATGCCGCAAAAACGCAGCGCCGCATTATGGAAACCGGGTGATCTGGAATGCGCCACCGGGTCTCCTATCACGGCCAGCCTCACTGGCGGCTCGAAGCCAGCAAACCTCCCAGGATTTGAAATGAAATCCTCAGCGGAAAAAATCTCCGGCACACTTGTTTGCATGCCCAAAGAAAGCAGGCAGTCCATCCGCTGGCAAGCGGGGGGAACCTCCCGCCTTGTTACGTTGTTACGGGGCGCATCTCCGATAGTTGCAAAAAAAGCTGGACTACAATCCGATTTGAGAGCAAAGAGGGGCCATGCAATGGCCGATCAAAGTTCAGGGACGTGAAGTAGGTGAGGAAAAAGTGCGCTGGCTC
>JBILWM010000155.1:0-3867 GCA_044369905.1 Terrimicrobiaceae bacterium | reverse complement strand
GTTGGCCTCTGTAGCTGATGTTTTCTTCTTCACCAGACTATCACAGCTTTTCTGTGCCTTTTTGTCTATCTTTTTCTTTCAGCCAGTTTTCTTGCTGCTTCCAGAGCCTCCAGCCAAACGCCCTGCCTGCCTACCGTGCTTTGGAGCGTGCCTTTGAGACGCTCAGCGACGATGAAAAATCCAACGCTAGGGGCAACCTCTTTGCCGGTCTTGCGGGTTCGGAATACATCCATGAGTTCAATTCCGGTGACTTTCTCGTGAAAAGCATTATCGGTGCGGATCCCGACTCCGGTGCTGTGGTCATAGCCGGCATCCCGCGTATTGGCCAGACGCTCCAATACCAGATTCGGAATCCCAACGCCGCCATCGAGGATCTGGCGCGCGGCTACGAGCCTGCCCGCCTTGCGAAGCGGCGGGCCTATGGCGCGCTTCTCTTCTCGTGTCTCGGTCGCGGGAAAAATTTCTTTGGCACGGCAAACCGGGACGCCTCCGAGCTCGCCGAGGCGCTTGGCAATAAGCCTCTCGCCGGCTGTTTCTGCAATGGCGAGATAGCCCCGGTCCGTGGATTGAATGCCCTTCATGGCTACACCGCCGCCGCTGCGGTGTTTGTTGAAAAGGCGTCTTGAGCCTGTAGAGTGATCACTCCGTGACCAAATACCTTTCCGTAGTCATCGCTATTTTTGCTCTTGCTGGCACCGCTTTTTACCAAGGCTGGCCGCCCTTTTCCCGAGCCGAAAAAACCGAGGATTTTCCTACCGCCAAGGCCCGTCTTGCCGACATCGCTCCTGAGTTGCCTCTTGCTGGAGAGGTGAAGCCCTCGCTGCAGGTCGATGTGAAGCCTGAAATCGGCGGTAAAATACGCCGCATCCATGTCACGCCGGGCCAGAGCGTGAAGAAAGGAGAGCTGTTGGTGACGATTGATGACACCGACCTGCTCAATGAGCGCGCTGCTGCCGAGACGGAGATTGAGGGGGCGCGCCTGAATATGGAGAAAACCAAGGGCAACTTCACACGGGCCCGTCAACTCCACGAGCGAAAGCTCCTGAGCGAGGAGGAATTTGTCAATATGATGGCCGATTTCCAAATTCAGGAAAACGGCCTCGACAAGGCTTTGCGCCGCCGCCAGACCGTCGACGACCGCCTCTCGAAGACCCGCGTTCTGGCTCCCTTCGATGGCACCGTGTTGGAAATCCCCGTCAGTGAGGGACAGGTTGTCGTAGGCGCTGCCAGCGTGAATTCCGGCACCAGTCTCATGACATTCGCTGACCTCTCCAGCCTGCTCATCATTTCCCAAGTCAACCAACTCGACGCTCCCAAACTGAGCCTGGGCCAAGAACTCCTTCTCAAATCCCCCGACTCGAACGAGTCCACGGCCTCCGCCAAAGTTCAATTCATAGCCCCCTTGGCGAGCGTGAAAAACAACATCAAGGGCTTCGAGGTGCGAGGGATCATCGACCGAAATGATGCCCAGCTGAAACCCGGCGTGTCCGTGAGCGTGCGCCTGGCCCTGTCGAAGGCCAACGGTGTTGTGGCCGTGCCCCTCACAGCCGTCTTCGAACACAAGGGTCGCAAGGTGGCCTATGTGCTGGAAAACGGGATTCCCGTGCGCCGCGAGGTCACTGTGGGTGCCATTGACAGCGACAATGTCGAAATCCAGTCCGGCATCCGGGAAGGCGAGGATGTCCTGCTGGTCGAGCCTCCCGAGCCATCGGGGAAGAGTCCAAAAAAATCCCGGTCGTGAGCCTCATCCACCTCGAAGGCCTCAGCAAAGTCTATCGCGTGGGCGATCAGGAAATCCGGGCGCTCGACGGGGTGAACCTGCGGATCGACGAGGGTGAGTTTATTGCGATCATTGGCTCCAGCGGCAGCGGAAAATCCACCCTCATGCACCTGCTCGGCTGCCTTGACACGCCCACGGCTGGCCGTATGGAAATTTGCGGCAAGGATCTTGCGAAGGCCTCCAGCGACGAACTTGCCCGCGTTCGCAACAAGGAGATCGGGTTTGTTTTCCAAGCTTTCAATCTCCTGCCCAAGCTGGATGTGGTTTCAAACATTGCCCTGCCTCTCATCTATGCTGGGGTTCCCTCCCGTGAGCGTCTTGCCCGCGCCAGAAAGGCTGCGGAGGATGTTGGACTCGGTGACCGTCTCTCGAACCGCCCGCCCCAGCTCAGCGGCGGGCAGTGCCAGCGCGTTGCCATTGCCCGTGCCCTCGTCAACAACCCGCGTATTCTCTTTGCCGACGAACCCACGGGAAACCTCGACTCCGCCACGGGGCGCATGATTTTGGAAATGTTCGACGCCCTTCATGCGTCGGGGAAGACAGTCGTTCTTGTCACACACGACCCTGCCATAGCGGCCCGATCCCGCCGCGTTATTGAAATCAGCGACGGTCGTATAACCCGCGAATACAAGCCATGAACCCGCTCGTTGCGATCTCCATCGGCCTCCGCGAAATTGCAGCCCACAAGTTCCGCACTTGTCTCTCGATGCTCGGGATTGTGCTTGGCGTGAGCAGCCTCATCGCCACCATGGCCCTCACGCGCGGGATCGAGGATGGAACCCGCATTTTCATGCAGCAGATGGGCGGGCTCGAGTTTGTTTCCATCGTCAACAAGGAGCCCTCCAGCAGGAAATTCGAGTTTGCGAATCTCTCGCCCGGGCGCACCCTGCGCGACGCCGAGGCGATCCGGCGCACTGCTTCGTTTATTTCACATGTCTCCCCCGAAATCTCGCTGAATACGGCGGTCGCCACTGAAGGCGGAGGCAATCCAGAACGCTTTGTCGTGCGTGGTGTCTATCCAGACCACTTCGTCATTGGCATGCATCAGACCGCTGCCGGACGCTTTCTCACCCCCCTCGACATCGAGCGGGGATCGCGCTGTGCGGTGGTCGGCAGCAGCGTGGCTAAAAAACTTTGGCCCGGCCTTCCTCCTGAACTCATCGTCGGAAAAACAATCCTTATCGACTCCCGCCCGTTTCAAGTCGTGGGCGTTCTCGCCTTCTACGAAATGGAAGAGCAGGCGCGTGCCCGCAGGGCCGGTAGAAATCCTGCACGCCGCTGGGATCCATTCCGCCAGAAAAACGAAACGGTTCTCGTTCCTTTCACCACCATGTTTTATGAATTCCGCTCCGGTGCCTTTCCGCTGGATTCGCTCGAAACCATGAAACTCGAAACCCTGACCGTGCGGGTGGGAGACCTGGAGAATTTCCATCCCGCGCTTGATCAGGTTCGCGGCATCTTGGATATCACCCATCGCGGTGTCGATGACTTCGATCTCGAAACGCGCCAGGACTGGTTTGACCGCATGGAAAGCAGTGTCCGAGCCGCCCGGTTGAGCGGTGGACTCATCTCCGCGATAAGTCTCGTGGTCGGGGGAATCGGGATTATGAACATCATACTCGCCAGCATTTCCGAGCGTGTCCGCGAAATCGGCATCCGCCTCGCCGTCGGTGCCCGCCAGAGGGATATCTTTTGGCAAATCCTCATCGAAAGTATGCTCGTTTCGCTACTCGGAGGTCTGCTCGGTATTGTGGCCTCCCTCGGACTCATCGAGATTCTGAAATCCATCGCCCCTGCGGAGAATGTCCCTGTCCTCACATGGGACGCCATTGTTTTTGCCGTATGCTTCGCCATTGTGGCGGGACTTCTCTCCGGCTTATACCCCGCTGCGAAGGCCTCCGGCATCGATCCCATCACCGCGCTGCGTTACGAGTGATCGCAACAGCCTGCGAGGTCAGCCTTGTCCAGCGACAATTAAAAATGGTTTTCGGCGACAATTAGAAATGACCCCCGACGACAATTAGAAAACACGGTCTATCTTGGGGTAAAGAATCGCTGATTTTCGCGTAGGGAATCCCGAAGGGAGG
>JBILWM010000154.1:0-3895 GCA_044369905.1 Terrimicrobiaceae bacterium | reverse complement strand
TGGTCTGGCTCACATGCTCGCCATCGACGTCGCGCTCAAAAACGACACCCTGGAGTTCCTGTGGAACTGATTTTTTGCAACTATCGGAGATGCGCCCAAAGACAGCGCTGGCCTGGCAAGGGATTCGCCATAATGCGCCAGCCAAGGACATATTGACGCTTTGCGGGCGGAAGAATACTCGATTGCCAGAGTGGTTTTCCGCACGGTTTCCATCCCGGTTCACGGTGCGGGAACTTTTTTCTCGCAGTTTGCCGCATGACTTCGGATTGCAGCCTTTGCCCGAGTCTCCCGAGGGTCCTCCCGTCTCGGTTCCTGAGAGGGCGTTGCTTGAGATGCTCAGTGAAGTCGGAGTCCATCAGGAGATCGAGGAAGCCCGGTTGATCATGGAATCCGCGCGTTCTTTGCGGGTGGATGTTCTTGATACGCTACTAAAGGCCTGCGAGCAGAAAAAGGCATTGCGTCTTTGCGTGGCTTGGGCTGAGGAACTTTCATTGCCGTGGGCGCCGCAGGCTCGCAAAGCAGCGGAGACGCGGATCGGCAAGAGTCGCTGGATTTCGCGGGTCAGGGGCGGGCGCACGCTGATTCTGAACCCATGATGGACAAGACATACATTGAACTTGTCCGCTTGCTGATCGATGTGGCGCCATCCGTTTTCGAGGGAAGTCCGTTTGCGCTGAAAGGTGGAACGGCGATCAACCTTTTTGTTGCCGACATGCCTCGCTTGTCTGTCGATCTCGACCTCGTCTTTTGCGATCACCGCATGGGGCGCGGTGAGGCACTTCGGACCATCGCCGAGGCTCTCGCTGCCACCCGTGAGAACCTGCTTCGCCAAGGCCTTCAGGCGGATCTTGTCGCCACGGCGAGCGGTGAGGAAAGTAAGCTCTTCATCCATCGCGAGAGGTGTCTTGTCAAAGTCGAAGTAAACCATGTTTTTCGTGGCACTTTGCTTCCAGTCGAAACACGGCAAATGGTCGCATCCGCACGGAAAATTTTCGCAACTGGCATTTCGATCCCCACATTGGCAAGCGCCGAGTTGTTCGGCAGCAAGTTGGTCGCGGCAATGGATCGCCAGCATCCCCGAGACATGTTTGATGTGCATGGATTGTATGCGGGAGAGGGGCTCGCGCCGAAGATCGTGGATTGCTTTGTTTGTTACCTCGCCGGACACAATCGACCGATTCACGAGGTTCTCTTTTCACGCCCGATCGACATGACTGCGGCGTTTCAAAATGAGTTTGCTGGAATGGCGCGCGAACCTCTGGCATTCGATGATTTGCTTGCCGTGCGCAAACGACTCCAATCGGAACTTCCTGCGGCACTGACACCGGAGCACCGACATTTTTTCATCAGTCTCGTCGAGGCCGAACCGCTTTGGCACTGCGCGCCGTTTCCACATCTCTCGGAAATGCCAGCGATCCGCTGGAAACTCGAAAACCTAAAAAAGTTGAAGCGCGCCAATCCGAGGAAAATCTTGGAGCAATCGAATCAGTTAAAAAATCGGTTCGAGATGTGAATTCGATTCCGGTGAGTCTCGGCAAAATCATTTTTGCAGCAGCCGCACGCATTGTGGCAATTGGTAGGGACGCCGCGCCGTCGGGGTCCCAAACTTCAGCCGCACAGCGGCGTCTCTGCTCAAATGGAACGGCGTCCCAGCCGCGCAAATGATTCAGAGTCTGACTCCGAGTCGCCACTCCGCCTCTTAAAACTTAATGCTTAAAACTTAAAACTTCCTCGCCACCCCCACCGACTCGCGGACGATCACTTTCCCCTCGACTTTGACCATGAGCGGCGCGCGCGATGGGTCTTGAGCCCGTTCCCGCACCAACCTGACCGCTTCGGTCGCCATGGCATCGAAATCCTGACGAAATGTCGCAAGCGGTATCGGACAGAATCGACCGTGATTGTCGTCATCAAATCCCATGATCGAGATGTCGCCCGGCACGGAGAGTCCGCGATTGGCCAGTTGCCGGATCAATTCGCCCGCGTAGACATCGTAGGTCAGAATCGCCGTGGCGCGATCGCCTGTCAGAATCCGGTCCAAAAACGCTCCAACCGCTTCGATTTCATTTTCGTATTTGAAGGCGATCGGTTCCATCCATGATTGTGGAATTTCCAGGCCGAGTTCCTGCGCGTAGTCCGCATACTCGCGCCAGAACGCCCGGTCTTGCCAGTGGAAAAAAGGTGTGCCAGAGGGCGGTTTCAGGCGGAAATTGGCAATGCGCCGGTGCCCCAGTTCCACCAGACAATCCATCTGGGATCTTGCCGCGCGTTCGATATCCGGAATGACGGAATCCACACTCAGAGCACGGGGATCCGAGTTCAGCACCACCACGGAGGTGTGCTGCGCCAGTTTGGCGATCATCGCCGTATCTTGGGATTCAATAATCGCGCCATGGGCCATTCCTTCCTCAATCGCGTAGAGGGAACCGCTTGAAGTTAGGTTGGCACTCACATTCGAGAGAATCATGTGCGTCCCGGTTTTTTGCAGGGCGCGCTCCACCGACCAGAGGATTTGGGAATAGAAGGGATCACGCTCGGAGAGTCTTTCCTGAACCGCATTATCCACGAGAAAGACCACGCCACTCACCTCGCCACGCAAGGCCTTGAAAAAGCGGTTCAGCGACGCCTTGGGCTTGTATCCATGCAACTCCGCCGCCTTCTTGACGCGCGACACCGTATCACTCGAAATCGCCGGATGGTCCCGCAACGCGCGGGACACCGTAGAGGCAGAGAGCTTCAAATCCCGCGATAATTGCCCAATAGAAATGCTGGGGGTCTTCATTTTCAAACGAATCATTATTTTCCTCCTGCATCTTTGCAGTGCAATAAAATTTTGCAGCACTCGCTGCCGCGCGGGAAGGGTAGGGCGCCAGCCTCCGGACGCGCCGGGATAATGGTTTGGACAGAATTAACAAAATGAACAAGATGGCGAATAGGGGTGCCCATTGCTCGGGCTGGCAAATCCGTCACACCATCCATCGCAGCAAGCCAGTTTGCGTGTTCCCATCACGCCGCGCGCCGCCACCTCATCGACATCCTTACGCCGCTGCGCGGCTGAAAAATGGGTCATGCGAGGACGATGAACCCAGTGTCACGCCGTAGCCGCGAAGCGCGTAGGCGGATCCCCCCCCTCCCAAAAAAATGATTCTGTCATCCATCATTCCTGTCGAACCTCTACTCCCCAATTTGCCAAAATCGTTACATTCCTCCCGTTGACCCCTGTGCGCGTGGTTTCCAAAGCTCTCGCCATGCCGTCTCGCAAGGCCACGATCCATCAACCGCACGATAAGCTCGTCAAATCGACCTTCTCGGACCCCGACAACGCCCGCGCCTTTCTGGAGGCCCATCTCCCACGCAAACTCGCCCGCCGCATAGACTGGACCTCCTTGACTCTTGTCAGCGGCAGTTTCATCGATCCGGAGTTTGCCGCCACCTCGAGCGACCTTCTCTTTACCGCGAAAATCGATGGTCAGTCCGCATTCCTCTACATCCTCTTCGAGCACCAGAACCAGGAAGACCCGCTCATCGGCCTGCGCCTGCTCACCTACATGGTCCGCATCTGGAACGACTATCTTCGCAACAATCTCGGCGCCACGAAACTCCCGCCCATCCTCCCACTCGTTCTGGCACAGGACAACAAACCGTGGAAAAACTCCACCCGCTTCGCCGACCTCATCGACATTCCCGAAGGGGCAGGGGAGATGAAAAAACACATCCCAGATTTCAGAGACATTTCACCTGAAAAGCCTTCATGCGCCGTGTGTCTTTGACGAGTGAAAAATAGTTAGACAACTCCATTCCCTTTTGGCATGAGCATGGGAATGAAAATCCAAGAAGTCGCCGAAAGTTTTCTTTCCCGTGTCAGTCTTCGTCTCATCAAGGAGGAGGAACGAGA
>JBILWM010000075.1:0-13542 GCA_044369905.1 Terrimicrobiaceae bacterium | reverse complement strand
GGTTGTTGTATTTTTCGCGGTGTTCCGCGCTCAGGACCTTCGCCTCCAGTTTGCTGGAAAAGAGTTCCACATTGAGGAACTCGTCCCTGAACCTGGCGTTGAAGCTCTCCGTATAGGAGTTTTGCCATGGCGCTCCGGGTTCGATATAGAGCGTCTTGAACCCCTGTGATTGTATCCATTCCCTGACCTCCCGGGCGACGAATTCTGGGCCGTTGTCGCTACGGATGAATTCCGGCGCTCCACGCTCCGCGACTAACTTTTCGAGGATACCAACTTTTCAGGTGAAATGTCTCTGATCCAACTCGCGGTAGAGATCAAATTTTTTGCCCCGGTCATAGCGCTCCGTTCCCGGCGACAGAACCTCGATGATGAGCGTTGGGTTCAGCAAGACATCGGCCTGCTCGTCCTCCACATCGACAGGACCGCAAACGATCGTCAGGTCGGGATAAGTATAGAGGCCGTTGGCACTGACTTTGACGCGGAGATCGGAGGAGAAGGGTTCACAGAATCGTCCTTTAAGAGCGTTGCCAAATTGAATCGTGAGATTCACCGTGATGCGGGAATGCTCTTTTGAAGTCCCCGCCATAGCGAACATCTCGCCATCAAAGAACTCGCTTTTGAAATCCGCAGCGCGTTCGATCACGAGATATTCCTGCGGTGTCAGCTTTTTTTTAGGGAGCGCGCTCATTGCTGTGAAAGTAAGCCTCCCCCCGATTGGAATGCAAGCCGTGGCGAGGTTGGAAGGCTGCTCAGTTCAATCCAGGATCATCCGGCGCCTCTGAGAGAAGGTGTAGGAGGGGGCCGGAATTACGCATGATACCCTGCCATGCGGCCAGGGGCTCCTTCATTTCAATGAATTCGCGTGTGGGCGGAATGACAAGCCAGGTGTTGCCTTCGATCTCCTGCTCGAGCTGGCCGGGCGACCATCCGGAGTAGCCTTCAAAAATTCGAAGCCCCTTCTCCCAGCCTTGACGCGACTCGACATCGGCCACATCGGTGAAGGCCCGGAACGCCACGAGTGTGGGGTTTTCACGCCATTGAAGGCTCGTGAGGAGGCTCTCATCCGTGCCGACAGGGCCGCCGAAAAAGACGGGCACTCCAGCATCCGGCAGGGCTTGAAGCGGGCGGTTCAGGACAAATCCGGTCGCCCCCTCGTGCGGACAATGTTGGGAGAGAAAAACAATGGTCCGGCGGAAGTTTGGATCGCGTAGGCAGGGATGCGCCACGAGAAGCGAACCGGTGAGATTGTCTCCGAATTTCATGGAGCTGCGAAATCAGGCCATGCGCGCCAATGTTTCCGTGAGGTAGGGCAGGAGTTGTTTTTTGCGGGACACGATCCCGTCAAGGCGCCAGGCGTGGAGACCGTCCTCGGGAAAATCGATCAGTCTCGTGAAACTCTCCTTGCCCCTGACAAGAAGAACTGAGTTCTGGGTGTTCACATCGGTGATCAAAAGCGTGGAGAAAAAGTAACCGTGCGACAAACGGTATTTCTCAAGCTCTTCAAGGAGTGCGGCGCGCTGTTTCTCGAATTGCGCGAAGCTGATTTCCTCGATCTGGGAGACGCTGAAAAGCACGCCTCGCTCGTCATATTCCTTACAATCGGCTGTGATGACCTCCTTGGTGGAGAGAGTGAGAAGCGGGGAGCCGACACTGAAAATCTCGTTGGCGAGATCGCCTGGCTTCACGCCGCAGATTTTGGAAAGTTCCTGCATGATCTCGCGGTCCACAGCAGTCGTAGTAGGCGAGGTCAGGTTGAGCGTGTCGGAAATCATGCCGCACATGAGCAATCCCGCCACTGGCTTAGGGATGGGAATGCGGGCCATGCGGAAACAATCCGCCACAATCGTGCTGGTGGAGCCGACCGGGCGGTTCATGAAGAGGATTGGCTGCTGGGTGGGAGCCACACCGATGCGGTGGTGGTCGAGGATTTCGACGATAGGCAACTCCTCGGCGCCGGCAACCGCCTGGGTGAGTTCATTGTGATCGACCAGAATTAACTGCCGTGGGGCAGGTCGGAGAAGATCGCTTTTGGAGATGATTCCCTGCATGCGGCCCTGCGGCCCCAGAACGGGAAATGCAAACTGCGATGTTATCGCCAGGTCGTTGCGCGTCTGCCGCAGAGTGGCATCCGCCGAGAGGCAGGTGAAATCCGGCGAGAGCATTTGCCCCGCAGTCACAGCCGCGCGAGCGAGCAGCGTGGTCGTCGCCGTATCGTGTGGCGAGGATAACAGGGTCGTGCCGTGTTCCTGGGCCAGAGCGAGAATTTTATCCGGCGGGGAAAAGTTGTTTGTGATGATGATGGCTGGCACGCCGGCGAGGATCGAAAGCTCCTGGATGTTCCAGCGGTCGCCGACAATGAGAACGGTGGCTGGAATGTCGAGTTGCTCGAGGCGTTTTTTGAACGAGTCCGTGAGCATGGCCGCAACGACCAAGGTGCGCGGACGGATGGCAGGGTCTTCCTTGCCAGTGATGAGCGTCGCCCGTATGGCTTCGCGGATGTGTGCGATCGAAGCCTCCACAATGCGGCTCGAGGAAAGGTTCTCAATCGGCGGAAAGAGATATTTCCCCAGCTTGAATGCGGAGAGGAGTCCGATGCAGTTGCGGGCATCATCGACGACAGGCAGACCGCGGAACTTGTCCTCACCGAAACGCGTCATGGCCTGATAAACAGGGGCGTCGCGGTGGATGCTTACAACATTCCGTTGCATGACATCCTCGATGCGGGGATAGACATCGGCGAAGAAAACCGGTGCCTCGAGGCCGAATTTTTGAAGAGCGAAATCGATCCGCTGGTTGGTGTTTCCGCATCGTGCCGCGATGACACCATCCATTCCGGTTGCGCGCTTGAACTCCGCATATCCAATAGCGGAGCAGATCGAGTCCATATCCGGGTTGCGATGACCTATGACGAGGGTTTTCATTTTTTAAAAATCAGTTGCTGACCCCGGGCTGGCAAGGCCGTGTGAGCTGGCTGTCAGGGTCGTAGTTCAAATAGGGCTGGAGCCACTTCTGGGCTTCCTCAACCGACATGCCTTTCCGCTGCGCGTAGCTTTCAATTTGGTCGCGCTCGATTTTTCCAACGGCGAAGTATTTTGACTCAGGATGTCCAAAATAGAGCCCGCTCACGCTGCTCGCCGGGAACATGGCAATGCTCTCCGTGAGGGTGATGCCGGTATTTTGCTCTGCATCGAGGAGTTTCCAGATTGCCCATTTCTCCGTGTGGTCGGGCTGCGCGGGATAACCGGGCGCGGGGCGGATTCCACGGTATTTTTCGCGGATGAGTTCCTCAGGCGTGAGGTTCTCGGTCTTGCCGAAGCCCCAAGCGTCACGCGCAAACTTGTGCATGTATTCCGCAAACGCCTCGGCGAAACGGTCGGCGATCGCCTCGGTCATGATGACATTGTAGTCGTCATGCACGGCTTTGAATTTTTTTACCACTTCGAGCATGCCGTGGCCGGAAGTGACTGCGAAGGCACCGACATAATCCTTGGCTGGAGCGGGCGCGACGAAATCAGCGATGGAGAAATTGAACTGCCCCTCAGGCTTTTTCATTTGCTGGCGCAAACCGTGAAAGCGCGCGACCTCATTGGTGCGTGACTCATCGGTGTAAACAATGATGTCCTCGCCGTCACGATTGGCGGGAAAAAGTCCACACACGCCGCGAAGTTGCAGACTCTCGTCAGCAACAATCTCAGCCAGCAACTTCTGGGCATCCTCAAAAAGCTTCTTGGCTTCGACCCCGCAATTCGGGTCGTCAAAAATCGCAGGATACCGCCCGCGCAATTCCCAAGTGTGGAAAAACGGCGACCAGTCGATGAAGGGAATCAGGTCTTTCAGCGAAACATTTCCAGACTTTCCTGATTCAAAAACAACCACACCCGTTTGCTCCGGGACAGCGATGTTGCCATGCGAAAGCTTGGGTGCGTTCGCGATGGCCTCTGCGAGCGGGAGCATTGGCTTCCCGGCTTGGCGTCCGGCATGTTCGACGCGGAGTTTTTCGTAGTCGGATTCCAGGTTCGTGAGGAATGCGGGTTTTTGATCGGGACTGAGAAGCGAGCTGGCGACATTCACGGCTCGGGAGGCGTCGAGGACATGAACGACTCCACCGGAGTAATACTGGGAAATTTTGACAGCCGTGTGAGCCCTGCTGGTCGTGGCACCGCCGATCATGAGCGGGATGGTGAAACCCTGACGCTGCATTTCCTTTGCGACATGGATCATCTCGTCGAGGGATGGTGTGATGAGACCGGAGAGGCCGATGATGTCACAATTTTTTTCCTGCGCGGTGGCGAGGATTTTTTCGCAGGGAACCATCACGCCCATGTCGATGACTTCGTAGTTGTTGCAGGCAAGGACAACGCCCACGATATTTTTGCCGATATCGTGGACATCGCCTTTCACCGTGGCCATGAGAATGCGGCCCTGCGTGCGGGCATTCGGATTCGCGGCGCGCTCGGCCTCCATGAGCGGGGTGAGCCAGGCGACGGATTTTTTCATCACTCGGGCACTCTTCACGACCTGCGGCAGGAACATTTTCCCCGCGCCAAAGAGGTCGCCTACGATTTTCATGCCATCCATGAGAGGCCCTTCGATGACCGAGAGCGGCTTGCCGTATTTGTTCAGCGCCTCCTCGGTGTCAGCATCGATGTGATCGATGATGCCTTTGATGAGCGCATGCTGCAGGCGCTTCTCCACGGGGAGTTCGCGCCAGGCCGTGTCTTGCACGGGTGCGGAGCCGGGGCTGGCCGATTTCGAGGCCTTGAAATTCTCGGCAAATGTGACGAGGCGCTCGGTGGCATCCAGACGGCGGTTCAGCAGGACATCCTCGATGAGTTCGAGGAGGTCCTTGGGAATATCCTCGTAAATGCCGAGCTGACCGGCATTCACAATCCCCATATCCAACCCGGCTTTGATGGCATGGTAAAGGAACGCGGCATGCATGGCCTCGCGCACAGGATTGTTGCCACGGAATGAAAACGAGATGTTGCTGATGCCGCCGCTCACACGGGCGTAGGGTAGGTTTTCCTTGATCCAGCGCGTGGCGTTGATGAACGCGTTGGCGTAGTCGTTGTGCTCTTCGATGCCCGTCGCAACGGTGAGGATGTTTGGATCGAAAATGATGTCCTCCGGCGGAAATCCCACTTCATCGACAAGCATGCGGTAGGCGCGTTCGCAGATTTGGATTTTGCGCTCGAAGCTGTCGGCCTGTCCCTGTTCGTCGAAGGCCATGACAATCGTCGCGGCCCCATAGGCGCGGATGAGACGGGCCTGTTCCTTGAATTTTTCAGGACCTTCTTTGAGGCTGATCGAGTTGACGACGCACTTGCCTTGGACGCAGCGCAGACCGGCCTCGAGAACTTCCCATTTCGAGGAGTCGATCATCACCGGCACACGGGAAATGTCCGGCTCGCTGGCCACGAGGTTGAGGAATTTCGTCATAGCGGCGGCGCCATCGAGCATGCCTTCGTCCATGTTCACATCGATGATCTGCGCCCCGGCCTCGACTTGCTGGCGCGCTACAGCGAGGGCTTCGTCGTAGTTTCCGGCGAGGATGAGTTTTGCGAATTTTGGCGAACCCGTTACATTCGTGCGCTCGCCGATATTGATGAAGGGAATCTCCGGACGCGCGGTGAATGGCTCCAGGCCGCTCAATCTTAGAGTCGTCGTGCGAGCGGGAATCCTGCGCGGAGGCAGACCACGAACCACATCGGCGATGGCTTTGATGTGGCCGGGAGTGGTGCCGCAGCATCCGCCAATGATATTCAGCCAACCCTCCTCCGCCCATTCGAGGAGTTGCGGTGCGAGACTCTCGGGTGTCTCGGGAAATCCTGTAGGCGAGAGCGGATCAGGCAGACCGGCATTCGGATATGTGCTGACGAAGAACGGCGAGATATTCGAAAGTTCCTCGATGTAAGGCCGCATTTCTTTCGGCCCCAGAGCGCAATTGAGGCCGATGGACAAAAGCGGAAAGTGGGAAAGCGAATTGAGAAAAGCCTCCACCGTCTGACCAGTGAGCGTTCTTCCGCTCAAGTCGGTGATCGTGCCAGATGCCATGACCGGCATGCGCGGGTGCTTTTCAAAAAATCGGGCGATTGCAAAAAGCGCCGCCTTAGCGTTCAGCGTGTCGAAAATCGTTTCAACAAGCAGAATATCCACACCGCCTGCGACGAGATTTTCGATCTGCTCGGTGTAGGCGGCAGCAACCTCCTCGAAGGTCACTTCACGCTTTCCGGGATCGTTGACATCCCGCGAAATCGACAGCGTGCGATTGAGCGGCCCGATCGCCCCCGCCACGAAGACGCGCCTGTCAGTGACGGCATCCGCCGCCTCGCGTGCGACCCTCGCCGCCGCCAAGTTCAATTCGGGAACAAGATGCTCGAGACCGTAGTCGGCCTGGGAAATCGTCGTCGCATTGAATGTGTTCGTTTCAATGATATCCGCCCCGGCGGCGATGTATTTGCCATGAATCTCACGAATGATCTGCGGCTTCGTGAGCACAAGCAGGTCATTGTTGCCTTTTAAATCCTGGCCCTTCCAATCTGCAAAACGCTCCCCGCGATAGTCGGCCTCTTGCAATTTGTATTGCTGGATCATGGTCCCCATCGCGCCGTCCAAAATGAGGATGCGTTGAGCGAGAAGATCGCGAAGGGCTTTTTCGGTGGATGAAATCATGCGTGATGAGAATTGGTTAGTTTACGGAAAGCCCGAACGAGGCAAACGAAAAAACAACCCGCACAAAGTTCAGTGTGGCATGCCGATTTTGTTGAGCAATAATCCTTGACCACGCAGAGCCGATCCCAAGACTCGCCGCGTGCGTTCATCCATCACTTTTTCACGCCGAAAATGCCTCTTGGCCACCCTCCTCTTGGCATCGTTTTTCCAGCCCTCACCTGTATCCGCCCAAAAGACGGAAATCCTGAACCTCGCTTACGAGAAAAACCCTCCCGGAGGCTCAAAATCCCCAACTGCCACTGGAAGTTTATGATCCTGAATTTGCTGAGATTCTCGGAAAGGATCCACAGCTTGTGCATCTCGCCAAGGGCTTTGGATTCACGGAGGGACCGGTTTTTCTCTCGGTAAAAAACTCCGACGTGGGCTTCCTCATTTTTACAGACCAGATCAACGACAACATCAACCTCATCCGCTGGCACGGCCTCACGCCATACAATACCATCACGCCAGCCTCTTGGAGCGAGCCGGTGGTTTTTCGGCATCCCTCGAGTATTGCGGATGGTCAAACGGCCGACCTCAACGCGAATCTGCTCACGGCCGAGACGACCGGTCGCCGGATTTCCATTACAAAACATGATGGCACGGTGGAAACGCTCGCCGGTTCCTACGACGGCAAGCCGCTGAATTCCCCGAACGACTTGGTGGTGAAATCCGACGGCTCCGTGTGGTTCACCGATCCCAGCTACGGCTCGCTGCAATTCCCGCAGGAGGCGTATTTGCCGAACAATGTCTATCGCTACGATCCGAAAACCAAGGCCCTCACTGTGGTGACCGGGAACTTACAAATGCCCAATGGCATCGCCTTTTCACCGGATGAAAAAATCCTCTACATCATCGACAGCGGAGCGATTCAGGCACCGCGCACCTATTACTACGACAAGCCGCACACGATCTATGCGTTCGATGTCTCGGCGGATGGCAAAACCATCTCGAACCAGCGCGAATTCGCGGTCGTCTATCCCGGTTTCCCCGATGGCATGCGGATCGACGCGAAGGGCAATGTTTACTCCGGCGCGCTCGACGGCATCCATGTCTTCAACCCCAAGGGCAAAATGATCGGTAAAATCAAGCTGCCTAAGCAGACAGCGAACCTGACCTTCGGCGGCCGCGACAACAACATCCTCTTCATTTGCTCGTCCGACTCGGTCTGGGCGATAAAACTCAACACAACCGGTGCGAAACCCGTGCCACAAATCGAACGCTAAAAATCCATGAACAACGACTACGACATCATCATCGGAAGCGGCGCGGGCGGCGGCACATTGGCCCGTCACCTAGCTCCCTCCGGAAAACGCATCCTCATCCTCGAGCGCGGCGGCTGGCTCCCGCGCGAGCCGGAAAACTGGTCCGCCTCGGAAGTCTTCATCGCAAACCGCTATACATTCAAGGACGCCTAGCGCGACAAGCACGGCAAGGCGTTCCAACCCGGCGTCCACTACTTCGTCGGCGGCGCAACCAAGCTCTACGGCGCGGCTCTCTACCGCCTGCGCAAGGAGGATTTCGGCGTCCTGAAACACCACGACGGCATCTCCCCCGCATGGCCGCTGGGCTACGAGGATTTCGAATCCTACTACACCAAGGCCGAGCGCATGTATCATGTCCACGGCGCACGCGGCGATGATCCCACCGAGCCGCCTTGCAGCGAGCCGTATCCATTTCCCGCAGTCTCGCACGAACCACGCATCCAGCAACTCGCTGACGACCTCAAACGCGCAGGCTACCATCCCTTCCACTCACCCTGCGGCATCATGCTCAACGAGGCGAATATGCCCTACAGCCAATGCGTGCGCTGTGAGGATTGCGATGGACTTCCCTGCCTCGTGCAGGCGAAGTCGGATGCCGAGGTCTTGGGTGTGCGTCCCGCGCTCGAGCACTCGAATGTCACGCTCCTCACGAATTCACAAGTGCTGAAACTCAATACCAACGCCGCCGGCAGCTCGGTGAGCGAGGTCGTGGTCGATCGCGACGGAAAAACCGAAACCTTCCGCGCCAGCATCGTGGTCGTTTCCGCTGGAGCGGCAAACTCCGCGCGCCTCCTCCTCATGTCGGCGAATGACAAACACCCGCACGGACTCGCCAACGGCTCCGGGCAGGTGGGCCGGAATTACATGTATCACAATAGCCAGGCCGTGCTGGCGATTTCCAAGGAGCCGAATCCAACGAAATACCAGAAGACGCTTGGCCTGAATGATTTTTATTTTGGCATGAAGGACTTCGAGTTTCCGATGGGCAATATCCAGATGGTCGGAAAATCCCAAGGTCCCATGTATAAAGGTGAGAAGCCGATCGAGGCCGGGCTCGCGCCGATGTTCACGCTCGACTTCGTCGCCAAGCACGCCGTCGATTTCTGGCTCTCCACCGAGGACCTCCCCTCACCCGACAACCGCGTCACGATCGACCGCGAGGGCAACATCACACTCAGCTACACGCCGAATAACCAGGTCGCCAAGCAACGCCTCTACGAAAAGCTCAAGTCAATGCTCAACCACCTCGGCATGCACGAGCACCTCATCCCGAGAAATCTCTACATGAAAAACGAGATCGGCATCGGCGGCGTGGCCCACCAGTCCGGCACCTGCCGCTTCGGCACAGATCCCGCTACCTCCGTGCTCGATACGAATTGCAAGGCCCACGAACTCGACAACCTCTATGTCGTGGACACCTCATTCTTCCCGAGCATTGGGGCGGTAAATCCCGCGCTGACCGCGATGGCAAACGCCATCCGCGTCGGCGACCATCTCCTCGAGCGGCTGAAATAAAAACTCCGCACACCGGCATGGCGGATTCATCGCAGAACGGAAAACCCTCCCGCGCCGCCGTGGGAGCGGTTTTCGGGGCGGGCGTGGCGCAGGGTATCGCCCTCGTCACATTCCCCGCAGCGGGGGCGATTTTCACAAGCCCGCAGCACTACAGCCTGAGCAGCACGCAATACGGCATGCTCTTCGTGCCGCAGGCCATCATGGCAATCATCAGCTCCCTACTCGGCCCAACGCTCGCGCGAAGCCTGGGGGCAAAAAATGTCTTCCTGGCAGGAATGCTGGCGAATCTCCTCTCCATGGGGCTTCTCATCGCGAGCCAGTTCCTCATGGCAAACCAGACCGCCGCCTACGCGGTGCTACTTCTGGCAACAACCTGCATGGGCCTGGCCTTCGGCCTCACCGTTCCTGTCATCAACACCTGCGCCGCCGCTTTTTTTCCAAAAACCGCCGACCGCGCCCTCCTCACACTCAACACCCTCCTCGGCCTCGGCACAGCGCTGGCGCCGGCCTTCGTCGCCGTTTTCGTCGGCCTCGGATTCTGGTGGGGATTGCCCGTTCTCGTCGCCCTCCTTTGCGCAGGACTCTTGGTTTTCGCCATGCCGCTCACCATTTCGGCAGGTTCGCCAACTGATGATAAAACCTCCGGCGGACTGCCGGCTGCCTTTCCCGCCTTCGCCGCCGCCGCCCTGCTCTACGGAATTTGCGAAACGATGAACGGCAATTGGGCGTCGATCCTCATGTCCGGAGCTCTCTCAAACACCACCGCCACTGCATCCCTCTCCCTCACGCTTTTCTGGGGCGCCGTCACCGGCGGACGCTTGCTCTTTGCCTCGATCGACCGGTGGATGCCCGAACGAATTGTTTTCAAAATCCTCCCCGCTGTCATTTGCGTGGCCTTCCTCCTCGTTCCGCTCATTCCCGCAGGAAACCCGCTCGCCGGCCTCGCTCTCTTCGCCCTGGCAGGCCTGGGTTGCTCTGCAATGCTCCCTCTCATCATCAGCTTTGGCCAAAAAAGCATGCCCACAATCGCCGCCTCGGTCGCCGGCTTGCTGATCGCCTTCTATCAACTCGGCTACGGCCTCGCCGCCTTCGGCGTCGGCCCGCTCGAAAATCTCGCAGGCCTCTCCCTCGGGCGCATTTTTGCTTTTACGGCGATTCCCGCCCTAATCCTCGCGGCGCTTGCCCTAAGACTCTCTCGCCGTTACTGACTTCATCCGCACCCATCACCGAACCATGCCTAAAGACAAAGAATCCCTCCGCATCGAAGCCCGCGATTCCGGCAAAGAAGACTGGCAACTCTGGGGTCCCTACCTGAGCGACCGCCAGTGGGGCACGGTGAGAGAGGATTATTCGGCGGATGGCGACGCCTGGAGCTCGTTTCCGCACGACCACGCGCGCTCGCGCACCTACCGCTGGGGTGAGGATGGACTTCTCGGCATTTGTGACAAAAACGGACTGCTGTGCTTTTCGGCCGCGCTCTGGAACGGAAAGGATTCGATTTTAAAAGAACGCGCATTCGGGCTTTCCAACCCGCAGGGCAACCACGGTGAAGACATCAAGGACTACTACTACCACCTCGCCAACACGCCCACGCATTCTTTTATGCGTGGCCTCTACAAATACCCGCAGCAGGAATTTCCCTATCAGCACCTCATCGAGGAAAATGGACGCCGCTCCCGCCTGGAGAAGGAATACGAGCTGGTCGATACCGGCATTTTCAACGAGAGCCGCTACTTTGATGTGTTCTTCGAATACGCCAAAGCGGCGCCTGACGACATGGCGATTCGGCTGCGTATCGTGAATCGCGGCCCCGATGCGGCACCGCTGACCGTTCTTCCGACACTCTGGTTCCGCAACACATGGACATGGGAAGTCGCCCCCGCTTCGAAGCCCGAAATCCGCCTGTTACCGGATGGCCAGGGACTCAGCGCGCATTCCGCCGAACTGGGTGATTACAGCCTCCAAGCCGAAGGCCGGCCGGAGTGGATTTTCACCGAGAACGAGACCAACGACCGCCGCCTCTATAATGCTCCAAACCGCACGCCGTTTGTGAAGGATGCCTTCCATGACTATGTCGTGAGTGGCGCTACCGGCGCGGTGAATCCTGCCCGTATCGGCACCAAGGCCGCAGCAGTCTACCAACGCACGCTCGCCCCCGGTGAGGAGTGGGTGATTCGGCTGCGGCTCGCCCCCGGTTCACAGGAAAAGTCCTTCGATGCTGCCTTCGACACGCTTTTTGCCGATCGGGAAAAGGAACACCTCGCCCACTTTGAAGCCGTGGTTCCCGGAATGCCCGAGGAATTGTCGCTCGTCATGCGCAGTGCGATTGCCGGCCTCCTCTGGGGCAAGAAATTTTATTCCTACCAGGTGAACCGCTGGCTCAGCGGCGATCCGACCATGCCGAAGCCGCCGGCCGAACGCTGGAAAGGACGCAATATTTTCTGGCAGGAACTTTACGCGAACGATGTCATCTCCATGCCCGACTGTTGGGAATACCCCTACTTCTGCGCCTGGGATCTCATGTTCCAATCCGTGGCCTTCGCCATCACCGATCCCGCCACCGCAAAGCGACAGAACATGCTGCTCCAAGGCGAGCGCTACACCTCCCCCAGCGCGCAGCAGCCCGCCTACGAATGGGCGCTCTCGGATGCCAACCCTCCCATTGGCGGCTGGGCGGCGTGGAGGATTTATTCCATCGAACGCGGAGAAACGGGCACAGGCGACCGCGCCTTTCTCAAAAAGGCCTTCAACAAACTCCTCCTCAACTACGGCTGGTGGGCGAACCGCGTCGATCAAACGGGAGACAATGTCTTCGAAGGCGGATTCCTCGGCCTCGATAACATCGGCGTCTTCGACCGCCGCTACCCGCTTCCCGACGGATCCCGCATCGCCCAGAGCGACGGAACGGCGTGGATGGCTCAGTTCTGCCTAAGCATGCTCAAAATCGCCATCGAACTCGCCGAAGAGGAGCCGGAATACGAGGACATAGCCGACAAATTCCTCAACGATTTCATCTACCTCGCCGCAGCCATCAACTCGACAGGCACGGGCGGCCTCGCCTTATGGGACGATGAGGATGGATTTTACTATGATGTCCTACGGCGTCCGGACGGCTCCTCAGCCTATCTCAGAACCCGCTCGGTTGCGGGTCTCACCCCTCTCTTCGCGGTGGAGAGCTTCGATCCAGCGACCGTGTTAAAGTTTCCACTCCTGCGCAAACGCTACCAGTGGTTCGAAAAAAACCGCCCGCATCTGATGGCGAAACTTCAGCACATCAAAGAAGATGTCGATGGCCGCAAACTCATATCGCTTGTCCCGCCTGAGCACCTCCGGCGCATCTGCGAGCGTTTGTTCGATGAATCGGAATTCCTTTCGCCGCATGGCATCCGCGCCCTCTCAAAAATCTACGAAGAGCATCCCTACACCTTCACCGAAGGGGAAAAAACCGAGACCCTCGCCTATAGCCCCGCTGATAGCCCCGTGGCAATGTTCGGCGGCAACTCAAATTGGCGTGGCCCAGTCTGGATGCCGATGAATTATCTCGTCATTGAGTCACTCCAAAAATTCGGTTTTTACTTCGGCGATACATTCAAAGTGGAGTTTCCGACCGGCAGTGGAGTCCAGATGAACCTCTGGGAGGTTTCCTTGGAGCTCGAAAAACGCCTCGTCGGCATATTCACCCGCGACAAAGATGGCCGCCGACCATTCAACGGCGGAGTCGATCTTTTCCAAAACGATCCCCACTGGCGCGACCTCCTCCTCTTCAACGAATATTTCAACGGCGACAACGGCTCAGGCGTCGGCGCCAGCCACCAAACCGGCTGGACCGCCCTCGTGGCCAAAATGTGCCGCCAGCTCCACACATTCCAAAAAAATATCTGACCTCGGGCGCCGCCTCGTGAATCACAGTTCGACCTATCTTAACCCAAGTTTCTCATGGGTGACTGGAAACCCGCATAAAACATAGGGGGTCGTTCCAAAGGCACTACAATCTCTTCATGCTGGAATTTCGGTTTTTCGGGTTGGGAAGGCCGATTTCCAGTCGATGCCG
>JBILWM010000018.1:0-43062 GCA_044369905.1 Terrimicrobiaceae bacterium | reverse complement strand
CATCGCAGTAGCCAGGAGCTGGAGCGAACCATCCAAGGTCGCCTCTCTCGTTCACCAGTGGATGCACGATCAAGTAAACGCTACCGCCACGACCTAAAGTCTAATAGTTAGGGGATATTGGTATAAGTGGTTGCAAGATTCTTGGTTTTTGCAGCGATCTCGAATGTGCGGACATGCAAGCATAGGATGTGTTGTTTTTGGTTGGGTTGGACTGCGGTTGCGGAATGGGATGTCTGCCTCTCAGCGAATATCGATGCGGATGTTTTTATTCAGTTCGTTCAACCGGTGCTGGAGGCAGGCGATCGTCGCGAGGTCGGGCGCGCGCACATAGGTGAGGTTCGAACCCGGCCGGTCGCCCTCGATGAAGCTGAGATTACCAAGCGGATCGCCTGTGCGTCGGATGGTCTCGGGGCACAACGGCAGGTTGTTGAGGTAATGATATGCGAGCGCCATCGGGCTTTCGCGCATCTCAAAATCCCACTCCATGTAAAAATCCAGAGCACCCCCATCGATCTCTTCATTAAGCGGGATGTCCGGTTCGGGGTCGCCTGAGGAACGGTCCCATGAGAAGTATTGTTCCAGAAAATCAAACCGCTCTTCGTCGCGGTCCAGATCGACCCCGCGACTGTCGATGAACTCCTCCCAGGTCGGCACGGGAGGTTCTGCATCCGGATCGCCGAAATGCAGCGTGTAATCGCCGTAGTCGTAAACGGCATAAAGGATGGAAGCGTTCTTGGATTGCGGGGGAACAATGAGAGGCTGCCCGCCAAGCACACAGGTATCCCGGATTAGCCGTGCAATGGGCGCTGGAATAAGGACCGAACCGGCTGCAAGGCCGCATAGAGAAAGGAAATCGCGTCGTTTCATATCGAAGAAAAACGTGAATCCCCGGAGGAGACTGGACAACGCACCGAAGTGTCATATGTAGATCGCAATGTGTCATAGGATCCGGATGAAAAATCGCATCGCGGCAACTTGTCCTGCCCAATTGGCGCAAGCGTGAGTCGTGATTTTTCCTGAATGAATAGAAACTCACTCTGCCATGCAGAAGAGCATTTGGATTGGCTCTGCGGGTGAATGCGATTCATGACTGTCTAGATGGCGATGAGGATTTTGGTGATCATTTCGCCAGCAACGCTAACAGCCCCGGTCAGACATCCGCTGGGGGAGGAAAAAGAAATGTGCGGATTTTTTCACCATCCCGACCAGTAAAGAAAAACGCCCTGACATCGCTTTTTGAAGGCGAGTCAGGGCGCTTGGTTATTCTTCCTTGGCCAGGAATGAGGCATCCTCATCCCACGGGATTTCTTTACCCAATCCGGCCAGCAACTCGGCGGACTTGTCGAGGCACTTTCTCCAGCCTCCCAGTTTGCCTGGTTGCATTCTTGTGGACCTGAGGAAGCGTAATTCCTTATCGGCTGCGCAGCGCTTCCAAACCTCGCGTTCCTCTTCGGGGGTGAGATCGCGGAGTTTTGGCAATCCCATTTTCATCTGGAAAAGGGATTTTTTGGCTCGACTGCAAACCTCGGAGAGAACTCCGAGATTGATGCGGAAGAGCTCGCGCTCGCTGCTGCCTTCCTGCCAGACAGAGAACTCGCCAAGCAGAGTGCAGACGCGGATGCGGGTGCCGTTTCGTTGAGTGAAGCGCCAGACAAGAATCTGGCTGGACGCTTCGTTTTTCCCGAACTCTGAGAGAGCCGGGACCGACGCTGTTTTCGATTTTTCAAGGATCATATTTCTGCTGATCCCTAGAATCCCCGAACCCTTTATGGGCGGGGCTCTCCTGTGGAGCAGATCAATGAGTCCCCAAGAAAAATCAGTGTCGGTGGCGCATGGTAAGTGAGAGGCGAGAAGTCGTCCAATCGTTAAAACAATGTATCAGAATTTTTTGGAAAAACCAACCCCTATGACACACGAAATTTTGTCACATTGGGAACCTGATCTGTGGCCATGGACTTTTGAGACAAGGCGATGAAGCCATCGGTTTTGCCCTTGTTCAGGCGGCAATCGAGGCTTGGGCGTTCCGAAAAAAAGCAGAAAACAGTTGCGAGGTGAAGGACTGTCCAGTATCACCTCAAATCTCTTCCGCGCGGTTAGCTCAGTGGTAGAGCACTACCTTGACACGGTAGGGGTCACAGGTTCAAACCCTGTATCGCGCACCATCCCCTCTCCCCCTGCGTTTATCTGCAAACTTTTTGGGTTTTGAAAATCATGTCTCCGCTGCCATGGCATGGCCGGCAATCCATCCTGTGGTCCAGGCGGCTTGGAAGTTGAAGCCTCCGGTGATGCCGTCGATGTCGAGGGCTTCGCCGGCGAAGTGGAGACCGGGGACGATGCGGCTTCCCATGGTTTTGAAGTCCACTTCGGGCAGGGGAATGCCTCCACAGGTGACGAATTCCTCCTTGTTGGTGCTTTTCCCTCGAACGGGAAACTCGGTGCCTGTGAGGAGGGAGGCGAGCTTGAGGGCCTGGGGGCGGGACAGGCGGGCCCATTTGGTGTCTGAAGCGATGCCGGCTTGAATGACCAATGACTCCCAGAGACGCGCTGGCAGCGGGTTCCAGCGTGTGCGAAGGATTGTTTGACCTCCGGATGTCTCGCGACGGGCTTGGAGTTCCTCCACAAGGGCATCGCGATTGGTGTGAGGAAGCCAATTGATCCGCAGGGGGAATTCGTAGCGGAGGGCGTGAAGTTCTCTGGCGCCCCAAGCGGAAAGTCTCAGGACAACTGGACCGCTGAGTCCGGTGTGCGTGACGAGCAGTGGGCCTTGTTCTTTCAAATTGGTTCCCGGCACGGAGGCTTGAGCTGATGCGATGGAGAGGCCCGGCAATTCGCGGAGCCAAGGTGTGTCGATCTGGAAGGTGAAAAGTGATGGCACGGGCGGCATGAGGGAATGCCCGAGGGCGACAACCGGGTGGCCCTCGGTGCGGCATCCCCCACCCGCCCAGAGCAGGCGGTCGCACTCCATGCGCTCGCCATTTGAGAGGTCGAGAAGGAAGCCGCCGCCGGGGCGTTTTTCGATGGAGTCGAGCGCTGTGCCGGTGAGGACGCGGATGCCGGACTTCGCAGCGGCGGCGGTGAGGCAATCGATGATCGTCTGCGAGGAATCGGTGACGGGGAACATGCGTCCATCGGCTTCTATTTTGAGGCGAACGCCTCGGCTTTCAAACCAAGACACTGTATCGGCGGGGCCGAAGCGATTGAAGGGGCCTATGAGCGCCCGCGAGCCTCGCGGGTAGCGGCGGGACAACTCGCGGGGTTCGAAGCATGAGTGCGTGACATTGCAGCGCCCACCGCCGGAGATGCGAACCTTGGCAAGCGTGCGCGGGCTTTTTTCCAAAATGACAACGCTGGCATGCGGCGAGGCCTCGGCGGCTGCAATGGCGCCAAAAAAACCTGCTGCGCCGCCGCCGACGACGACAATCTTGGGATGGGATGCACTGGCCACGCGGCATTAACCACAAACGCGAGGCCAAAGGCAAAGAAGAAGGCGCTGTGGAATTGACCCAGCTTGCGCGGGTGGCGGGTTGGATTTATTGGTGAGGCATGAGACAGAGGTTTTTTCTCTTGTTCGCAACGCTGGCGCTTGGCTACGCGGTGTGCTTTGCTGAAGCGATGAATGACGAGATTGCAGTCGTGGGAGGAGGGTGTTTCTGGTGCGTGGAGGCTGTTTATCAAGGCCAACCGGGCATCAAATCCGTGGTGAGCGGCTATGCTGCGGGAAAAAATCCGAACCCGACCTACGAGGAGGTTTGCACGGGGCAGTCGGGCCATGCGGAGGTGGTGAAGATCAGCTACGATCCATCGGTGATTTCCTACGGAAAAATTCTCGAACTCTTTTGGGACGCGCATGATCCCACGACACTGAACCGCCAGGGAGCCGACCGTGGCACGCAATACCGCTCGATCATCATCGCGCAGAACCAAGACCAGCGCGCTTTGGCAGAGAAGTCAAAGGCCGAGGCGCAAGCGCGGTTCCGTGATCCGATTGTGACCGAGATTATCGATGCGACAGAGTTTTTTCCCGCCGAGGGCTACCATCAGGATTTCACAGCAAAAAATCCGAACCACCCTTATGTGCAGGCTGTGATCGTGCCGAAATTGGAAAAACTCAAAAGCAAGTGACATTCGCGCTTTGGGTCTTGACGGATACCGGAATGTCGAGAAAGTGCTCGCCCTTTAAATGCTTGGGGGGGCGGAAAACCCTTGCGGAAAAAAATCAACCACAGAGGACACAGAAAGCACAGAGAATGAGGTTTTTTTATAATTTTCAGAAGCGAATTGTCAGGGGCGACACTCCTGTTGCTTGCTGACCTGTCCATGGAGATGATTTCAAATTGAATATGGTCGTTTATGTGAAACTAGGTTGCTTTTGGTGTTCCGACGCGCTGGCTTGGCTCCAGGCGCGGGGCATTGAGCACACAGCGGTGGATGTCTTTGCAGACCGCGCGGCGTTTGACCGCATGAAGGAAATCTCGGGACAAACGAAAGCGCCGACGCTGGAGATGCCGGATGGCGAGGTGCTGGCGGATTTCGATGTGGCGGAGTTGGAGCGTTTTTTAGCAAGAAGGGATACCCGGTGATTTCGGAGCTTTGTATCGTTGCAGCTGCGGGAGTGATGTCGGTCGCGATGCGCAGTTTTCACAATCAGGCGTTTTTTCGAATCGGCACGCTCGGCTTTATTGCCACATCCTTTCTGGCAGGTTGGCTTTTGGGCGGGAGTCTGGTTCTCGGCGCGGTTTTTGCATCGACATGGTTTCTCCTGCCGTGGCTTGAAATCCTGACCCGTGTCCGGCGGTTGCGATTGCCGCTGGATCGCCAGCTTGAAAAGTGCGCACCGCCGCCAGCCAGCAGGTTTCCCGATTTTTCAAGCCTCTCCGATGAAATGGAGGCGCTGGGTTTCGACTATGTAGATGATGTGGATTGGAACCACGACGACACGCGGCATTTTTACCGGCTTTTCTACAATACGGAGAAGTGTGCCTCGGCATCGATCTGCCTGCTGGAGCAGGACAGCTTTTCGTTTTTCTATGTCACCTTCACATCGCGCGCAGTGGATGGCCGGGTTTTCATGACATGGAACTATCCGTTTTCCTACGGCATGCACTTTCTGCCACAGACTGTGATGAACAAGGTGGATGAGGAACTGAGTGCAGAGGAACTGGCCTTGTCGCACATCGATTTTCTGGGCAATCAAGGCAACTTTGAGCTTCTGCCCATGGAGGCGGAGGGTCTTCGCGCGGAAATCGAAAAGGAACTCCGCAGGCAACTGGAGCACAACATCGCGCGGGGAATTCTGGTGCGCGACAAGAACGAGTTGATCCGCTACTCGGTGCGCGGGATGTTTTTTCTGTGGGGCCAGTTCTTGCGGGAGTTCATCAAGTTTTCCTGAGGGGCACGCTTACTCGGGCGACTCGTTCCAGAATTTCTGGAAGGCCTCTGTCCAGTCGCGGGTCTCGACGCGTGACCGACCGGATGCTCCCATGCTTTTTCTGAGATCGGCATCCGCAGCGAGCTTGCGGATGGCTTCAGCCAGGTCGGCTGCGTCCTGGCCTTTCGTCACAAAGCCATCAACGCAGTGAGAAACGAGATCCCTTGGACCTCCAACATCCGAAACGATAACCGGAATGCCGCTGGCCTGGGCTTCGAGGATGACATTTCCGAAGGTGTCGGTGGTGCTGGGGAAGACGAAGAAATCAGCAGAGGCGTAGGCGCGGGCGAGATCTTCACCACCGAGGTAGCCGGTGAAAATGGCATCGCTGAGGAGGCGCTTCATCTCGGCCATGTAAGGGCCGTCACCGACAAGAATAGGCCGCACAGGCGTGCCGGACTCCGCAAGACGCCGCGTGGCCGCCACGAGAAGATCCAGGTTTTTTTCCTTCGAAACCCTGCCGACAAAAAGCATGGCCAGTTCGCCTTCGCGCAACCCCCGCGCCTCCCAGAAACGGCGGTCACACTTCGTGGGATGGAAGAGATGCGTATCCAAGCCACGGGGCAGAATGCGAAGACGCTCGCGGGGAATCCCACGCTCGATCCAGCATTTGCGGTAGTCCTCGGAATTCACATAGAGGACATCGAGTTGGTTGTAGAACCAATGCATGTAATTCCATGTAAGGGTTTCCATGAAGGAGTCGTCCGTGAGGATGCGGACATATTGAGGAAAGTCAGTGTGGTAAATACCGACCGCGCGCAGGCCGAGCATCTTGGCGGCTGCAAGGGCGCAAAGCCCTGTGGGGCCTGGCGTGCTGATAATCAGCTCCGTGAAACCACCGCGCTCGAGATGGTCGAAAATCTGGAGCACGGGAGGAAAGCTGAGGCGCTGCAGTTCATACTCGGGCAATTCGAACTCACCGATGGGCTCGAAGTTTTTTAATGGAACCCCATGGTCTGCGATCTCCGAGCGGCAGGTCATGATAGTGACATCATGTCCAGAGGCCACGCCGGCGGCCGTCATCTTGCGGATCGTGGTCGCGACGCCGTTCACATCCTCAAGCGTGTCGGTGAACCACGCCCGCTTTTTGTTTTTCAGAAGCTCGGGCACCTTGCCCGCGATCGGAAGCGCTGTCTGCCTCAGCCAATCGCGCTTCGGAAGGCGGAAGGCGTGAATGTAAGGGCTGAGCAAGGCCACGACAGGCGCAAGAGGGATAATGGTCTGGATGCTTTCGAGGAATTTGCCTTTGGAGATCTGTTGAATGAACTCGGTGACGAGGCGGTAGCCGATTTTGTTGGCGATGAGATTCGCCATGAGAAAGGCGCGCCGCTCCGCCTCGACGATTCCGGCGGTGTCGCGTGCCATGGCGGCCTTGAGTTCCGGTTGATTCAGAGCATCCGAGAGCTGCTTCCAGAGTGAAATGTTGCCGGACTTGGCGATTTCAAAAATTTTACCCGTCAGAATGCCCTGCGTGAGAAATCCAAACTTGTCCAAAAGTGAGAACTCCGTCGGGTCGCGTCCTTCCATGAAACGCGAGGTGATCTTTTCAAGGAGAACGGATGTCGGATCATCCGGTTTCAAGGGAAGGCGCGCCTTGGCGTATTCGATGGCCGTGCTGTAGGTGCCATGGGCCATCGCGAGAGGCGTGCCAGGCTGTCCGCCGACTTCACAACAACCTTTGCGGATGTTTTCTAAAAAAGACAAAGCATCGGCCGCGGCAGGAGTTTCGGTAAAAGCAATAGCCGGACTCGTGCCGCCCTGGTCGTCGGATCCGCCGGTGAAGACTTTCCGCCATGGCTCGGGATGCGTCGGGGAAATGCCAGTGCGGGCATTGAAAATTTCGATCTGACGAGGAGTCAGTGAGCTCAGGACCTCACGCGCGGTTTGGCTCAACAACCCGCAGTAGCGGCCATTAAGCGACTCGAAATGACGGAACAGGAGAATGAGCTTTTGCAAATGCAACTCGGTGAGCTTGCCGTTGACGCTATGAAAAGGGTGAGCGACCGAGTGCGTGATGTTTTCTGAAAAAAGATACTTTTGCAGGTCATAGACGCTCTCCCTCGCCTGTTGGATGTCACGATGCTGCGACTCCGTGATGCCCCACACCAAAAGATGCACGCGACATTCGTCCTCGGGGAAAACCGTGGAAACCTCTTCACCGATGATCACATCGGGCAGGTGCGCGATTTCGAGGCAACCATTGATGGTGTTTTGATCCGTGAGCGTCACGAAGCGCATGCCCGCCGCACGGAGCATGCTGTGAAGTTCAAAAGGGTCCGAGGCACTGGCTGGAAAATCCAGACGCCGCAAAACCCAGTCCGCCGCCCTGTCACTATGACGGGAGTGGATGTGCAGATCGGCGCGTGTTGTGGAACGACTCATTCTTGTCCTCGCATGCTGGCGAGCCATTGCTGATATGTCATTGCACGCCTTCCCGCAAGCGCGGTGGATGTGAGGCTCAAAATCTGATTCCGGATCGCGGCGTGATCCCAATCCGGCGGGTGAATGCCAACGCGGAGCAAAGGAGCATTGCGCAGGCTAAGGGCCAGAAGTTTATTCCAAGCGAGACTGCACACGCGCCGCCATGGCGCGCGCACGCTCCAGACAAGGCTGCGCGCGCTATGGATATCGCCGCTCTTGAAATCCCTCACCGTTGCAATGCGCGTCGTGTATTGAAAATCCAGCGCACGCACTGCGCGTTCCGCATCATTTCCAAGGAGCCACGCAGGCGCTATGAAGCCGGTGGGCGTCATCCCACAGGCTGTGAATTCCGAGAGTCCCAAATTCAGCCTCTCACGGGCGTCATTTTCACTCAGATCAAAAAACTCCCCCTCGCCCGCTGTGTAGGATTGGGTGACCATTTTTTTAAAAAGGCCATCACTCGCGGCGCGCTCCCTCAGGTGATAGTAGCCGTGGAGAACCGCCTCATGCCCCTCTGCAACGCGTTCCCGCAACCAACCGGCAAAGGCGGGATCGCTCGAAATTCGTCCACGCCTGTGGTGGTCCGGGATCACGAGCAAGGATGTCGTGGGGCAGCCGATTTGTTTCAGGTCGTCCAGAATACGCTCCGTCTTGTGAAGCGTGAGCGGACTCACATCATGGATGGATGCCACCAGGGCACGGTCGGTGTGTGTTTTTTGCATTTGCCAAGTTGGCATCTTGCGCGAAGGTTACGGCAATGTCAGACGAAAACCAGAAGCCATCAAACGACAACCGCCAACGGCAAGGCGGAGGTCAGGACCCACAACTCAACTGGCGCGGACTCGTGCTCTTCGCCATCGCCTTTGCCCTCATCGGCGGAGCGTTTTTATTCCGGGGAAACAACCTCGCCCAGGTTCAGCAAATCCAGTATCCGAGGTTCATCCAATTGGTGAAGCAAGGGAAGCTCGTCGTCAGTCCCGAGTCGCCCCTCCAGCTCGTCGTGGAGGAGGGCCGCAACACCCAATACTTCGAGGGCAAATTTAAACTTCCGTCACCAACAACCGGCGAGGAAGTTCCCGTTTCCTTCAACACGCCGATTTTCACACAATTCAACGGTTCCGAAATCGAGCAGGCTCTCAGCGAAGCCGGTATCACCCCGGCAATCACACCCAAATCCGACCTACTTGCATCGGCCATCGTAAGTTTCCTGCCGATCGTCTTTTTCCTCGTCATCCTCTATTTCTTCTTCCGCTCACAGATCAAGATGGCCGGCAAGGGCGCGTTGAACTTTGGCAAGTCCAAGGCTCGAATGCTCTCGAAGGATAAAAACCGCATCACCTTCAAGGATGTCGCCGGCGTCGAAGAGGCCAAGGACGAGGTTCAAGAACTGGTGGAATTTTTGAAAGATCCCAAGAAGTTCCAAAAGCTCGGCGGCCGCATTCCCAAGGGCATTCTCATGGTTGGCTCCCCGGGAACCGGCAAAACCCTGCTCGCCCGCGCCATTGCTGGCGAGGCGGATGTGCCCTTCTTCTCGATCAGCGGTTCGGACTTCGTGGAAATGTTTGTGGGTGTCGGCGCCTCTCGCGTTCGTGACATGTTCGAGCAGGGCAAAAAATCCGCACCGTGCCTGATGTTCATTGACGAAATTGACGCCGTGGGTCGCCATCGCGGTCACGGCATGGGCGGTGGACACGACGAGCGCGAGCAAACGCTCAACCAGCTCCTCGTGGAAATGGACGGCTTCGATACGCAGGAAGGCGTCATCATCATTGCCGCCACAAACCGCCCGGATGTCCTCGACCCTGCGCTCCTGCGTCCTGGTCGCTTCGACCGTCAGGTCACCGTGGCGCTGCCCGATGTGAAGGGCCGCGAAGAAATTCTTAAAGTGCATGCTAAAAAGGTGAAAGTCGCCGAAGGCGTAAACCTCGCCGTGCTGGCCCGTGGCACGCCCGGATACTCCGGTGCGGAACTGGCAAATGTTCTCAACGAAGCCGCGCTTCTCGCTGCGAGAAAAGGACTCAAGGCCGTGACCATGCGCGAACTCGAAGAAGCCCGCGACAAGGTGCGCTGGGGCAAGGAGCGCCGCAGCATGGCCATGAGCGAAAGAGAAAAAATCTCCACCGCATGGCACGAGGCTGGGCACGCCATTCTGAATGTCCTCCTTGAGCACACGAGCCCGCTGCACAAGGTGACCATTATTCCGCGCGGCCCATACCTTGGAGCCACCATGTATCTGCCAGAGGGCGACAAGTATTCGACCCAGCAAAAGGAGGCACTCGATCTCCTGGCGGTTACCATGGGTGGACGCATCGCCGAGGAAATGTTCACCAATGACATCTCGAACGGCGCTTCGGGTGATATCCGTCAGGCCACGAGTCTCGCCCGCAAGATGGTTTGCGAATGGGGGATGAGCTCGCTCGGAATGATCAGCTTCGCCGATGGCGGCGAGCATGTCTTCCTGGCCCGCGACATTTCCCGTCCGAGGGAATACAGCGAGCACACCGCGCAGCAAATCGACACTGAGGTGAAACGCATCATCGATGAAGCCTATGAACGGGCCCGCGTGCTTCTCGAAGAACGCCGCGCTGCCGTAGAGACGCTCGCTAAGGCCCTGCTCGAATACGAAACACTGGATGCATCCCATGTGAAGGAAATCCTCGACCACGGGAACATCCAGAACCCGCCAATCGTGGAGGTCGCTCCCCCACCCCTTCCGCCACCACCATCCGAATCCGCGCACGAACCGCAGTCGCCCATCAAGCCGGAATTTCCATCCGGAGGTCTACCGGCCGCAGCTCCGGCGTAGTCGCGGCCAGCTTCCAGACACCTCTTTGTATCAAAGTTCAGAATGAATCCAACCGATGCCGGTTTTTCCAAAATGGGCATCGAAACAGCACAACGGCATGTATTCCTATGTGTGGGACCTGATTGCTGCACCGAAAGCGATGGGCTTGAGACATGGGAGATTTTGAAGGAGCGCATCAAAAAGCTTGGGATTCCGGTCTTGCGATCCAAGGCCGCATGTTTCCGAATCTGCTGCAAGGGCCCGTGGATGCTCATCTATCCCGAAGGCATCTGGTATGGTGAAGTGACTCCAGCACGATGCGAACGCATCATCGAGGAGCACTTGATTGGAAATGCACCCATCCAGGAATGGGTCGTCCGCGAGCACCCGCTTGGTGCCTGATACTTCCCCCAGCAACGGATTGTCAGGGCACTGGACTCCTGTCATTTCTCTGCAATGTCCTTTTTTAAATTTGAACTGAAGAACCGCTGACATGCTCACCATCCGAAATCTAAAAAAATCCCACGGCGGCCGACTGCTGTTCGAAGAAGCCGACATGCAAGTCAACTATGGCGAGCGCATCGCTCTGGTTGGGCCGAACGGCGCTGGTAAATCCACGCTTTTTTCGCTCATCTTGAAAAAGGACGAACCGGATGACGGAACGGTGCAACGCGATGAATGGACGACTCTCGGCTACCTACCGCAAGAGGCCGAGGCTGTGCACTCTGAGACCGCTCTCGACATCGCCTGCGGGCGCGCGGGCGAACTTCAAGCGCTCGAAAAACAACTCGCCGCCCTCGAAGCCGCAGGCAATGTGGAAGGCGCAGAATACCTTGAGGCGCATGCCAAACACGAGGCGCTCAGTAGTTCGCATGTCGAGGCGAAGGCCAAGAAAATGCTCACTGGTCTTGGCTATCGCGAATCTGATTGGAGTCGTCCCGCACGCGAACTGAGCGGCGGATGGGTGATGCGTGCCCACTTAGCGCGACTACTGGTTATGGAGCCCGACCTTTTGCTCCTCGACGAACCAACCAACCACTTGGATCTCCTCTCCCTTCTCTGGCTGCAGCAGTATTTGAAGACCTGTTCCAGTGCGCTTTTGCTGATCTCACACGATCTGGAGTTCATGGATGCCCTAATCGACGGCGTTTACGAAATCGCGAATCCGAAGCTCATCCACTACAAGGGCAACTATTCCGCCGCCATGGAGCAGCGGGAGCGCAATTACGAGATCCAAGCCGCTGCTTACAAAAACCAGCAAAAGGAAATCACCGCCCTGCAGGAATTCGCCGACCGCTTCCGCTCCGTTTCCTCCAAAGCCGCCCAGGCGCAGAGCAAGCTTAAACAGATCGAGCGGATGGAAAAAATCGAGCGCCCCGAGCCTCCAAAAAAACCCTTCCGTTTCCGAATCCCCCAACCCGAACGCGGTGGACAGCGCGCCGCCATGCTCGAGGGAGTCCAGATGGCCTACGGCGACCATGTTGTTTACCGGAACCTCGACCTCCTCATCGAACGCGGCGAGCGGGTCGCCCTCGTTGGACCAAACGGCGCCGGCAAGTCCACGCTCGTTAAAATCCTCGCCGGCGTGGTGGAGTTTCAAAAAGGCAAGTGCGCCTTCGGCAGCAATTCCAAGATCGGCTACTTCAGCCAGCATCGCGCCGCGACGCTTAACCCCAACCACTCCCTGCTCGATGAAATCCTGTCCTCAAATGGCACCCTGCGCGAAGACGAGGCGCGCAGCATTCTTGGCTCGTTCCTCTTCAAGCGCGACGACATTCATAAAAAAACAGCCGTCCTCAGCGGCGGAGAAAAGACCCGTCTCAACCTCGTGAAGTTTCTTGTCAATCCCCCGAACCTTCTCCTCATGGACGAACCCACGACTCACCTCGATATCCTCACGGTGGAGTCGCTCGTCCTTGCACTCGAAGCTTACGAAGGCACGCTGGTCTTCATCTCGCACGATGTCCACTTCATCCGCAAACTCGCCAACCGCGTCCTCCATATCAATGCGGGACAGGTCAACTCCTACCCCGGCGGCTACGACTACTTCCTCGAGAAATCCGGCCTCCTCGGCTCCGAGCGCTTCGCGCTCACTGCGGAATAGCGTGGCATTTGACAGGTCGGCATTCGCTGTGAGGCTCATGAAGATGAATTTTTTCGCAATCCTTCCGCTTCTCCTCGTTTGTGTTTCCGCACAGGCGGCGTCGATCCCTCCATTTGAGCAACGCTTGCCGATGGAGGTTGTTTTCAAAGGTGGTGAAAAATTCCAGCGTCTGGTGAAGCAAGCCCAACGCGAAAATTGGGCGACCCTGCCGATTGGCGAACGCACAGCAAGAGTCGGCAAGGCGCTTCTCGGAACTCCCTATGTGAATTACACGCTTGAGATTCATGATCACATCGAATCGCCATCCGTGAATTTCCAGGGATTGGATTGCTGGACATTCTACGAAATCTCCCTCGCCTTCGCGCGCATGCTGCGCCTGAAGTCGGGCGATTACACGCCACAGGATCTCCTGGCCCTTGTGGAACTCGAGCGATACCGCAACGGCCGCTGCGACGGCGGTTATCTCAGCCGAATGCACTTCTTGGAGGAGGTTTTTGCCGACAACGAAGCGCGAGGACTCTCAGTGAACCCCACGCGCGATCTCGGCGGCGAGCCGCTTCAACGCCAAATCCGGGAGATGACATCCGCTTGGAAAAGCTACCGCTACCTCCGGAGCAACACCGCACTTCTGCCCGAAATGGGACGCATCCAGGAAAAGGTATCCGCCCTGCCCGTCCACCACATCCCCAAGGATCAAGTCGCCTCGATCGAAAAATACATCCGCACCGGCGATATCATCGCCATCACCTGCCGTGACGGCTCCGCCTACACATCCCATGTCGGCATCGCCGTGCGCAAGGCCAACGGAACCCACTTCATGCACGCCACATCGCGACGCGACAAAGGTCGCAAAGTCGTGTTGGACGGTCGCATCTCCGACTACCTCAAACGCTCCGACGAGCACTTCGGAATCGTCATCTACCGCCCCTTGGATCTCCCCACTGTCTCGCAGAATGTGGCCACGGCGCAGTAAGTTTCCAGTCAGCGGCATTTTTCTTTTTGATGCCCACCTGCGCTACTAAACTGGCCACTCCGTGAATCTTTACCATCAGCTCCTGCGTCCCCTTTTTTTTATGTTGCCGGCTGAAGCCGCGCACAATCTGGCCATCCTCGGCCTGCGCCTGACTCCGCCCTCGCTATTACGAGCGGCATTCGGCCCGACACCACAAAAATCCACCAAACTTTTCGGGCTGACTTTTCCGAATCCCGTCGGCCTTGCAGCAGGGATGGATAAAAATGCGAGCGCTCTGCGTGCTTGGGAGGCCCTTGGATTTGGATTTATCGAAGCCGGCACTATCACTGCCCTCGCCCAACCCGGGAACCCCAAGCCGCGCTGTTTTCGGTATCCAACCCAACAGGCGCTGATCAACCGCATGGGCTTCAACAACGCCGGAGCAAGCGCTGTGGCGAAGCGCCTCGCCCGTCAAAAGGCTTCCGGAAAATGGCCTCGCGTGCCCGTGGGCATCAATATCGGCAAGTCGAAGCTCACTCCGAACGAGCAAGCAGCCTCGGACTACGCGACGAGCTACAAGCTCCTGCTGCCTTTCGGGGACTATTTCGTGGTCAATGTAAGCTCTCCCAATACCCCGAATCTGCGCGCGCTGCAGGATCGCGACTCCTTGACGGAGATCATCCAGACACTCAAACGCATCAACAACATCAAGCCGCTACTGGTAAAAATCGCACCGGATCTGACAGACGATGCCGTGCGCGATATCGCTGCAATGGCCGAGTCGGAGCACCTCGCGGGAATCATTGCCACGAACACCACGCTGGATCACAGCTCTGTGCCGAAGGAGTCAGACCAGCAGGGCGGCTTGAGCGGAGGCCCTCTCCGCCATCGCTCCACAGAGGTCCTGCGCATGCTGCGCTCCACAACCAAACTCCCGATTATCGCGTCGGGTGGCATCATGGATGCAGCGTCCGCACACGAGAAACTCGATGCAGGCGCCAACCTCGTTCAAATCTACACGGGCTTCGTCTACAACGGCCCCGACCTTATTCGCAAAATCGCGGACTGATTTTACAGCTCCTCCGAAATTTCGATCACGAATTTGAAGGGACTGCGCACCGTCCCGAGAATGATGTTATTTTTTCCGGGTTTGAGCATTTCGCTCAGAGAGGCGTGTTTTACTCCAATCGGGGATCCATTGACAATTGTTCCCAAGGAACTCCCACTGTCCCGGACATAGAAGCAGTCGCCCTCGCGCTCGATGAGGCAATGTTTGCGCGACACTTGGAAAGGCTCGCCGTCGACAAGGTCCAGATCGTTTTGCGCAGATTCCGTCTTGCGGTCGCCATTAGCGGCACGCCCGATCCTGAAAGGAAACTCCTGGATACTGACCGAAGAAAAACCCTCGTAAACTTTCGAAGCGCAGAGGGCAGTGAGGGCGGAGAGAGTCACTGTGAATGTGGAGGCGTATTCGACGCCGCTCATTATTGGCTTCATGTTTTACGAATTTTTTTCCGAGTCAAAAGAGGTTAGGTTTTGTAAGCAGCAAGGCATTGTTTTTAGAAAAGATACTGCCACACGTCTGAGAGTAACATATGGCGTGGTGCAGTGTTTTCGAAAAACCGCAGACCATGGAAGATGACAGAAGGTAAAAAAGAATCACTCTCTTTGAAACAAAGGCAGACGAAAATCCTCGCCGGGTCACATTTTCACGGAGTTACGGCAAATTTCCGAGCGTTGCAGACGCCCGAGTGCATCATAAGCGGCATACTTATACATTTCAGAAAGGGTGGGATAATTGAAGCAGGTATTGATGAAGAAGTCCGCGCCTTGAGAGAGGAGCAAAGCGGCAAGGCCGGTGTGGACAAGATCCGTGGCCTGCTCGCCGATGCAGTGAACCCCGATCAGGCTCATATTGTCGGCCCGGAAGAGTAGCTTCAAAAATCCCTCATTGTCGCCGATGATGAAGCCTCGCGTATTGCGGGCGTAGGAGGCTTTTCCTACGACATAGGCGATACCTTTTTCGCGGAGCGACTCCTCTGTTTCTCCGGCGCAGGAACACTCGGGGATTGTGTAAATCCCGAGTGGCAAAATGCGGGCGAGGGCGGTTTTGTATTTCAGATCGAAGGCATGGCACATGGCGATGCGGGCCTGCTCCATGGAAGTGGAAGCCAAGGCGGGAAATCCGATGACATCCCCTGCGGCATAGATGTTCGGAACATCCGTTTGGTAATGTTCATTCACCTTCAGTAGTCCGCGCTTGTCGGCAGCGAGGCCGATTTTTTCGAGACCGAGGGATTCCGTAGCGCCCTGTCGACCGGATGCCGAGAGGATCGCGTGAAAAGATGCCTCGCCATTTTTTTTGAAGACAACATGCAACTCCGCATCCGAGCGGATAGATTCCACCGCGTCCCCGAGCAACAACCGCACACCCATTCCTTCCATGGCGCGCTGCAAGGTCTCCGAGACTTCCGCATCCAGAAAACCCAGCAGACGATCCCTTCCATCGACAAGCGTGACGCGCACTCCGAGGGCGGCAAAAATGCAGGCGTATTCACTGCCGATTACCCCTCCGCCAATCACAAGAAGGCTGTCGGGAAGCTCGCCGATTGAAAGAATGGTGTCGGAATCGAAAAGCCGGGGATCACTCCACGGATAGTCCCCTGGGCGATGGGGGCGCGTTCCAGTGGCGAGGAGAACAGTCGTGCAGGTGAGTGTCGTTGTCGTTCCGTCAGAGCTTTCAACCAGCACGGTATTGGCATCCAGCAAAGAACCTTTGCCTTTGTAGGTGGTCACTCCATGGCGCACCATGTTGGCGTCTATGCGACTGCGCTCCTCGGCGCGCACATGGTGGAAGTGCGCAAGGAATGCGGACGCGTTGATGCGTTGGTTCGGATCGAAACCAAGCCCGTAAAGTTCGCGTTTCCGAAATCCCGAGAGGTAAAGCGCCGTTTCGCGCAAAGTCTTCGAGGGGAGAGTTCCAGTGTTCGCCGCAGCACCACCGGGGAATGGTTCCCGTTCGATGAGTGCGACTTTTTTGCCGAAATACGCAGCCTGCGCCGCCCCCTTCTCGCCGGCAGGGCCGGAGCCAATGACAATGAGGTCGTAGTGCATCGTTCCGCCATGCAAACGCGCCCCGCCTCGTTGGCAAGATTTTTTAATTGAAGAAAATGATCCGTGTTGCCGAAAGGTCTGCTGGAGGATATTTCTCTCCGCCTCTTTTCAAAAACCATGCGCAAAAAAATTATCGCCGCCAACTGGAAGATGAACATGACCGTAGCAGAAACGGTCAGCTACCTTGAGAATTTCCGCAGTCATGTGGACGAGGTCAATGGTGTGGAAATCGTCATCGCCCCGCCCTTCACCGCCATTGCGAAGCTTTCCGAACTCCTCGGCGGTTCTCAAAAAATCCGCCTCGGCGCACAGAACATGTATTTCGAGATGTCCGGCGCCTTCACCGGCGAGATCAGCCCCGCCATGCTGCGTGAGCTTTTTGTGCGCTATGTGATCCTCGGCCACAGCGAACGCCGCCAGATTTTCGGAGAGACGGATGCACTCGTTAACAAAAAAGTCCTCACCGCGCTGGCCAGCGGTCTGCGTCCCATCCTCTGCGTCGGCGAGACTCTGGAAGAGCGCGATGCTGGTCGTGAGAAGGAAATCTTGGAAACTCAACTCCGTGGCAGCCTCACGGGAGTCACCGCAGTCCAAATGAACGATGTTGTCATCGCCTATGAGCCCGTCTGGGCGATCGGAACCGGCAGGAATGCCACACCGGAGCAGGCGCAAGACGCCCACGCCCATGTCCGCGCCGTGCTTACGGAACTCACAGACGCAGCTACCGCCTCGAAGGTGCGAATTCAATACGGCGGCAGCGTGAAGCCCGCCAACGCCGCAACGCTTCTCAGCCAACCCGACATCGACGGCGCTCTCGTCGGCGGTGCAAGCCTGGAGGCCCTCGCCTTCTCCGAAATCGTCAAAGCAGCCGTTGTAAAATAATTTTCCCAATCTTCGAGCTGAACGCCCGCTCGTGAACAGGGAGGGCGCAATGCTCTGAAAGAATTGGGATTTGCATGAACTCCCGCTTTGAGGGATGTTTTTGCCCTTTTTGAAAATGACAGATTCGGAAATCCGACAAACTGCGGGCACTGTCCCGGTGGACAACCTGCGCGTGGCAGGGGTGACGCGCCTCATCTCACCCGCGCAGATCAAATCCCAATTCCCTGCGAGCACCAACCAGCTTCGCTTGGTATCGGATACCCGCGCTTCCGCCCGTGCGATCCTCAGCGGCGAGGATGAGCGCATGCTTGTAATTGTAGGCCCCTGCTCGATCCACGATCCGGTTTCGGCGTTGGAATACGCAAAACGCCTCGCCGACTTGAACCGCGAGGTGTCTGACCGACTTCTCATCGTCATGCGTGTTTATTTTGAGAAACCCCGCACCACCGTCGGCTGGAAGGGCCTCATCAACGATCCGCATCTGGACGAGTCCTTCGACATCAGCTCCGGTCTCACGCTCGCCCGGAAGCTGCTGCTCGACATTTTGGATCTCGGATTGCCAACGGCGACCGAGTTTCTCGATCCCATTGTTCCACAATACATCGCCGACCTCATCAGCTGGGCGGCCATTGGAGCGCGGACGACGGAATCCCAGACGCACCGCGAGATGGCCAGCGGGCTCTCGATGCCGGTGGGTTTCAAAAACGCAACCGATGGCAGCGTGCAAACGGCCATCGATGCGATGGGCTCCTCCCGCACCGCGCACAGTTTCCTCGGCATCGATCAGGATGGTGCGACCAGCATTATCAAAACGGCCGGAAACCCCGACAGCCATGTTGTGCTGCGAGGCGGCAGGAATGGCCCGAATTTCAGCGCCAAGGATGTCCAATCTGCTCGCGAAGCCCTTCGCAAGGCCGGTCTGCACGCAGCTCTCATGGTGGATTGCAGCCATGCGAACTCCGGCAAGGATCCCAAGCGCCAGCCAGATGTCTGGAGCAGCCTTCTCGAGCAACGCGCCGCTGGAGGCTGCGGAATCATCGGCGCCATGCTCGAAAGCCATCTCCACTTCGGTGCCCAACCGCTCGGCACCGATCCCTCCACGCTGAAATACGGCGTTTCCATCACGGACGCCTGCATGGACTGGGAAACCACGGCTTCTCTCCTGCGAAAAGCCTGAACACCGCAGGGCCGAAATAATCCGCCCTCTGCATGAAAACCTCGGATGTCCCGTTCGCCGCAATCGATTTCGAGAGCGCGGGGACGGCTCCAGGCCTCACGGACGAACCGGTTCAAGTGGCCATCGTCCACTGGCAGGACAACACCCCACTCGTTGCGCTGAATTCCCATCTCCGCCCCACGCGTCCTGTCACTTGGGCGGCCCAGCAGGTTCATGGCATTTCGGATTCCCAGCTCAGCGACGCGCCCCGCCTCGTCGATCTTTGGCCAAGGGTTAAATCCAGTCTGGAGGAACGCTGGGTCGTGGCCCATGGAGCCGCCACGGAAAAGCGATTCCTGCGCGTCTTTCCGTTTCATGGATTCGGGCCTTGGGTGGATACGCTTGCCCTCACCCGAGCGGCCTATCCCTCGCTTCCCTCACATTCCCTCGGCGATGCGGTGACATCTCTCGGCTTGCTTGATCACATCAAATTTCCAGGCTTCCGCTGGCACGACGCCGCATCGGATGCCATTGCATCCCTCGTCCTGCTGCAGCACCTGATCGAGGCGGCAGGGCTTTCGGATGAACCTGCGGAAGTTCTCACCCGCCCGAACCTCAAGGCCTATTTTGCCTCCCGCAGGAAATGATTCCGCTAGGCGTCATCAAAAAGTCCATAGTCACATCATGGGCTTCAGCCGGAATCCGAGTAAAGACCAACTCCTCAAAACAAACCCCCACCCGCAGGCCATGGAAGCCCGCCAGCAAACGGTCGTAATATCCACCACCCCGTCCCAGACGCACTCCAGTTCGGTCAAACGCCAAGCCCGGGATGAGAATGAGGTCCGCCCTCTCCTCAGCGGGCGGAGCGCTCATACAAGGCTCCAGAATTCCAAAGCTGCCCTCCACAAGTTCCGCGGGGGTTTCGACGAGATGCAGGCTGAGACCGGATGCGGCGACGCGCGGCAGGATAATCTTTTTGGAAGAAGGCCAGGGCGTGAGGAGGTCCGGCTCGGAAGACAGGGCATTGAAGGCGCAAACCGTCCGCGCCTCAAGCCATGGGGTCCAGCGCTCGAGGATCGCGAGGATTTCCCGGGCGGCGGCAAGTCTGTGCTCCGCATGCAACGATGCCAGAAGGTGCCGGGCTTCTGCACGCAGGCTTTGCTTTTGCTCAGCAATCATGGAGGTTGGTCTTAGGCATGGTCCGGAAGTTCATCGAAAGAAAAATCTCCGCAAGACGCAAGCCCGAGAACCATGTGGACATGAAGCTCGGCAGCGGATGGCACAAAAGGAATTTCCTCGCGGAGGTCGTCATCCCCTCACTGTTCACCAAGCGGGAGGGCCGTCGCGTGAAGCCTGTCTTTCCCGAGCTCCAGCATGGGCAAATCTGCATCACTTGGATCGGCCATGCCTCTTTCCTCATTCAAACTCCCGAGCACAGCGTGCTCATCGATCCCAATTGGGCCAAATGGCTCAAAGTCATCAAACGCATCAAGCAACCCGGCATGGAAATCCACGACCTCCCGGCGATCGACCTCGTGCTGGTCACCCATGCCCACTTTGACCATCTCGACCGCAAAACGCTCCGCGCCATCGCCAGCGACCAGTCCATCATCGTTCCCGAAAATGTAGGCGGTCTCGTCCACGGTCTCGGCTTCAACCATGTGCAGGAATTGCGCCACTGGCAGTCGTATGAACTCGGCTCGCTCAAGGTCACGCTCACGCCGGCCCGCCACTGGGGCGCGCGCGTGCTGCATGACACGCACAGGGGCTTCGGTGGATTTCACATCGAATATGCCGGGCGCTCGGTTTTCCATTGTGGCGACAGCGCCTATTTCGATGGCTTCTCGGAGATCGGCGAACGACTGCCTGTGGAAATCGCACTCCTACCCATCGGAGCCTACGACGCCCCGACAAAGCGCGATGTGCACATGAATCCCGAGCAGGCGATCGACGCCTTCATTCAGCTCAAGGCAAAAACACTCGTGCCAATGCATTTCGGCACCTTCCGCTTGAGTTACGAGCCTCTGCATGAGCCACCCGAGCGCCTCATCCGCCATGCCGCCGAGCGCCGCATTCTCGACAGCGTGTGCCTTCTGGAGGAGGGAATCCCCACGGTCTTTTAGTTTTTTGCATCCAGCCGGAAAGGCGGTTCGTAATAAATTGCGATGGATGTCGAAGACAAAGTGAATTTTCCAGACCGCACGGATCTCATGATTCTTCCGTGGGTTTCCATTTTTCCCGGATCCCTCCTGCCGCTCTACATCTTCGAAGAACGCTACCGGGAAATGACCAAGGCGGCACTCGCCGGGAACCGCATGTTCGCCATCGCGCACACCTACGACGACACCACCATCGCTCCAATCGGTGGACTCGGTGTCATTCGAGCCTGCGTGACGAATGACGATGGAACATCCAACCTGGTCCTCCAGGGGCTCTCACGGATCGAATTCTCTGGCTTTAAAAACACGCCGAGGCCGCATGCGAACATCCGCATCCTCAGGGATGAACAAGATACCAGCGACCTCACTGAACTACGCTCCCGCATTTTGAGCAATTGCGAGGAACTGATTGCCGAGGGTCTGGAGACGCAAAATGGCTTCGCCGACTACCTGCACTCGCCGATTTCTGACTCGGCCTTCGCGGACCTCATCGCATCGACTCTCATCACCGACTCCATCCACCGCCGCACCCTGTTCGAGACCATCGACCTCGAGGCCAGAATGTCACTCCTCCTCGAAATGCTCGGCAGCACCGCAGAGTCGGCTTGATAAATTTTGCCGCGAGTCCCCTACTCCGCTGGTGGCACGGAGGCTTTGAAAACAACCGCCGAGCCGCTTGGGCAGTTGATCTCATAGCTCGCCGACTGGGGAGCAAAGAAGGATTCCCCTGCCTTGAGTTGCAGAGTTTCCCCGTGGGATGAGGCGGTGATCTCTCCCTCCATCACAATCAAGATATCCGGCCCATTGCGGTGGCCACATTGGTATGCCTCGCCTGGTCCGCACTGGATGCGGCTGAGTTCAAATTCTTCCGCAGGCGTCGGGAAGACAGTCTCGCCATTTCCGGCATCCCGTCCGTGAATGATATCGACCTTGCCTTCGTCGAAACGAAGCACGCGCATCAACTCAGGGACATCGACATTTTTGGGAGTCAGGCCGCCGCGCAGCACATTGTCGGAGTTCGCCATCAACTCCACATTCACGCCCTCAAGATAGGCGTGAAGTGTTCCAGCAGATTGATAGGTCGCCTGCCCCGGTTTCAGGCGAACGAGATTGAGCAGGTAGATGGAAAAGATTCCCCGGTCGCGGTGAGCATCCGGCAAAGGAAACTCGCGCGCGGCGCGCAAGGCCCAGAAGTCGGGCAGGTCTTTGTTTGTTGGCGATTCTTTTTCGAGACGGGCGATCAGCGGATTCAGAAAACCGTCGACCTCGGCCTGCGACATCGTCATGACGCGTTCGTAGAGTTCCTTGAGAAGCGCCGCTCTGGCAGAAGGATCGGCGGCCTGCAGGCGACTGCCAAAATCGGGCATGAGGGTCCTCAACTCCGGCACACTCTGGAGGCTCGCGGCAATATCCTCCAGCGGACGAAACCCGTGGAGCATCCAGAAATCGGTGAGAGCCACATGAACCTCTGGTTTGTGATTCCGGTCTTTGTAATTTCTTGTGGAAGCCTTGAGCGGAACGCCGGCGGCTTCCTCTGCCTCAAATCCCGCCTGCGCCTGGGCAATCGTCGGGTGGGCTTGAATGGAGAGCATTTTCCGCGCATCAAGAACTTTGAAAAGATACGGGAGCAAATTTTGAAAACGCTCTGCGACACTCTTGCCCAAAACCTCGCCAGGGGAGGAATGAATCAACTCCGCCAAAGACAAGTCTCCCTCCTGCGACTCAACGATCGAGGGGCCTCCCCCATGGGCACCAAGCCAGAGTTCGGCACAGGGCTTCATAGAGGGATGTGGTTGTCCCAGCAAGGCGGGAATAAAATCAAAACCTCCCCAGTCATAGTGCTGAACAACGCCTTTGATTCGAAAGATACCTGTGGTCTTCATGTGGAAGACACACTTGTTAGAGGAATCCAGCTTAGCTTTGAAGCGTTAAACCGGGAGGCGGCGCCTCGCCAAGGAGACCGGTCTGGTCGGATGCGGCAAGCGGCACACACTCATGAAGCACGCGGCGGCGGACTTCATTGACATCCCAACGCTTCAAAAGCGAGTCGATCTGGTTACGGGTGGATTTCGGCACATCCACAGGGCGCAGACCGGTGAGCCGCGCGGCCCGCAACCATGCGGCGGCAGCCTCCGGGCGCAGGGACTCTCCGGGGTCAATTTCGCGAAGAGCTTCCCAAGCCTCCTCAACGAATTCGGGTGGCAGAATTTGCTCCGCTCCTGCGTGAAAGAGACCCCTCGAAAGCAGGCGCCCAAGGGCCTTCCAGAAGGCGGGATTTTTCGGCTGGGACTCGATGGATTTCACGAGACGACGGAGCAATGTGCCGCTTGTCTCGGAGCTGAGGGACTCCAGCGCGCCCGCCAGAAGCGCGATCTCTGCCGAGGGGGCAGCGCCATCGCGCCACTCGGCTGCGGCGGCACTCCAGATGGCCTCAGAACGGACGGCATCAAGACCCGCAGCAATGCGCCGTGCACAAATCCAACGCTGGATTTTCACCGCTCCACTCGCAAAACGCGGTGGCGCGGCCAGGATTTCAGCCAATGCGGCTGAGCGCTCGGAGTCACCCGTCATGCCGCATCCTGGACGCAGGAACCACCCGGCAAGATGAAGCCAGGTCTCCTCGTGGTCGGCGGAGTGGAATCGTTGCGGAGCCGCCTCAAGCCAGATGTCGAAGAGTCGGCGCACGATGCCGCCGCTCCATGTCGCCTTGGCATTTCCAAGGGCCTTCTCACCGAGTGTAAAAATGGTATTGGCCGTAAGCTTCTGGCGGGTCCTGCGGGAGGGATCGAGCAACGCAGCCAATTGCTCGCCGGCGCGGGTGACGGCATCCGACATATCGGCGGATCGACTCGGTGAGGATGATGACTTCCCTCCACGCAAAGAGAATTCCAAGGGCCATGGGTCATCCCAGCGGAGACCCGGTTCGGCGCAAAGAAGCTCCACCCGCAAAAGACCAGTGGCGCGCAGACAGGCGCGAAGTTTCACCCGCACACTGGGATTGCTTGGCGCGCGCGCACCCGGTGGCGGCGCGAGGATTGTTTCCACCGACGGCAATGCGGAAAACCCCTCCTCATCAAGCGCCACAAAGGCCCCCGCCTGGTCGTCCGGACGACGAGCATGACGCATCAACTCAAAAGAGGCTGGTTTTCCAACAAGGGCACAGAGGTCTGATTGCCCCGAAGTAAAGGTCTTTTCGGCAGGCGCTCCTTGCGGCAGGAGGCACAGGGAACTGTCCGCTCCGACTCGAATGTAATAGGAGTGCGAGGCACCCGCCTCGATGCGCGAAGCATCCCCGGTGGACCGCAGATGCACGAACCTCGCGGCTCCCCGCGCCACAGCAAGGTCGGGATCCGTGTTTTCAAGAACTCTCGGAAGGTGCTCCGGTTGCCAGCGCGTCAGATTTTCCAGAATGCGGCGCCGGATCGCAGGCGCCTTGGTGAGCCCGCCATTGAAGAGGATGAAATCCACCTGAGCACGCTCACGCAGAAAGTCGCTGAGATGCCTGGTCACGGCCGGGTCTTTGGCGTAAGGGAGACCCATTTCCCGAAGTCCCGGTGAGGCTCTCAGGGGATACTCGCCTGCTGTCACAACAGGAAAAAAACCCTCGAGCAGGAGCGTGGAGATTTCGCTGGATGAAACCTCGCAACGAAGCGTGCCCGAGAGCAGCGAGGCACCTGGCTTGGATACGGCCACTGGCCAGACTTTGTTCTCCTCGAATTCTTCGCCAAGCGCCTCCTCTTTGATTTCCCGGCAGCGCGCAAGAAGCTGTGCAAAAGTTGATGGCGGCAACTGAGAACCGGGCGTGAGCTTTTCCTCTAAAAAATGGGCCAGCGAGAGGTCGAGATTGTCGCCACCGAGGAGAACATGGTCGCTCACGGCGATGCGCTGGAGGCGCGGCAGCGGCGAATCCGGCCTTGGCTCCACAGCAAAAAGGCTGAGATCAGTCGTCCCTCCGCCGATGTCCACCACCAGCACATGGGATTTTCGACTCCCCCCGCCAAGTGCTTCAAAGGCTGCGGCGTCATTTTCCAGCCAGGCATAAAATGCGGCCTGTGGCTCCTCGAGAAGGATGGTGGAATCAGGGAAACCCGCCTCCCGCGCGGCTTCCAGTGTGAGTTGCTGCGCAGCAGGATCGAAAGAGGCTGGAACCGTGATGGCCACCTCCTGCGAAGAAAGAGGAGCACCCGGATGGGCGTCATTCCATGCCTTGGAGAGGGTCTGCAGAAGAAGCGACAAAGCCTCCACCGGACTGATCAAATCCGTCCCGGCAAGATCGCTCGAACCTAAGGGAAGAAACTTCGCACGCCGGTCCGCCGCATGATGCACAAGCCAAGACTTTGCGGAATGGACCACGCGCCCTGGCACCTCCGCCGCGCGCGAGCGGGCAAAACGACCTGCGATCCAGCGTCCACTCTGCTCCGGCGGGAGATACAAAAACGAGGGAAGCGTCGAGTGCGAGCTTGTCGAGTGGGCGGTTTCGGGTTGCGGAATCAACAGAACATCGCTGACACCGGATGTCGACTCGCCCGGCACGGACGCCAGAGCGCAATTCGTCGTTCCCAGATCAATGCCGATTCGAAATGAAGACATGCTATTGCCGCCGCCGAGGCCCTCTCATCATGCGTCCGCTCTACAAAACTCAGGGCTTCTCAAAGAGCGCCTTGTATTGTCCGTAGCCCTGCTTTTCGAGTTCCTCCTTCGGGACAAATCGAAGCGAGGCCGAGTTGATGCAGTAGCGCAAGCCCGTCGGCGCAGGGCCATCTGGAAAAACATGGCCCAAATGCGAATTCCCCTCGACCGACCGCACCTCCACACGCTCCATGCCATGCGAGTTGTCCACTTTCTCCTCGATCATCCCCTCTGCCAGCGGACGAATAAAACTCGGCCAACCCGTTCCCGAATCAAACTTATCCCTCGAACTGAACAACGGCTTGCCGGAAATAATACAAACATAAATCCCCTCGCGCTTGTTGTCCCAATACTCATTCCGAAACGGAGGTTCAGTGCCGCACTGCATGGTGACATGCTCCTGAAGCGGAGTGAGAGTGGATTTGGAGTCTTCGGCTTTCACAAAAGTTAGGGTGAGTAAGAGAATGGAGAGTAAACGAATTTTCACGCACAACTCTAAACCAAATTTCCAACTTGCACAGGAAGGATAAGAAATAGCCGACGCATAGTTTCTGATACCCCTTGGAGCAAGAAAGGGTCCTTTTACGGGTTTGGGTTCCAGAAGGTGGCGGGAAGTGGAAAAAGGATGAAGTATAAAAGCGGAAAGCGCCTCCGGCAGTCCTCGTCCGCGCTGCGCGACTACGGCGTGATGAAGTGGCGAGCAACTGCTGGCGAGGTGGCTTCGCTTTTTTCATACTGCTGCCTTCATCCTTCTAACTTTCTCTTCCTGCCTTTTTCCGTGAGTCGGTATTTTTGGAGGCGGCTGTTGGGTTTGTCGGGGATGGTGCGTTCGATGAGACCTTCTTCAAGGAACTGTTTTACGATTCGGTTGAGTGCACCGGTAACCCCTTTTTGACCCAGATGAAAGGCTATCTCGGATTTTGAATGGGGTTTCTCTGCCAGATAGTTTAGCAGGCGGTCGAGGCTGGACTCTGCCCCCGACTCTGCCCCTGACTCTGCCCTCGACTCTGCCCTCGACTCTGCCCTCGACTCTGCCCTCGACTCTGCCCTCGACTCTGCCCTCGACTGGCCCTCGACTGGGGCCTCGACTTCGGGGGTGGTGGTTTTAGGCAAATCCACAGGGCCGACCGAGGCGGGGTGGAGGGCAAACGAGGCGAGGACGCCGCCGGAGTTGGATTCGAAGGTGGGAGTGGGCAGACCGGCGGATTCGCAGGCGTGGGTCATTTTTTCAATGCCGCGTCCCCAGGCGTCGATGTAGCCGGCTTTGAAACAGGCGGCGGCGAGGAGGGGGTTTCGTGGCTTGGAGGCATGGGGTCGGAGCAGGGCTTCAGCGGGGAGTGATCGTCGGGGAGCTTGCCTTCGTTCCACAAGGTGAGGCGAGTGTCGTAAATGCGGCACTGGATATGGATGCCGCTGCCGTAGGATTTGTGGACGAGGGCGTTCAGGAAGGCTTCGCGGAGGGCCTCGCGGGGATAGGGCGGAGTCTCGTAACGGTGAAGGCCTTCGAAGCGGATGGTTTTGATGAAGAACTTGCGGTCGAGGCGCTCGAGGATTTCGGGCAGGGAGTTGACGAGGTTGTCTTCGATGATTTCGTGGAAGCGGAGGTCGGGATCGTTGTCCAAGAAGCGGCCGAGGCGCACGCTGACTCCGGGATAGAAGCGGAGGGGATCTTTTCCGAAAAGGATGATGGCGGCGCGCTTGAGGCGGCCATTTTCGGCGAGGCCGAGTTTTTCGAGGAGTTCGGGAATGGGAAGCGTCTCGGAGTCAGGGAGACGGTCGGTCTTGCGGGCGTCGGCGAGGAAGCGCTGGATGGCTGTGGGGTCGATATCGTCGAACGAGGCGCGGTCTTCGATGACGGCGTCCCAGGTGAGGCCGGACTTGTGGAGGAGGAATTCGTTGAGCGAGGTGCCTTGGAGTTCCTTGGTGACGCTGCCGTTTCGCTGGTAGTAACGGCCTCGAAGGGAAATCGGAACGGTGGAGGCGGCGACGCGGATTTCAAGGGTGTCGAGGCCGTTGGCGGGCAGGAGTTGGATGGATGGCGTGATGCCGAGGATTTGCGGGATTTTTTGCGGGAGTTCCTCAAGGAGGCGCTTGGAATCGGACACGCCGAGGGCATGGCCGAAATCATCGTAACCAAGGAGAAGCCGACCGCCTTTGGCATTGGCGAGGCCACCGAGGACCTTGAGGTGGTCATCGTGCCAAGCGGCTTTCCATTCGGTGGTTTGGTCTTCAGGCATGGAGAGAAAAGTCAGCAGTGGGAAGGCGGAAGGAAGAAGTTTTTCACGGCTTCAGAAACATTCTGACGACGCTAAGGCGATGACGCCGTCGGAGGATACCATTTTCAAACCGTTACAAATTGTCACGCTTTGATTGCCTCCGGTTCCAATGCGCTTGGGCTGGCTTGGGTTTTTAAATATGGCGAATTCGTTGTAATTGAACGCGAGATTGTGCGCAGGCGATTTCTGCGACAAGCCGTCGCAGAAATCTTAAAAAAATTCCTACCACACCTTCCACCAAGGCTTGTCGCTACTTTTCGCGTCGCCTTGGGCGGTGGGCGTGGTTGAGCCTGTGCCGCTGGCATTGAATGCGAGGAGGTTTTCGGTGCTGCGGTCGAGTTTTGCTCGGCCGCTGATAGCCTTTGCGACCTCCTGAGCGATGCTGGCATTATCGAGGCGGGTTTCGACATCCAGGACGCTGATGCCTTGAGAGTCAAACTCGCGGGGCCAGACGGCGCTGATTTTTTCCGTGTCGGCGAGGTGGGTTTGGATTTTTTGGAAGTCTTCGGAGTTGATGCTGGAGAACTCCAAGCGTTTGATGGCGCCGAGATCAGTTTCTGTGACCCAGCGGGCGAGGATTTTGTTGAGAATGGTTGGCGGGGCCTCTGCGTTTCCATTGGGACGGGCTACGAGATCGAGCGCTTCGCGTGCGGCGTCCTCCTTGGCGAATGCCGTGCCGCCGACAGAATTTTTTCCCAAGAGATTATCCACCGCTATCACTTCGCCTGTATCGCCGCGCACCGCACGGATTGTGCCCGTGGCAGCGAAGCTATGCTGCGGAGGTCGTCCATGCAGGGTTTCGCGACCCAGGTATTTCATCGCCACTTCCCCCTCGATCACAAAGTCCGCGCGACTTGCGGGATCGACGACAAAAAATTGCAGGCCCTTCGCCGCATCCTCCAACACATGCTGCAGCGAGGCATTGCCATCAGGTTCTGGCAAACGCTCACGAATCCGGATGGCAACGCGCGGCGCTCCCTTGCGCTGCATGAGCTCCCGCAAAGCCAGCGTGTTCTTGGCGTCCGGCGTGCCTTTTTCCACATCCGCCCGAATCTTGACCGTGTAGATTTGATCTTGTCCCAGACGCGAGCTGATGACCTCGTAACTCTTCACATGCCCGAATGCGGAACTAAGGATGCGGTCAAAATCCAACGCGAAATTTGAGACTCCGCTTGATGCGAGCACATCGACACCAGTCCCCTTGCGAACGGCCTCCCGGAGCGCATCGGCGAGAGCCTGCTCGCGGGCTGTTTTCTGATCCCCCGCCGCGCGCCCCTCGGCCTCGACTTGCACTGCTTGGATTTGACCAATGAGAAGTGCCATCACAAAAATGTGGAGAATGAGTTTTTTCATCGGCTTGGTTTGTCTTGGGACGATGTCTTGGTGGGAGCGGATTGCACGAGTCGAAGAAATTGGCCGATGAAAGGAAGCGGCAGCGAGACGAGTTTGGATGTCGTTACCTCGCCCTCGATGAAGGCCAGCGAGGGCTTGTCGGCATTGAATCTCAACGCGGCGGGGGAGTTTTTTTCGCTGAGAAAGAGTTGGAGCGATTTGAGGCGGCCGGTTTTACCTGACTTCACCTCCACAGGAAGAATCCCACTTCCGTGTTGCACCAAAAAATCCACCTCCGCTGTGGAATTCGGGCTCTCGCGCGTCCAGTAGAACGCCTCGGGTTTTGTCCACGGATCTCCACTATGCAGCAGGTTCTGCGCGATCGCCTGCTCGCAGAGCGCGCCTCGGTTAACCAAAAACAGTTCATCCAGTTTTTCGAGGTTATCGATTTGCAGACCCAAAGCCCTGCAGGCCAAGCCCACATCGAGGAAGAACACCTTGAAGTTTCGGTCATCGGCCTCGGCGCCGAGAGGCAATCCATTTCCATGGCAACGCCGCACCTTATGAAATACGCGCGCCAAACACAGCAAATGCAGGGCCTCGCCGAGATTCTTCGAGCGCTCGGCGAGGTCCACCTCGCTGAATTTGAACTTGCGCCCCAGCATCGCCGGCACGCGGGCGAACAAACGATCCATCCGGGGCTTCTGCACCCGCCGGGCGTATTTTTGGAAATCATCTTGATAGGTCGCCAGGATCGACTCCTGCACCCGCGCGCAATCCCGGTAAGAGCCAGTTTCGGCAAAAACCGCCACCGCCTCAGGCATTCCACCGACCACGAGATATTGCCTGAAAGCTGCGAGCAAATCCTCGTGGAGCGCCTCCGGAAAAGCCTCCCCCCAGCTCCATCCTGCCATCCACGAGATCAACCCCGCACGCCCAGTGGCTTGCAAGAATTCCTCAAACACCAGCGGTCCCAGGTGCAAATACTCGATCCTCCCCACCGGCATCGAGAACGCGTGATCCTCCAAGAGCAAATCCAGCAGAGAGCCAGCCGCCAGGACATGCAGCCCCGGCAATTCCTCGTGAAAATAACGCAACTTCGCGAACACCTCCGGCGCCGATTGAATCTCATCGAGAAAAAGTAGCGTCTTCCCCTCCACCACCGGCATTCCGTATCTGGCCTCCAGCAGCCGCACGGTCTCCTTCACCGATGCCCCGGAAAAAAGCCCCGCCAACGAGGCATCCCTCTCAAAATTCAGCTCCAGGATTCCCTCAAAAGCTGCACCTGCCAACGCCCGTGCCAAATGCGATTTCCCAACCTGCCGAGCCCCACGCAATACCAACGGCTTGCGGCCAGCGCGAGTCTTCCATTTCAATAATTCGTCGAGTTCTCTTCGCTACATTTATGCTATTTTAGCAGGTTATTTTAACATTAAAAGTGAAATTTTTGTAGGTAATATTTTATAAGTTGGCTTGGATTTGAACACCGAGGACACCGAGAACACAACCGAGAACACAACCGAGCGCGAGGGTAAGCGCGAGGTAGAGCAACCGAAGGTTGGCCCGAAGGGCACCCAGGCGGCGAGGGTAGCCGCGCGGGAGAGTGCCGAAGGCAGCCCCCTCCGGGGCGAGATGAGCGGGAGCGAACGAGTCAACATTGACGAGCGGGAGCGAGCGAGTCAAAGAACACGCAGAGAATGAATTTTTTCAATGGTTTATTCCGTTAAGTTGCTGGCGTTGATTGACGCCGCTTTCAGACGATATCTGGTGGCTCTCCCTTCACCAAATCGTTCGATTTTTTTGAGGTCCAAAAGTTTTTTGATGGCGCTTTCGACTGTTCGCGGCGGCATGCGGAGAGATTCCACAGCAGTCTTGCGACTAAAGTCCCCTCTGGCGCGAGCCCAGTTCCAGACTTCCCATTGCTTCTCGGAGAGCAAGTTTTCCGATCCATCATCGGCAAGGATGCGAATCGCTCCCCTCGCCTGCTCGCGGACGATTTCCAGAAAAAAAACCAGCCACTCCGAGAGATCCTCGCTCGCGGTTTTCCAACTTCGCTGTGTCCTGTTCAGAGCCAGATAGTAATCCGCTTTGCGTGCCTCGATGCACTTTTCGTGGGACACGACTTCCGTAAATTCATAGCCCTCTCGAAGCAGGATCAGATTGGCGAGCAAACGACTTGTGCGCCCATTGCCATCTTGAAAGGGATGGATGGCCAGATACTCAAAAAGAAAATTGGCCGCAAGGATCAGCGGGTGACGAAATTTCTCTTCGCAAGCCCAGCCATACCATTCCACGAGTTCCTGCATTTCCTTGGGAACCAAATGCGGCGGGGTGGGATCAAAAATGATTCCCACGACTTGGCCTTTGGCATCCTTCGCCTCCACGCGATTCGGTCCAAACTTGTAAATGCCGGCATGCCGTTCATCCTTCTCGCTGTGGCGCAACATGTCCCGATGCAGTTGCAAAATCAAAGACTCGCCCACGCTCATTTCCCGGTGGTTCTGAAAAACAGACTCCAGCACCTCCAAATAACCAGCCACCTCCTGCTGGTCACGAGTGCGGAATTTTTTGATGCGCAGTTGGCTATACAACGCCTCCACCTCCGCATCGCTCAACTTGTTTCCCTCAATACGGTTTGAAGCACCGGTCGAAGTCACGATCACCGAACGAACCAAGCGCTCCAAAGTGCGAGCCTGCAGCCGACCAGCCAGACGCCAACCATTTCTTACCCCATCGATCTCCGCAATCATGGCATAGACGCGCTCCGCCAGACTTGCTCCCAACTCCAGCCTCCGGCTCAATCGACTTGTTCGAAAATCTAACATGCCAGCATACTTTTCCATGTGAGATTATGTTAGATCATGTGAGATTTTCCAAGCGGCTTTTTCATGTCTGAATGGGTAGGATTGGATTCATCTCTTGCAGGCTTTGTTTCAGTCCATGGCGTCTATTATCAGCGTTCATCGAGAAGTCCCAAGAGGCTCTCCAAGTCTTGAACGCGCTGCTTAGTGAGGTCCATGACCGCACTGGCACTGCATGGAATCCACATCGTGCCGTCCATTTTTGCATAGGTGGCTTCGTAGGATTTGATTTGGAGGTCGCGATACGCGATCCACGCGCGCTGGGCTTTTTGCAACTCGGCAAACTCGTCAGCCGGCATCTTCTTTTTTAGTTTTGCCCAGGCCGCGTTGAGCCGCTCCTCCCATTTCTCATGGGCAGCAGCGATAGCCTCGCACATGCCAACTGTGGAGCTGTTCCTGTCCATGGCGGCATCCATGGCGATGTCGATTGGATCTTTAACTTCGCTCCCCTCGCCTCTCGGTATGGAGAACAAAATCGCGGCTATAAAAAGGAGTTTCTTCATGGAGTTGGGATCAGTTTCGTATCGTCACAATGAATGCCTTGGTCTTCAGCTTTTCATAGTCAAAAACAAACCATCCCTCGCGGCCGCAGAGCTTGCGCCGGGTTTTCGCCATTCGCTATCTTACCAACTCTCGGTATTCCTCCAGAGTTTCAAAGTGCTTGTCTTTCGCCAATATTTTCACTCCATGGCTAAATGCACATGAAGCAATCATTAAGTCGCTTGAGGGAACTGGTGTTCCCTTGGCCCGACAGATGCGAGCAAGGCGAAATGAACACTCCCAAACTTCTTCAGACATCGGCAAGCACCGCAAAACCGCGCTCAAATCCGTCAAGTCGTCTTGATCCTTTTTCGAGCCAGCTCCCATCCACAACTCCGCGATAACCACAGGACATAGAACCGCCGCCCCATCCAAAAGCAAACTACGGACTTTTTCCTTCATTTCTGCTTCCCCATCACGGCGGAGATATTGAATCCAACTTGATGTATCGACCAGCGTCATTCCGGTTTCTCCTGAAGGCGCAGGCTTTCCAAATCCACAGCTGTCATGAATGTTTCGGAATTTCCCAATCTCATGGCCATCTCGCGCATTCGGCCACGCTTCGAGAAGTCATCCAAGGCAGCCAGCACCGCAGCGCGTTTCGTCTTCGCTCCAGCAAACCTCATTGCCTCACTCAGCAAACCGCTTGGAATATCCAAAGTCGTTTTCATATGGAAACAATCATACGATTTTAAATACAAATCAACCTAATTTTGACTTACTCGCCGCTCGCTAAAGCGCTACGCCGCTCCTCAAATTCCATGAATGTCAGAAATTTAATTTCTGAGACCTCTGACTTCCTCCGGGAACGCTGAGGTCCTCCTCGGCCAACCGATCACCGCAAGCACCGCCCATGTGAACCACAACCGAATGTCTGGGCGGGCATGAGGTGGAGCAACCTACGGTTGGCCCGAAGGGCGAAAAAGCGGGAGCGATTGAGTCAAAGTTAGCAAATAAACACGAATAAAACCGACAATAAAATTCTCCGGCGAAGCCGCCCCCCCATTCGTGAATACTCGTGCAATTCGTGGTTAAATAACAAAATTTTAATCCACAATCACCTTGTCATAAATGCATTTCAACAAATTTAAATAAAATGTTGTATGACACCTAGTCCCCTATTTCCTTCGGATTAACAATTCGTATTCCGCATGAGTTCCAATCCAAAACCAAACCGCCGTATCTCCATCCATGACAGCAAGGGCGCGATAGGAATCCGTGACTCGGCAGGACCAAAATGTTTGGACTTTTTTAAATTGAAGGGATGGGTGCGCTCCTGCCAGGAGCAAAACGGGAGTATCGAGAAGCGCAGCGGAGCAATTTGCAGTAATATTTCGAGTAATCATTGGCCGATAATCAACCACATTACGATGATTTATCAATACCGTTTTGAGATTTTTCAAAAAATATGGAATGCTTTAAATTATTCATAGGAATGGTTTGTAAAAAATTTCAGGATACACAAAGGAAAGAATACTTCCTTTTTAGAAATAAATTCCCTGTTCTTCAATTCTGTCACGAGTGGCGAGTCCGCCTTCGCGCTGCGCTCCTACGGCGTGACAAGGTGGAAACGCTGAAAGGCTGAAATCTGAGAGCCTGAAAGGCGGCGAAGCCGCTGTGGCGTGTAGCGGATAAAAAGTGGAGGGAATGTTCTCCAACCCGCTTGGAGAGATGCTCTACGGGCACTGAGAGGATTCGGCGGTCATAGACACGCCGCTACAAAAGGGGGCACGAGGCTTTTGGTGTGCTGGATTTTAGCTTGCATTTGAATAGCGAAAGAGAAATTTGGATAGATATGACTTGCGTGACCGATTCTGATTTCAAGGCCATTGCTGAAAGCGGCATTTCCCAATTTAACAAAGCGGTCGAAAGGATTCCGTTCGATTCCTGCGCACTATTTCGCGACGAAGCCAGCCGGTTGGAAGCTGGCTTGCTCGGCGTGTATCGAGTGGTCGTCTCCATGGTTCGTCGAGAGGAAGACATCGAGAAAGTCTCCGAGTGCTGGGGCTCCATGGTCGCGATTTGCGACAAATACGCCGAACGGCTTGGAGTTTTTCAAAAACAGCATCCCGCTTGCGGTGCTGAGCTTTTCTACGACAGGATTTTGGATTTGCGCAACAAATGTCGGCGTATGCACGCCCTCCACGCGTGATCGAGCGCAAAAAAATGAATTTTCTGGCCGGGCGCTACGATCTGGCCGCCCACTCGCTCGACCCGCTTTCGGAAGAAAGTGCCAAGGCAGAAGATCAATTTTACAGCGAAGTGGCGCGACTGTTCGATGACTTGCCTGACCCAAAGCCGGAACTGAAAGCGTTCCAGAAAAAGATCATCCAAGCATGCCGAGCCAAACTCATCCACGGCGACAAGCCCACCGGGATTTGATTGCCCGTCGGGATAGACGCGATCACGCCGCGAAGGCGCCGCGCCGGATGTTTTTTCGGCAACGAAAAACTGGGAGCACTTAAACTCTACAACTCCTTGCTCCTGCCCGCCGATCCTCTTCGACAGCCGCTCTGCGAGCATCAGGAGGAGTGGCGGTCATAGACACGCCGCTACAAAAGGGGGCTCGAGGCTGGTCTCTCGTCTCTCGACGCTTTTGTAAGCGTTAGATTTTAGATTCGATCATTTCTGATTGAGGGTGGCAGCTTCGGCGATGCGTTGGCTCCATATGGCGATGAGCGGTTGCCAGTCGCAGCGGTCGGCGGCCTCCAAAGCTGCGAAGTAGAGGGCACGGGCCTCATCTTTTTCTGGGGCGAGATTGACGAGGGGAAAATCGAGGCGGCGCAATAACTCAGCGAGAAAGACGCGGATGGTGCGTCCATTGAAATCGCGGAATGGGTGGATACTGAGAAACCGGCCTTCGGCGAATGCGAGGAACTCCAAGGCGAGATCCATGTCATCGGTCGTCGCACCGTCCCAGCGCGCTTGCAAATCGAGCGCGTAGTCCCGCATGAGCATCGGCAATTGGTGCGGCGCGGGTGGCGTCAATGGCCCCACAGTAACTTCCACACTGCGCCATTTTCCTGCCCAATCGGGTGTGAGGTCGCCACAGATGCGTCGATGGAACTCAAGAAGCAGATTTTCATCCAAAGGCGAGCTACGAAATTCCTCCGCCTGCACCGACTCCTCCAGATGTGTGACTCGCTCGCCGAGAAGGGGAGCTAATTGGGAGTAGCTGAGGATGCCAAATGCTGTTTCAACAAGGCGGGTGGCTCTGTCTGGGCGTGTATCGCGCGAATCGTCTGGATGTCCACCGGTTCTCTCTCGAAGGCCATGCTGCGAGCCACATTCAGGGGAATGGCTTCCCACCGGAGTTGCATTTTGCGCTCCGGCGTCAGAGCTCTCCAGCGGCGAATGGTTTCGATACTGCTCACCAGTGGAAGTTTCTTCAGGCATGTTTAGATTGCAAGTCTGGATGCGTTAGCGCGGGCGGTTGCGAGGAGGCGGGTCATTTTGAATGTTGGATTTTGAATTTTGGATTTTGGGTGGGAGGATGATTCAAACTGGCGATTTCATGTGAACAGGAAGGCGATCCGCCTTCGCGCTGCGCGACTCCGGCGTGGCGGGATGGTGAAGCGAATTTCGGATGTTGGATTTTGATTTTTAGATTGGCTACTGAGTATTTTGGAGCACGAAACTCGACACCGTGACTGAATCGCTGTATCCGAGAATTGTGCGGTTGTTCTTGATACGAGCAACTCGGCATATCCGCAATTACTCTGGGAAAATTCTTGAAACTCCTTCAAAACAAACCATGAGCACGATCAGCATTCAACTCCCAAGCGGGCTGAAAGAAGGAATCGAGAGTTTGGGCAAGAGGGAGGGATTTTCCATCGAGCAATTTTTGGCAATGGCCGCCGGAGAAAAGTTGGCGGTGATGTCCTCCCTCGACTATCTGCGGAAAGAAGCATCCCAAGGTAGCCGGACGGATTGGGACAACTACTTGGCCAGTGTGCCTGATGTGCCGCCTCTGCCGGGCGATGAGATTTGATTTTTTTATAAGAAGCCAAGCAGCTTTTTAAATTGATGGCGTCTGGGGGAGGCCGCCCAACTCTGGATTGATAAACGCCCTCTGGCTCGTCGTGGCTACGGAACGGAGGAGTGAGCGAGGTCTTAGAATGTGTAGGCAGGCGTGGCTGTTGGACATGTCGAAGGGAGCGGTGCGGAACGAAGAGGGTTTGCAATGGCCAGAGCAAGAGGTTAACCACTCCCGCGTGTCGGCCATTTACCCACTGAGGCAAGCAGGCAAAGTCATTTTGGCCAACGCGACTGTCGCGGCGGCGGTTTATTTGACGGCCATGGGATCGGCGAAACTTTTTGGAAACGCCGACGCGGTGTTTTCTCCGATTTGGCCAGCGGGCGGTGTGGCGCTGGCGTTCGCTCTGCTGCTCGGTCCGCAGGTGTTGCCGGGAATTTTTCTACCGCTTTTTTTAAGCAGCCTTGGAGCGGGGAATCCATGGATCTTCACGATTCTGGCTCCTGCGGGAATGACAGCGGCCGTGGGGGCAGGCGCTACTCTGTTGGCGAGGTCGCGGTTTGATATCCGTATCTCATCGACTCGCGATGTGCTCCTGCTTGCGGGGCTCGGTGCGGCCATTCCCATGGGCGTGGCGGGGCTTTGGAGCGCGGGCTGCCTTGTGATTTCCGGCATGATGCCGCAGGTAGGCCTGTGGTCTGTGGCGAGCATCTACTGGGCAACAAACACAGCCGGGACAGTCGTCGTGGCTCCGGTGGTTTTGCTGATGGCGAGCGGGCGATTTTGGCCAAAGACGACGCGGTTTCATGATGTGGCGGCGAGCCTCGTCCAACTTGGCTGCGTCTTTCTGGCAGCGTGGTTGGCTTTTCAAGGAAAGCCCTCTGCAACGGCTTCCATGCAGGCGCTGGCGTATTTGCCATTTCCCTTTTTGGTCTGGGTCGCGCTGAGTCGAGGGCTGCCCGTATCCGCGCTCTCAGTGCTTCTCATCGTCTTCACGGCGGCAGCCTTCACCAGTCGCGGTTGCGGGCCGTTTGTTTCGAGCTCCATGGTTGGCACGATCTGGCAGATCGAGGCATTCATCGCAATTGTCGCCACCACGGGTCTCCTCATCGCGGCAGGCGCGGAGTCCCAGAGGCGCGGGAAGGCACTGCAGGCTGTGGCTGCACAGAAGACTGCCGAATTGGAGCGCCTCAAGGCCCAGGTGAATCCACATTTTCTCTTCAATTGCCTCAACGCGATCCATGGCCTGATCTGCTCGGACAGGGATGCAGCGCAGGAAGGCGTGACCTCGCTTGCACAGCTCCTGAGGAAAACATTGGACCTATCCAAGGAAGCGTTGATTCCGTTTTCCGAGGAACTGGACATCATTCGCGAGACTCTTCGCTTGGAGAAAATGCGCTACGAGGAGGGCTTGGAATGGAGCGTCAGCGCAGATGCCGATACTGGTGGATTTTTGTTGCCGCCGATGCTGCTGCAACCGCTCGTGGAAAACGCGGTGAAGCATGGAGTGGATGATGGCTTTGGCAGGGTGGAACTCAATGCGCGCATGGAAGCCGGCGACCTTGTTGTGTGCGTCCGAAACACCGCGCCACCAAATTCAGACCCCTCCGCCTGGAAAGACAATGTCGGCCTGGCGAGCGTGCGCGCACGGATCGGAGACGCCTGCCCGACTGGGAGCGGAGTGGAGTTTTCCAAACCCGCCGAAGGAATGGTGCAGGCTTTGCTGCGGATCAAGCAGACACAGAAGTGAGCGGACTACGGAAAATTTCAAGCGCGTGACAGCGCATTCGCGCTGACAAAAATATTGCGCTCACGAAAGGCGGGCGGTGACTCTTGAAGCAGAACCATTCTCAACCCATGAGTTTTTGCCGCAAAATGAGGGCGCTGGAGTATTCTGTCTGGCGCAAAAATCCAGTCGGGCTTTGGCAAAGCGTAACGACGGCAGAGATGATCGCAAACAGCGGCCAGATAGGCATCCGCAAAACCGCCGTCATCGAGTGCCGCCGAAATATGCTGTGGCTCCTCGGAGAGCTTCTGGAGATCCACATCTGCATAGAAACCATCCAGAAAATCGCGAAGAGCAAAGCTCAAGGAGCCTTCCTGCAAGGCGATTTGAGCTACTTCTGCTAAACTGGCGATGCGTTCGGCAATCATGGTTCGCTTCCTTCCGACTGCTTCAACGAGTCTAAATTTTCGGAAATGAAATAATGCGTTTTGATGTGGATACGCTCCTTCGGAAAAAACCGCTCTACAATCTCCAAAGCCTGCTCCTCACTTTGTATACCAAGCTGGCGAAACAGAAACACAACATCTTCCTTGTCCATGGAAGAGTCATCGGAGCGCGCAGCCATGCACTTCATAGCCAAAAGATATTCGGGTGTTGGCCAAACGATGCGGAGATTTTGCAATACTTCCAATTCAGGGATCGAAATCCGTCTTGTCTCCTCGGCCTCGGAAAGAAAGCCCTTCACACCATCATTCAGCCAATCAAGCGGCAATCCCAACCGAGAGGCAACAGCCTCGGCAGCTGTCCGAATTTCGGCTTTGGGCCGGAACACAGCGTCAACATCCCTCGTTGATTGACGGGCATCGAACACAAGCACCATCCCGGCACCACCGTATATGCAGATTTCGCCCGCTATGCCCCGCTTTTCGCATTCCGCGTCGAGCGCAACGAGAGCGTGGATAATTTCGAGCCGGGTCAAATTGTTGCGCATAACCGAGGAGACCTTAAAACTAAGGATGGCACTTGACAAGACGGCCTCCGAAAGAGTGCCTTGGTCGCTTCAATGAAGGTTCTGATACTCGACGACGAACCGCCTGCGCGGCGGGGCATGAGACAAGTGCTGGCCAAAATCGGTGTGACTGATGTGCGCGATGTCGGGACGATTGAACAGGCCGTGAAGGCATTGAATGAGGAGCGGCCTGATGTGTTGCTACTGGATGTCGAATTGCGTGGAGGGAAGGTGGGATTCGACCTGCTCGACACCCTACCTGCGGAGGGAATTCCAGCGATTTTTATCACGGCGCATCCTGACCATGCGCTTCGTGCTTTCGAGGTGCGGGCGGTGGATTATTTGCTGAAGCCGGTCGATCCACGCCGCTTGAAGGAGAGCCTCAAGCGTGTTTCGCAGCCTGCCGAGGAGCGGCCTTTCTCAAGCGAAGAGAAGGTGCTTTTTCGAGACGGCAGCAAGAATGTGCTGCTCCGCGTCGGTGATATCCAAGTGCTGGAGGCCTCGGATGCCTATACCCGTCTGCTGCTTGGAGACGGGCGCGGGGTCACGGTGAATGGCACTCTTAAAAGTGTCCGCGAACGATTGAACGAGGAGATTTTCTTTCTGGCCAGTCGCAGCCATGCGGTGAATTTGGACCATATCGCCAATGTCGAAGATGCCGACGGGGGCTTCATGATTTTGACCATGGCCAATGGTGTGAAGATCGAACTCTCGCGAAGGCACAGCTCCGAATTCCGCCGACTCAAGGCCGTGTAAAAACGAACTTTTTTGCAAATTCAACGAACGGTTGATTTCACCGGTCGAATGGTCGCGTCCGCTGGTCGAATGGCCGGAAAATAAGACCAGCAAAGGCTCTAAAGGCCTCGGCGATTTGCATTCACTCTATTTTTGAAGGATACAGCGAGCGATGAAAACATCCCCATCCTACCCGACCCGCCCCCCTCACTGGATCGATATCGATCCCGAAACCGAACTCGAAAAAAACAAACTGAAAGCCCGCTTCATCAAGATGGGACTTTCTTTCAAATGGGCCTTCCTGATCGTGCTGGGGTTCCATTTGATCCTGCTCTGCGGCATCTATGCCACAAGCAGCCTTAAGCCCAAAGCCCCCCACCCCACCGCAGCGGTGGAGACGCCAGCGACAACACCCGGCGGACCGAAGTCCGATGCGCTCGCGAGAAACGAATGGCCTCAACCCGACGCAACGCCTGAAGTGAAGGCGTTGCCACCCGCGCCGAAGAAGGTTGCAGCGACTTCCAAGCCTGCACATGTGGCTCCCAAAAAGGCCGAGTGCATACCCTCAAAACCCACCCCTGCCAAAGCGGTTGCGGTTGCCGCCACGAAATCAACTCCCGCCACTCCGCCTGCTCCAAAACCAGGCGAAGCCGCGCTCAAGGAGACATTCCTCGCAGCAAAAAACACAGCGCCTCACACCAAGGCGGATGCCGGGGTGCAGGAAAGAATCCCAGTATCCACAAGTCCTCAGCCGGTCGTTGCAGAAAATACCCTATCGCCAGCCCCTGCAAAAGCTGTTGCCGCGACACCGCCCCCAGCGCCGGCCAGCGAATACACACTAAGTAGCGGAGACAATCTTTATGCCGTCTCCCGCCGACTCCAAGTCACCTATAGCGAACTCATGGAGGCAAACGGCATCACCGATCCACGCCAACTGCGTATCGGCCAGAAACTCAAAGTGCCCGCACGCGGCAATGATTCCACCTGCGCCCTCTAATGTTCCTCAACCTTGCCGAACGAGACCCAGCCATCCTTCTCTCAAGCCTGTATGAGGCTCTGCGCGAGGATACAGATAAAGTAACGCTCGAATTACTGGGACCTGGAATGATGATTCACGACACGGCGCTCATGCTCTTCGAGGTCCTGCGCAACCGCCCGCCTCATATTCAAATCCACGCCCACTCGCACACATGCTTGTCCAACGGGGCCGTGTTGATCTGGCTCGCTGCAGATACGCGAACAATTCGTGCCGATGCGTGGATTCAGCTTTGCCCTATTCCCAAAACGCCAAAGCCACGACGCAACCGCCAGCACACAAACTACGCAAGCGGACTTCCCGTGGAGGACGAACAACCCGCCGACACCGACCTTCGCACAATAATGCGACACCTCGACGAATGGCTACCAGTCTCCGAGATAGCAGGAATGCGTCTTTTTGAAAAAGACCTCAGGGACCTCGCCCTCATCGAGGACTCCGAAAGCGATCAAAACCTCGCCGCATTGTTCACTGGAAGTGCACAGTCTTGAAGGAGTCCAAAAACTTTTAAAGCCCGCAGAGCCTTTACCAGAGCGGCTTAGAAGGAAAAATGAGGCGAGGGTCGGAATCGAACCGACGATTTTAGTAGTCGTTTTATAGTGTTGCATAATGTTTTGATTTGCCTAAAGAAGCGACATCGTGTTTTTTAGATTTGTCCCCCTTGTCCCCCTACGGGATTAGGAAAACACATCACAATCATATGGCCTCTCTTTTTAAAATGTCCGGTAAGCCGTTCTGGTATCTGCGTCACAAAGTTGACGGAGAATGGAAGAAATCCTCCACAGGTCTTCGACACGATGACCCGAATGAAACAGCCAAGGCGCGCGCTTTGCGTGCCGAGGCGGAGGCTTCTGAATTTCGCTCTGCTCCGGTTTCCAAGATTGGCTGGGAGTGGGTGGATCGCTTTGTTGCGACGAGCGGGTTGTCCGAAAACACCAAGATTCGATATAATGGGGCTTGGGGATGGGTGCAGATGTTTCTGCAGGAAAATCGTCTGGATATTGCCTCCGTGCGCTACTCGCATGTTGAGGATTACATCGTTTGGCGCGTGGGGCGGAAAAAGAAGAGCGGTAAAAGCGGTGGACGCAATACTGCCATTCAAGAAGTAAAATTTCTCCAAATGGTCATGAACGAGGCGGTGCGTCGCAGCCTTATTGTCGCGAACCCTCTGGCGAGCCTGAAGCTTCATAAAGATGAGACAAAGGTGAAGCGAGCATTCACTCCGGAGGAAATTGAATTGTGCCGCGAGGCCGTGAAGTCCCGCGAAGAATGGATGCGGGTATGTTTTGAAATTGGCCTTTTCACTGGCTGTCGCCTGCGGGAAACGAGGATTCCCCTCACCTGCATCGACCTGGAAGCCGCTGTGCCCACAATTACTTTTCCCACTCCGAAAGGAGGCCAACGCAAAGCGTTCAGTATTCCGATTCCTTCGGCTCTTTTCCCGCTGTTTAGCGAAATGAAGAAAGAGAAGCGGCGCACCCACACGATTGCGAGTTTTCCGTTTCAACCTTCCCGTTGCTGGCAGAATTTCTTTCAAAGCGTGGGGATCAAGGGCGTGAGCTACCATTGTCTGAGGGTAACAAAAATTACACAAATGAGGCGCGAAGGCGTGCCGCGCGAGGTGGCAATGCGGCTGGTGAATCATTCCTCCGAATTGATCCATCTTTTGTATGACCGGCATCAGGTTCAGGATTTGGCGGCTTTTGCGGATTCTGGGACTGGCGGGTTCTCCGCCGCCATGTCACAAAGTCGCTCCAAAACACCTTCTCTGCGACCACGGGAAACGAAGGGTCGGCCCAAAGTTTCTGGACGGTCGGAAAAGAAAATCCGGTCTCTCGCATGAAGGCGCGCTTGCTCATGGCTTTTTCGGTCTTCATTCGGCAACGCTCTCTATGGTGATTTGGCTGCGGGCATTTCCGGTCGTGTAGTATTTTTTTACAA